>JBFLZV010000016.1:0-33645 GCA_040756035.1 Pseudomonadota bacterium
CGGCCGCGCCGCCGTGGTCGTGCCCGACAACGTGCTGTTCGAAGGCGGCGCCGGCGAGACGATACGCAGAAAATTGCTGCACGAGTGCGACGTCCACACCCTGCTGCGCCTGCCCACCGGCCTGTTTTACGCGCAAGGCGTGAAGGCGAACGTCCTGTTCTTCGACAAGAAACCCGCCAGCGAAACCCCGTGGACCAAGAAGCTCTGGATCTACGACCTGCGCACCAACATGCACTTCACGCTCAAGACCAATCCGTTGAAGCGCGAGGACCTGGATGAATTCGTGAAGTGCTACAACCCGGAGAACCGACACAGCCGCAAGGCAACGTGGTCGGAGAAATCCCCCGACGGCCGCTGGCGCGCTTACACTTACGACGAACTCATCAGCCGTGACAAGGCCAGCCTTGACATCTTCTGGCTGAAGGATGAGTCACTTGAGGATTCGGAAAACCTTCCTGCCCCCGAGATAATTGCGCAGGAAATGGTAGAAGATTTAGAAGCTGCACTAGAGCAACTCCGGGCAATCACCGCTGATTTATCCGGAGAAAAATAACGGTCACCCTCAATACTTAAAGATACGTACACTGCCGGGCTTAGGTCTTGCATTGATGCATTCAACATTTTGTGCGATGCAAATAAGGTAATGGATTGAAAAAAGACGGCCAACATCCCGGCGGGGGTAATGGACGAGCGGTGCGAATTTTTCAATACTGGGGGCGCTGCAAATAGGATTTTCTCTGCTGAATAAGGAATACGTTGATCACCTTCTTCCTGGCACTCCCGCAAGCGGGAGAGGGGGTTAGATGTGTAGGCGACGAGATATATTCGATCACTACCGCCACACCCTCGAAGCGCTGGGCAACCAGAAGGGCTTGCTTGGGCTGATCTTCAACAAGCCGCAGAACAAGTTCTAGGCCCCGGCCAAGCTGCGGCGGCTGATCGTGGACCTCATTGACAAGGAAACCTGGGTGTCGATGAGCGCCGACGTGAAGGGCGATGCCTACGAAGGCTTGCTGGGGGCCGCTCCTTTCCATCCAGGGAATCGCGGCATTCGAACATCCCTGCTCAGCGACCACGCCCAGGACACCAAATCCGGCGCCGGCCAGTACCCGGCTCGGGCATCCTGCTTCGCACTACCTCCTCCATCCCTGGAGTCGTTCACCTTTCCGCGCCCGCTGTGTTCAGGGTTTCAATTGGACGAATAAAAAGGTTTCAATTGGCCGAAGGCCTTTGTTACAATTGGCCGCATGACTGCCCAACCCATGATTACCCGCTTTCTGCGCCCGAGGTTGATTGGGGCGCTTGAAGACACGCCGGTCGTTCTGGTGCATGGTCCCCGCCAGTGCGGCAAGACGACGTTGGCGCAAACCATCAAGGGATATACATACATTACCTTCGACGATGAGGTGCAGCTTGCGGCGGCGAAGGCGGACCCGGTGGGTTTCGTGGCGGATTTACCGGACAGGGTGATTCTTGATGAGGTTCAGCGCACACCGGAGCTGTTCGCTACGCTGAAGGCGGCGGTGGATCGCGATCGTCGGCCGGGGCGTTTCATTCTGACCGGTTCCGCCAATGTGCTGCTGGCGCCGAAATTGTCGGATTCGCTCGCCGGGCGCATGGAGTTATTGCGGCTTCACCCACTGGCGCAGTGTGAGGTCGCGCAGGGCACGCCCCATTTTCTCGATGTGCTTTTCTCGGGAGGGTTCAAGGCGCGGAAGTACGGCCGCTTGGGTGCGGAGTTGGCGGAGCATATCGTCGCAGGTGGATATCCGGCAGCGTTGGCACGCGGCTCCGGCCGTCGCCGGCGTGAATGGTATCGCGCCTATATTGAAACGTTGGTGCAACGCGATGTGCGGGAGCTAGCGCGTATCAGCGCATTGGATGCATTGCCCCGACTGCTGCAATTGGCCGCAGGGCAGACGGCGCGGCTGATGAATGTGAGCGAACTGGCTGCGCCGTTCCAATTGAGTCGTCCGACCATTCGCGATTATGTGACGCTTCTGGAGCGCATATTTTTGATCGAGATGCTCCCGCCGTGGCACAGCAACCGGCTGAGTCGATTAGTGAAGACTCCAAAATTGCACATGGGCGATACGGGCCTTGCAGCGAGTCTGCTTGGTGTGGATGCGGCAGCGCTGGCGAAGGACCGAGCGTTGCTCGGCCAGTTGCTGGAGACATTCGTATTTCAGGAGCTGCGGCGGCAAGCAAGCTGGCATGAAGATGCCATCAGTTTCCATCATTTCCGCGACAAAGACGGCTACGAAGTGGACATTGTGCTGGAACGCGAAGGGCGGGACATCGCGGGAGTTGAGGTCAAGGCAGCGGCGACGGTCTCGGAGTCGGATTTCCGTGGGTTGCGCAAACTCAAAAGTGCAAGCGGCGCACGATTCGCCGCGGGTGTTGTGCTTTACGACGGTGAGAGCGCAGTGCGGTTTGCGGACGATTTATTCGCAGTGCCATTCAAGGCGCTTTGGAGTCTGAAATGAATACGATGTCAATACTGTAACGGCCAGAGCGAGGCATCTTGCGAAATCGGATATTGAATTGGCGCGTTCAAGATTTTGCATGGCGGTGTAATCAAGGTAAGGACGTATTTTGCCCTCCCGATCGTCGTTCAAGGCTGGTCTGGAATAGCCGACGAACATATTCCGATGCTGTATAATTGTAGAGTTCCGCCGGGCTGCTTCGGATTATTTTTCTGACCGCCATTCAAGAGACCTCGTGCAATCTCGCACCGCTTCGATTTTGTTAGTTTTTAACCGTCGCACCTGCGTAATGGGCGTGTTGGCGTTGATGGTATCGGGCTGCGCGGCGGTGGGGCCGGATTATGTGGCGCCTGCGCAGGATGTGCCCGCGGCTTGGCGGCGCGGCGATGTGGCGGTGGCGAGTGCGCAGCCGGTCGGGGATTTGTCACAGTGGTGGCGTCGGCTCAACGATGCGACGTTGCCGGAGTTGGTCGAGCAGGCGTTGCGCGGCAATACCGATTTACGCAGCGCCCAAGCACGGTTGCGCGAGGCGCGTGCGCGGCGCGCGTTGGCCGGCGCGGAGTTTTATCCGAGCGTTACCGCATCGGGTTCGGCGCGCCAAAGTAAAGGCAGCGCGGAAGTCGGCAGCGGCAACACGTCTGAATTGTATAACGCGGGTTTCGATGCAAGCTGGGAACCGGATGTGTTCGGCGGCGTGCGGCGCGGCAGGGAGGCGGCGCAGGCGGATTTGCAGGCAAGCGCGGCCGATTTGTACAACACGCAGGTGACGCTGGTGGCCGAGGTGGCGCGTAACTACGTGGAGCTGCGCGCCTTCCAGGCGCGGCTGGCCATCGCGCGCAACAATCTCGCCAGCCAGGCCGAGACCTTGCAACTCACCGAGTGGCGTGCGCAAGCGGGGCTGGTGAGTGCGTTGGACGTGGAGCAGGCGCGCGCCAACGTCGAGCAGACGCGCGCGCAGATTCCGAGCTTGGAGACCAGCTTGGCGGAGTCGGAGCATCGTCTGGCGATTTTACTCGGTCAGGCGCCGGGGACCTTGCACGAGATACTTGCCGCGCCCGCGCCCATTCCGACCGTGTCCGATCAAGTAGCGATCGGTATTCCCGCCGACGTGTTGCGCCGGCGTCCCGATGTGCGGGCCGCGGAACGCCGACTCGCGGCGGAGACCGTGCGCATCGGCCAGGCGCAGGCCGCGCGTTATCCGAATTTTACGCTGAGCGGCTCGATCGGCCTGGAGGCGCTCAGCCTCGGCGCGCTGGGCGGCAACGCGGTGACGCGCTCGTTGTTGGCCAGCGTCAGACAAACCATTTTCGACGCCGGACGTTTGCGTCAGCAGGTCGAAATTCAAAACGCGGTACAACAGCAAGCGTTGGTGAATTATGAAGCCGCCGTGCTCGCCGCGCTGCAAGACGTGGAGAACGCGCTGGTGGCGTTTGCCAACAGCCGCGAGCGGCAAGCCGCGCTGCGCAATGCGCGTGACGCCGCGCGCAATGCCGCGCTGCTCGCGCGCAACCGTTATACGTCCGGCCTGGTCGACTTCCAAACCGTGCTGAATACCGAGCGCACCGTGTTGACTATCGAGGATAATTTGGCGAGCGCCGAGGCGGAGGGCGCGACGGCGCTGGTGCAACTTTACAAGGCACTGGGCGGCGGATGGCCGATCGGCAATGCCGCCGCGGCACAGGAAAATTTTTATGAATGATCCAACGCAACAGCGCGAAGAACTCGCGCAACTGCTCGGCGCGGATCGGCGCGCGAGTGCGTTGCGCAGAGTCGTGCGCTGGCTGATTATCGTCGCGCTCGTTGTCTTGGCCGTGACCGGGTATTGGTTGCTGCGTTCCGATAACAATGCGCAAGCGCCGCGCTATCAGACCGAGGAAGTGGTGCGCGGCAATCTGGTCGTGACCGTGTCGGCCACCGGCAAGCTGCAACCGACGAATCAAGTGGACGTGGGCAGCGAAATTTCCGGCACCGTCGAAGCGGTGTTCGTGGACGATAACGACCGCATCAAGAAGGGCCAGGTGCTGGCGCGCCTGGACACCGCGAAACTCGAGGATCAGATCGTCAGGTCCAAGGCCGCGCTCGCCGCCGCCGAGGCGCAGGTGCAGCAGATGCAGGCCACCGTCGCGGAGGCGCGCGCCAATCTCGCGCGGCTCCGGCAAGTGGCGCAATTGAGCGGTGGTAAAGTGCCTTCGCAAACCGAACTCGAAACCGCCGACGCCGCATTGAAGCGCGCCATCGCCAACGAGGCCAGCGCCCGCGCCGGCGTCGAGCAGGCGCGCGCCACGCTCAAATCCGACGAGACAAATTTATCCAAGGCCATCATCCGCTCGCCGATAGACGGCGTGGTGCTGGTGCGCAAGGTGGAGCCGGGTCAGACCGTGGCCGCTTCGTTGCAGGCGCCGGTGTTGTTCACGCTCGCGGAAAATCTCTCGCAGATGGAATTGCAAGTCGATGTCGATGAGGCCGACGTCGGGCAGGTGCGCGAAGGGCAGGAGGCCACGTTCAACGTGGACGCCTATCCCAACCGTGATTATTCCGCCGTGGTGACGCGCGTCGGTTACGGTGCACAGGTGAAGGAGGACGTGGTGTCTTATTTGACGGTGTTGTCGGTGACTAACGACGACCTCAGCCTGCGCCCCGGCATGACCGCCACCGCAACCATCGTTACGGCGCGGCGCGAGGACGTGTTGCTGGCGCCGAATGCCGCGCTGCGCTTTACGCCGCCCGTCGAAGCCAAGGAAGAAAAGCAAAGCGGCGGACTGGTCGCCAGTTTGATGCCGCGCTTTCCGCGCAGCACGCCCAGGCGCGCGAACAATGCGGGAGGGAAAAACGGCGTACAGCAAGTGTGGATACTGCGCGACGGCCAGCCGCTCGCGGTCCCGGTGCAGGTGGGCGCGAGCGACGGGCGCGTGAGTGAAGTGACCGGCGGCGAACTCCGGGCCGGAATGCGCGTCATCACCGAGGTTTTGAGTACGCGGCAATGACCGATGCCGCCGCGCGTCCCGCGCTCATCGAAGTGACGGGCGTCACAAAAGTTTACGGCCAAGGCCAGGCGACCTTCCAAGCGCTGCGCGGCGTTGATTTCACCATCGAAGAGGGCGAGTTCGTGGCGGTGATGGGTCCCAGCGGCTCCGGGAAATCCACCGCGATGAACATCCTCGGCTGCCTCGACACGCCTACCACGGGAAGTTATGTATTCCATGGCGTGCACGTGGAGCAATTATCGCGCAATCAACGCGCGCTGCTGCGCCGTTATTATCTCGGCTTTGTGTTCCAAGGTTTCAATCTGCTGGCGCGCACGTCCGCTTTGGAAAACGTGGAATTGCCGCTGCTGTACCGCGGTGAACCCGCCGCCGAGCGTCACGCCGCCGCGCGCGCCGCGCTGGAGTCGGTCGGCCTCAAGGGCTGGGAAACGCACACGCCGGGAGAACTCTCCGGCGGCCAGCAGCAGCGCGTCGCCATCGCGCGCGCCATTGTCACGCGCCCCAGCGTGTTGCTGGCCGACGAGCCCACCGGCAATCTCGATACGCGCACCAGCCGCGAGATCATGGAGCTGATCAGCGCGCTGAACCGCGAGCGCGGCATTACAGTGTTGATGGTGACGCACGAAGCCGAGATGGCGCGGTACGCCAAACGCATCATTCGTTTCGTGGACGGGCGCGTGGATAGCGATACGCGTAACGAGCCGGTATTGCCGGGTTACTAATACAGTGCCTATGAATTCGATTTCGGCTTGGCCCGCGCGGTGGCTTGGGCGCGCAACGGATCATCGGGCCAGTGGTGTTTGGGGTAGCGTCCTTTTAAATCCTTCTTCACGTCATGATAACCGCGCGCCCAGAAACCGGCTAAATCCTGCGTGACCTGCACCGGGCGATAAGCGGGCGAGAGCAGGTGCAATAACAACGCGACGCGGCCGCCGGCGATGCGCGGCGTTTCCTGCAGTCCGAACATTTCCTGCAGGCGCACGGCGAACACCGGCGGGTCGTTGTCGTAATCAATGGGGATGCGCGAACCGCTGGGCGCGATGAGATGCGTGGGCGCGAGTTCCTCGAGCGCGCGTTGTTGTTCCCATTTCAACATGCCGGTGAGCGCGGCGTGCAGATTAACGCCGGCGAGATGGGCGCGGCGCGTGACGTTGTCGAGATACGGCGCCAGCCATTCCTCGAGCGTGGCGAGTAATTTTTCATCGCCGACGTCCGGCCAGTGTTGCGGATCGAGGCGATGCAGGAACGCTACGCGCTGTTGCCAATTGCGCAGTCCCTTGCTCCACGGCAGGCAGGCGCCACCCATCGCGCGTATGCCTTGCAGCATGGCGCGGGTAACGGCTTCCGTATCGGGGTCGGGCAACGGCGCATCGTCCAGGATCAATGCGCCGAGCAAGCGCTGGCGGCGCGCCTGCACGCATTCATTGCGGCTGTCCCATTCGATGACGTCGCGCGTGATCATGAGTTCGGCGAAATATTCCTCCAGTTCCGCGCGGGTGACGGCGGCGGCGAGAAAGATGCGCGCCTCTTTTTGCGCGCCGTCGAGATGAGCGGCGACGATGTACTCCATCGCACTCAAGGGTTCATGGCGCGGAAAAAATGCGCCGCGGCCGTTGGCGAGCAGGTAACGCGGCTCATCGCCGGGACGGCGCCGCGCGATGCGATCGGGATAGGCGTAGGCGAGTAACAGGCCGGTGTGATCGATGCCCGCCGTATCGTGATCCTGGATGCGCAACTGCCGCCGCCATTGCCCGGCTTGCTTGCGCACGCGCGCGCAGGCGGCGCGGTCGATGTTTGCCACGGCGCCGTTGCGCAATGCGTGCAGGCGCGCGTGCAAATCGGCGTCGCGTTCGCCCTTGATGATGTCGCGTTCACCGAGCAGAGCGGCCAGGTCACAGGCCAATGCGGCATGGCCGAGTTCCATGCCCATGAGCACCATGTGAGCGAGGCGCGGATGCATGGTGAGCTGCGCCATGCGCCGTCCATGAGGAGTAATGGCGCGTCGCTCGTCCAAGGCGCCGAGCGCGCGCAGCAGATCACAGGCTTGATCGTAGTGCGCCGTAGGCGGCGGATTCAGCCACGCGAGCGCCGCGGGACTTTTTGCGCCCCATAAGGCTAGCTCCAGAGCCAGCGGCGCGAGATCGGCGTCGAGAATTTCGGGGCGATTAAATTCCGGCAATTTTTGATGGGCGCCTTCGCTCCACAAGCGGTAGCACACGCCGGGTTCGAGCCGTCCGGCGCGGCCGCGCCGCTGCTCGGCGGAGGCGTGCGACACGCTCACGGTGGCAAGTCGCGTCAGGCCGCTGTTGGGATCGAAGCGCGGCACGCGCGACCAGCCGCCGTCGATGACGATGCGCACGCCCTCGATGGTAAGACTGGTTTCGGCGATGGACGTGGCGAGCACAATCTTGCGTTGTCCCGGCGCCGCCGGAAGGATAGCGAGTTCCTGCGCTTCGATGGGCAGTTCGCCGTGCAGTGGCGTGATGAGGATATTTGGTCCCAATGCCGTCTCACGCAATAATCGCTCCACTTGTTTGATCTCGCCGATCCCCGGTAGAAACACCAGCAGACTGCCGGACTCTTCGGCAAGGGCGCGGCGAATGACGGCGGCGACGTGATGAGGAAAAGCGGATTTATCGAGCGGGTCTGACGACGGTGCGTAGCGCGTCTCCACCGGATAATTGCGCCCGGCGCTGGTGATGACGCGCGCCTGTCCCAGCAAGCGCGCGATCGGCGCGCCGTCCAGCGTAGCGGACATTACCAGCAGGCGCAGATCGCCGCGCAAGGCCTGCTGTATCTCGATGCACAGCGCCAGTTCCAGATCGGCCTGCAAACTGCGTTCGTGAAACTCATCGAAGATCACCAGGCCGACGCCGTCCAATGACGGATCGTTCTGCAAAAAACGGGTGAGAATACCGCCGGTGATGACCTCGATGCGCGTGCGTGCGCTGACGCGGCTGTCGAGCCGCACGCGGTAGCCTACGGTTCCCGCGATGTCCTCACCCAGTTGACGCGCCATGTGCCAAGCCGCCGAACGCGCCGCCAGTTGCCGTGGCTCCAGCATGACGATGCGTTTTCCCTTGAGCCACGGTTCATCGAGCAAGCTCAGGGGTACGCGAGTAGTCTTGCCGGCGCCGGGCGGCGCTTGCAATACGGCATTGTCGCCGTTATGCAGCGCCTCCTTCAATGCGGGGATAACGTCGTCAACGGGCAGGATGTTCGGCATGGAGAACCAGGACGGATTTACGAATACTCATTGGGGCGTGTCGTTATAAATCATGCGATACTTATACAGAATAACATGATTGCCGTTATCAACCCGGCAATGAATATTGCCGGGTTGATAACTCTCCGGCATACGCGAGTGATCGAGCCTACAATATTTAGAGGCGCCCTATAATGCTGTGGAACACGCTACTGCTTGCGCTGCGCGCCATCCGGCGCAATGTGCTGCGCTCCTTCCTCACCGTGCTCGGCATCGTCATCGGCGTGAGCGCGGTCATCACCATGGTGACGCTCGGCAACGGCGCCACGCGCGCCGTGCAGAATCAAATCGCCAGCATGGGCAGCAATTTACTTATCGTGCGCCCCGGACAGTTCGGTCCATCCTCCGCTTCCGCTCCCCCTTTTAAACTAAGCGACGCCGTCGCCGTCGAGGAGCAATTGAGCGGGCTCGAAGCCGTCGCGCCCACCGCGGCTGAAACCGTAAATGTAATACACATGGCCCGCAGTTGGTCCACCACCGCCACCGGCAGCACCACCGCGTACTTCCGCGCCGGCAATTGGCGCTTGGCCGCCGGCCGTTTTTTCAACGAGGCGGAAGAGCGCGCCGGCAAGGCGGTGTGCGTGATCGGGGATACCGTGCGCCGTGAATTGTTCGGCAATCGAAATCCGGTCGGCGACACCATCCGCGTCAAACAATTCGCCTGCGAAGTGATCGGCCTGCTCGCGCCCAAGGGACAATCCGCCATGGGTCGCGATCAGGACGACACCGTGATCATGCCCCTGCGCACGGTGCAGCGCCGCCTCAGCGGCACGCAAGACGTCAACTCCTTGATGATTTCCGTGCGGGATGGAGTTTCTATCGAAAAAGCCAAGGAACAGATCGTAGCGTTGATGCGCGAGCGCCGCAAAGTCGCCGTCAACGAAGACGACAACTTCCGCGTAATGGATACTAAGCAAATCGCGGAGACACTCACCGGCACCACGCGCGTCATGACCATGCTGCTCGGCGCGGTCGCCGCCGTGAGTTTGCTGGTGGGCGGCATCGGCATCATGAACATCATGCTGGTGTCGGTGACGGAACGCACGCGCGAGATCGGCATCCGTCTCGCCATCGGCGCTCTGGAGCGCGAGGTATTACTGCAATTTTTGATCGAGGCCGTGGTGCTCGCCGCGCTGGGTGGATTGCTCGGCGTCATCCTGGCGACCGGGGCTTCCATCGGTTTGGCGCGCGTGATGCAGGTGCCTTATCTGTTCAACCCGGGCATCAATGTTTTATCTTTTTTATTCTCCGCCGTCATCGGCGTGATCTTCGGCTACGTGCCCGCGCACCGCGCAGCGCAACTCAATCCCATCGATGCGCTGCGGCATGAGTAGGGGCGGGATTGTTTTTTCGTGATGCGAAGTGGAGGGATTAATTTTTCGGGAGGGGTAAGTGTGCTAGGCTATTTTGCTATGCATGGTTGCCCTATGCCAGATCATCTTTGATTTGGCGTCACCGTTAGTGCGTCTAGTACGCCTTGACAGCAACTATGCTACGCTATCCTGCTTCGCACAGTTGCCCCAGCCACGCCATCCCTGGCGTGGCGCTCGCCGTTTCACGGCTCGCCCCGGTAGCTCAGTTGGGTGAGCTCGCGAAGCGAGTGAACGCCTGTATAGGGATATACAGGCTGGGGTATAAAAAAGCTGCTGCTGTAACGCCAAGGATGGCGCCACCACGCACCATCAACGCCCCGGTAGCTCAGTTGGATAGAGCATCCCCCTCCTAAGGGGAAGGTCGGACGTTCAAATCGTCTCCGGGGCACTTAAATTTTAATTAGATGGTGTCATTGTCGAGGTAGTTTAATCGCGGTGTTTCTTATCGGGTTTTTCTGGGCGTTCCACGGAATTTTCCTTGTCCGGCCTCTCTACCTTCTCTATTTTTTCAACTTTTTCCACCTTCTCCACTTTTTCCACTTTCTCTACTTTTTCCGGTTTATCGGCTTGCGCCTTTTCTGGTTTTTCCGCGCCGGGTTTGTCGAGGACGCCTTTTTCCACGTCGGGTTTATCCGAATGTGAATTTTCCTTTTCGGGTTTTTCGGACTGCGGTTTTTCCGCATCCGGTTTTTCGGATTTCGATTTCTCCACCGTCTCGCGCCGTGTCGCGCCTTGCCGTTCCGAATCGGACTGTTTTTCGGATTTATCGTCGCGTCGATCGGGCGCGGACGGCCGCTCGTAGCGCATCGCCGACACGCCCACATCCACGCGCTCCAGCTCCACGCTGCCGTCCTTGCGCACGGTGCCGTGCAGGGCCAGCAAGCGTTCCGGTTTGAGGTCGGCCTTGGTGCCGCCGCCGATGTCGGTCTTGGCGTCATAGCGCAGGGTCACGCCGTTGCTGACGAGTTCCGCATCATCCTTGGGACGCGCGTAACCGAGCATTTCCACGCGGTCGCCGGGCCTGCCCAGCATCGCGGTGTCGCGCTGTATGTGCGTGGCGCGCGGCGTGGCGCGTTCGTAGCGGCCGCGAATCAACACTTCCGCGCCGGGCTGGGCGTCTTGCAGGACGTCGCGGCTCACGCGCATACGCTGCTCGCCCACTTTGATTTCGGCGCGCTGCGCATCCACGGCGTCGATCTTGCCGCGCAGCAGGAACGAACCCGCCTGATCCTTGGGCGCGCGCGTGACGTGCATCGCCACCCATTCGCCGTCGCGCGGCAAGGCGCCGACGGCCACCGCGTCACCGCGGCGAATTTGACCTAGGCTCAGCGCCTTGCCTTGTTGATCGCGCAGCAGGCTGCTATCGGTGACGCGCACCTTCTGGCCGAGCACGGTGATGCTATTGTCTTGGGCGTTGACCTTTTCCACGCGGCCGCGCAGCGCATGGCGTTTCTCCACCGCCAGCGAATCGGCGCGTCCGGAGCCGTCCACCACGGCCTGCACGGTCACCACGTCGCCCAGTTGCAGATCGCGCTCCGCGGCGGGTGCGCCGTCCACGGTGACGCGCGTGTTATCGTCGAGGAAATATTCGCGGCCGTTGACGAAGATGCTGCCGAAGCCTTGCACCACGCCGAGCGCGATGATACCGGTGCCGCCGATACCGGAGGAAATGCCGGTGCCGCCGATGCCGCCGGAATGCCCGGTGCCGCCGATGCCGGACGAGATGCCCGTGCCGCCGATACCGGAAATGCCGGTGCCGCCGATGCCGGATGCCGCCTGCTGGTGCTGCGGCGTAAAGCAGGCGGCCAACAGCGCCAGCAGCGTGCCCAGGGCGAACGCCGCGCCGCGCCGTTTAAGCGGCGTCATCGGACGCATCGTCTTCTTCATCATTATCTCCCGGCGCAGCGTATTTGCGGCTCGGTTCTTCATAGTAGTAAACGCCGAGACGCACGCGGTGGCGCGGCGTGGCATCGTCCGGAGTTTCCGTCTCCAGTGGCATGAGCTTCTCGTTCACCTGGCGCAGCAATTGGTCGCCCATGCGAAACAGTTCCGGGCGCAACGCCTCCAGGGCTTGCGCCGGCAGCGCGTCGTAATACACCGCGCGCTCCATGAACGGCTGATGCGGCGTGGAGATATTGCGCACCGCGGTTTGCAAGTGATCGCCGACGTTGTCACCAAGGAACGCCAATTTGTCGCGCGGCAGCGCGGACACATACGCGGTACGCAGCAGTCTAACGTTTCCGTCGCTGTCGGTTTCCGCCACGCCGGCGCGCACCAGTTCGTCCAGCACCGCCTTGGGGCGCATGTCGGCCCGGGCCTCGCGCACCAGCAGTTCGAAACTCGGCGCGCCGCCCTTGTGGCGCAGCGGCAATATCTTGGGCGCGCCGTCCGCCAAATACTTAGGCGTCGATACCCAGGCGCCGACCACCTGCGCGGCCAGATTGGCTCCGCGGCGCAGGCTGCGCGCCGCCGGGCCGCCTTGCGTCAGCTCTTCGCGCAGCCGCTTGACGTCCTTGCGATGAATCCCGGTCAGCAGGCTGACGCGGCTGTCGGTGGAGGCGCGCGCCGAATCTTCGTTGTAAGGCTGCACGACCTCGGCCACATAAATACTCTTGATCGTTTCGCACAGCGCCGGGCACGTCCAACCCTGGCGGATCAAATAGCGCACCAGCGGGCTCAGCACCGCTACGACGGCGGTCTTTAAAGAACTATCCATATGATTAAACTACCATTTTTTTATTGATCATTGTAAATATTTTCCACGAGTAAATTTTTCTCGCGGATGCTTGACTGTGGGAAACTTTCCCACTATAGTACACAGCAAGCCCTAACCCGTCAAGTAAAAGGGCGGCTGCGCCACGCGCGACGCATCACTAAATTAAGGAGAAGATTATGCTCACAAAAAACACGCTCGCTATCGCCGTCGGCACGGCCTTACTGGTAAGCGGCGCGGGTCTGCTGCATGCCGCCGACCCCGTTGCGCCGACCGATACCGCCATCACGATCACCCCTACCACGGCAGATACTACTACGGCTACGGGGTCTGATACTACAACCACGGCGTCCACGGACACGGCTACCGATGCGGCGGCCACGGGCACCGACACGACCACGGCGGGCGCGACCGATACCACGGGCGCGACGACCGGCACGACCACCACCGACGCCGGCGGCATCGGCGGCACCGACAGCGTCACCAACACGGGTTCCAACGGCATCGTCAGCGTGCGTCGCAATCTGGAGCGTAAGCCCGGCAACAAAGGGTTGGAAAACGCCCTGGAACATCTGGAAGCCAATCGCGAGCGTCATGAACAACACGACGCGGAACACGCCGAGCGCCATGCCGCGAAGGTCGAGCGTCCTGATGATATCGACCACGACGACGTGGAGCATGTCGAGGTGGAGCGTCCTGAAATTGAAAAATTGGCAAAAGTGGAGCGTCCGGAACGCGCGGAGCGCGCAGAGCGTGTCGAGCGTCCGGAAAAGGTGGAGCGCGCCGAACGCGTCGAGCGCCCGGAGCGAGTCGAACGTGACGATTAAATAATTTTTACAATTATTGAACCCTCGGAGGAATTGGTGCATTCTCTCCGCACCAATAAACCTCCGAGGATCGTTATGAAACCTTCTTATTATAAAAAAACGATAGTAGCAGCGGTTTTACTGCTCGGTGGCCAAGCGGCGGGCGCCGAGCAGAATTCTTTCAGCATGACCACCGGCTTCGACTACAGCAGCGGTAAATACGGCGGAACCACCTCCACCGACATCTTATATATCCCGGTGATCGGCAAATACGAAACCGGGCGCACCACGCTCAAACTCACCGTGCCGTACATCAGCATCAAAAGCGCGGGCGGCGTGGTGGGCGGCGGCGACGGACGCGTGGTGATCGGCCCCGGCAGCGGCGCGCGGCGCACCGAGTCCGGCCTGGGTGACGTGGTGGCGGCGGCCACCTACATGGTGCTCGAAGGCGGCGCCTCGGCTCCGCTCGTGGACGTCACCGGCAAAATAAAATTCGCCACCGCCGATGAGGATAAAGGTTTGGGCACCGGCGAGAACGATTACGCCGTGCAAGCGGACGTGTACAAGAGTTACGGTCGATTCACGCCGTTCGGCACGCTGGGTTACAAGTGGCTGGGCGATACGGCCGCCACCGATTTCAAAAACGTTTTCTACGGCACGCTGGGCGGCGCCTATAAAATCAACGCGCAGACCAGCAGCGGTTTGATCTGGGACTTGCGCGAGGCATCCACCGGCGGCAGTTCGCCACAAAACGAGGCGACCGTCTATGTCAGCCACAAGTTCGACTCCAAGACCAAGGTGCAGGGTTACGCAGTGAAGGGGTTCACCGACGGCAGCCCGGACTGGGGCGCCGGCGCGATGGTGACGTTCGGTTTCTGAACGTCGCGCGTGGTCAGTGATGAGTGGAGAAGAGGGCGTCGCTACAGCGGTGTCCTCTTTTTTGTATTATAGGGGGTAGTCGTCGAGTTTGACGCAAGCTGTCTTAGAGCCTCTAACACAATGAACCGCCGAGACGCCAAGAGCACCAAGTTTTAACCATTTGAAAAGGCGTGTTCTCTTTAGCGACCTCGGCGTCTCGGCGGTTAATTTTGTTAAAGGCTCTTAAACACGGCGCATGTGGGGCGGGTATTAAAGAAGATTTAAAAAGAACGTTAACGATGCAACCATTAAAAACCATGCTGGCGCGGTGCGTGGGATCGGTTTGCGCCGCATTGCTGATTGTGGCGGTGCTGACCGTGTCGGCTTTGTATTTCCTTAATGTTCCCGATTCCGATGCGCGCTGGTGGACATTGCCGATTCTTCTCGTCGGCGCGGCGGCGGGCGCGCTGGTAACCGGCGGCGTGTTGCTCAAGCACGACGCGCGTCAGCATCAGGTGCGCGAACGCCTGGCCTCGATCATGGAGGCGAGCGCCGATTTCATCAGCTTCACCGATCCCGATAATAAAACGCTGTACGTCAACCAGGCCGGCAGAAATTTGCTGGGACTGGGCGATCGGGAACTGACCGGCAAAAGTTTCGCGGATTTCTGCGCGCCGTGGGCCGCCGAATTGCTGCGTGACGAGGGTATTCCCACGGCGCTGCGCGACGGCACGTGGTACGGCGAGACCGCCCTGCTGAGCCGCGGCGGCAGCGAGATTCCGGTCTCGCAGGTCATCGTGGCGCACAAGCGCGCCGACGGCAGCTTGGAATATCTCTCCACCATCGCGCGCGACATCAGCGAGCGCAAGCACGCCGAGCTGCGCCTTACCCGTCTCGCGCAGTACGATGCCTTGACCGGGTTGCCGAACCGCAGTTTATTTTACGACCGCTTGGCGCAAGCCATGGCGCGCAGCCTGCGCGGCGAACAACCGCTGGCGCTGATGTTTCTCGATTTGGATCGCTTCAAGAACATCAACGACACCTTGGGGCACGGCGCCGGCGATCAAGTGCTGCGCGGCGTGGCGGAGCGCTTGAAGCTGTGCCTGCGCGAAGTCGACACCATCGCGCGCCTGGGCGGCGATGAATTCACCATCGTGCTGGAAGACGTCAAGCGCGTGGAGCAGACGGCCGCCGTCGCGCAAAAAATTCTCGACACGCTCGCCCATCCGCAAATTATCGACGGCGAGGAAATTTTCGTCTCCGCCAGCATCGGCGTCATCCTGTTTCCGGAACACGCCGGCGACATCGACGGTATGCTCAAGAAGGCCGATATCGCCATGTATCACGCCAAGGCGCAGGGCCGCAACAATTATCAGTTTTACACGGCGGAGATGGAGGGCGCGGGCGAACGCGTCGGCCTGGAAAGCAAGCTGCGGCGCGCCTTGGAGCGCGGCGAACTGCGCCTTTATTATCAGCCGCTCATCGAATTGCGCAGCGGGCGCATCACCGGCGCGGAGGCGCTGCTGCGCTGGCAGCACCCGGAGATGGGGCTGCTCGATCCCGAGCAGTTCATCGGTCTCGCGGAAGAGACCGGCTTGATCGTGCCGATCGGGGAATGGGTGCTCAACAGCGCGTGCCTGCAAAACAAGCTGTGGCAGGACGCGGGCCTGGGGCCGCTGCGCATCAACGTCAACCTGTCGGCGCGCCAATTCCGGCGCGCCGATTTGCAGGAAGTCATCGATGCCGCGCTGCGCAACGCCGATCTGGCGCCCGATTATCTGGGTCTGGAAATCACCGAAGGGCTGTTGATGGATAACGCCAAGGCCAGCGGCGCGCTGCTGGCGGCGTTCCAGGAACGCGGCGTGCACATCGCCATCGACGATTTCGGCACCGGCTATTCGTCGCTCAGTTACCTAAAGCATTTTCCGCTCAACGTGCTGAAAATCGATCAATCGTTCGTACGCCACATGACCAGCGATGCGCACAGCGCGGCGTTGGCGAAAAGCATCATCACGCTCGGCCACAGCTTGCAGCTTAAAGTGATTGCGGAGGGCGTGGAGACCGCGGAGCAGTTGGCGTTTCTGCGTGGCGAGGGTTGCGACGGGATGCAAGGTTTCTTGTTCAGTGAACCGTTGCCGGCGGAGGCCATGACGCAGTTGCTGCGCGACCGGCAACGCGGCGGAGTTGCCGAACAGATCAGCCGCTACCAAATTAATTAAGGAAGCTCTGAATAATTCCATCCGGGAATTATCAAAGCACGAGAAGCCGAAATAAAGTTTTTGGCTTCTCTTCATGTTTCAATTACTTGCGTAATCGAAACATGGCGGCACATCCGTGTACCGCACGGAAACTCTGAATAAATCAGAGATTCCTTGAAGTCTTACGTGACGCGGCGTATCCCGGTGAGCGTGCGGAACGAGGTCGCGCGAGCCAAACTGATAAAGTCGCGCAGGGTGGCGCTGTGCACGTGCTCCGCGCGCAGCGCCGCGTAGAGCGTGCCCCACATGCCGTCGCGTCCGAGCGGGCGCGCCGCCACGTAGTTGTAAGCCAGGTAATCCGCCACCGCCCAATTGGGCAAGGCCGCCACGCCGCGGCCGCTGGCCACCAGTTGCATAATCATCAAGGTCAATTCCGCGGTGCGCTGCGCGCGCGGCTCCACGCCGGCGGGGTGCAGAAAATAGCGGAAAATATCCAAGCGGCTGCGCGGCACGGGATAGGTGATGAGCGTTTCCGCGGCCAGATCGCGCGGCTCGATCCACTGGCGCTGCGTGAGCGGATGATCGGTGGCCGTGACCAGCATCGCCTGATAGCGGAACAGCGGTTTGTAAATAACGCCCGGCGTTTCCGTGGCGTCCGAGGTAATGACCAGGTCCACGTCGCCTTTCAGCAGCGCCGGCAGCGCGTCGAAATTAAATCCGGCGGATAAATCCATTTTCACCTCCGGCCGGCGCGCGCGGAAGGCGTCCATGCTCGGCATCAGCCATTCGAAGCAACTGTGACACTCCAGCGCGATGTGCAGGCGTCCGCCCTGACCACTGACCAGTTGCGCGATGTCGCGCTCCGCGGTGTGCATCTGTGTCAGCACCTGCTCCGCCAATTCCAATAGACGCTGGCCGGCGGGCGTCCAGCGCAGCGGACGGCTCTTGCGCACAAACAGCGTGCAGCCATAATGCTCTTCCAGCGCCTTGATCTGGTGCGACAGCGCGGATTGCGTCACGTGCAACTGCTGCGCGGCCAGCGCCAGGCTACCGTAATCGCGCAGGGTGGTTAAAGTGTGCAAGTGGCGTAAATCCAGCATGGCTATATCTTAAATTATTTTCATGTTAAATGTGAAAATATATAAATTGATTCAATTTGGCCCGCAAGGCACACTAACCAAAAATTTCACGCAAAGGCGCAAAGGCGCAAAGGCGCTAAATGTGTGAAGTAGTGGGTGTAGCCGTGTTGTTACTCATAAGTCAGTAAGTAAGACAACACCTTCCGTTACGTCCCCGCCCCCGTTAAGGGGGCGGGACAGGGTGGGGGTAGAGTGAACAGGGTTTTGCTCAGGAGTCATCTCATAAAGGTTTGTCGCCTTATTTTATGACTCCTGAGTAAATGGTTACCCAGATTGGTCATTAGAAATATGAATTCAATTTTTTGCGTCTTTGCGCCTTTGCGTGAGACATGGTTCAACTTCAGGAGTCCGCTATGACTATTGCACATAATCTCGGTTTTCCCCGCATCGGCGCGAAGCGTGAAATGAAGCGCGCGGTGGAAGCCTATTGGAAGGGTGATCTGAACACCGAGGCGCTGCTGGCGACCGGCAAGGAACTGCGCGCGCGCCATTGGAAGTTGCAGGCCGACGCCGGTCTGGACCTCGTGCCGGTGGGCGATTTCACGTGGTATGACCATGTGCTGGACATGTCCGCGCTGCTCGGCGTGGTGCCGGCGCGCTTCGGGACGGTGAACGGTAACGTCGATCTCAACACCTATTTCCGCATGGCGCGCGGCCGCGCCCCTGGCGATAAGGCAGGCCAAGCCGACACCTTCGCCTGCGAAATGACCAAGTGGTTCGACACCAATTACCACTACATCGTCCCGGAATTCAGCGCCGACCAAACCTTCCGCATCGCCTCCGGTAAACTGTTCGACGAACTCGCCGAGGCTCAGGCGCTGGGTTATAAAGCCAAGCCCGTACTCGTCGGGCCGCTGACTTATCTGTGGCTGGGCAAAACCAAGGGCGCGGCGTTCGACAAGCTCAATCTGTTGGAGCGCTTGCTGCCGGTGTACGGCGAAATTCTGGCGCGCCTCAAGGCCGCCGGCGTGGAATGGGTGCAGATCGACGAGCCGATCCTCGCGTTGGATTTGCCGCAGGCGTGGAAAGACCGCTTCGAATCGACCTATCACGCGTTGCAAGCGGCGGGCGTGAAGCTGCTCGCCGCCACCTACTTCGCCGCGCTGGAAGACAATACGCAATTGGCCTGCCGCCTGCCGGTGGAAGGCTTGCACATCGACCTGGTGCGCGCGCCGCAACAACTCGGCGCGGTGCTGGATCAGTTGCCTCCTTATAAAGTGTTGTCGCTGGGCGTGGTCGACGGCCGCAACATCTGGCGCGCCGACCTGGACAAGGCGCTGAGCCTGCTGGAAACCGCCAAGGCGCGCATCGGCGAGCGTCTATGGGTGGCGCCGTCCTGTTCGCTGCTGCACAGCCCGGTGGATTTGGCGCTGGAAACTGGCCTGGACGACGAGTTCAAGTCCTGGCTCGCGTTCGCCGCGCAAAAAGTGGTGGAGGTCGTCACTCTCAAGCGCGGCCTGGAGGGCGGCCGTAACGCTATCGCCAAGGAATTGGCCGCCAGCAACGCCGCCGTGCAGTCGCGCAAATCCTCGCCGCGTATCCATCGCGCCGACGTGCAGGCGCGCATGAAGGCGCTCAATGAGCAAATGGCGCGCCGCGCCAGCGCCTATCCGCAGCGCCGCGCGGTGCAGGAACAGCGCCTCGGTCTGCCGCTGCTGCCCACCACCACCATCGGCTCGTTCCCGCAAACCCAGGCGATCCGCAACGCGCGCCGCGACTTCAAGGCGGGCAAGATCAGCGCGGCCGAATACAACGAGCGCATGAAACAGGAAATCGCCTACGCGGTGCGCAAGCAAGAAGAGATCGGTCTGGACGTGCCGGTGCACGGAGAGGCTGAGCGCAACGACATGGTGGAATACTTCGGCGAACTGCTGGACGGTTACGGTTTCACCGCCAACGGCTGGGTGCAGAGCTACGGCTCGCGCTGCGTGAAGCCGCCGATTATTTTCGGCGACGTGCATCGTCCCAAGCCCATGACCGTGGAGTGGAGCGTGTACGCGCAATCGCTCACCAAGCGTCCCATGAAGGGCATGTTGACCGGCCCGGTGACCATGCTGCAATGGGCGTTCGTGCGCGACGATCAACCGCGCAGCCAGACCGCGCTGCAAATCGCACTCGCCTTGCGCGACGAAGTAAGCGATTTGGAAAAGGCCGGCATCAAAGTGGTGCAGATCGACGAGCCGGCGCTGCGCGAAGGTTTGCCGTTGCGCCAGGCCGAGCGCCCGGCGTATCTCAAGTGGGCGGTGCAGGCGTTCCGCGTGTCCTCCAGCAGCGTACGCGATGACACGCAAATTCACACGCACATGTGCTACGCGGAGTTCAACGACATCATCGACTCCATCGCCGCCTTGGACGCCGACGTCATCACCATCGAGACCTCGCGCTCCGACATGGAACTGCTCGACGCCTTCGTGAACTATTCCTATCCCAACGAAATCGGGCCGGGCGTCTATGACATCCACTCGCCGCGCGTGCCGACCAAGGACGAGATCGTGCGGCTCATGGAAAAGGCCGCGAAAGTGGTTCCGCCGCAACGCCTGTGGATCAACCCCGACTGCGGCCTCAAGACGCGCGACTGGCCGGAAGTGGAAACCGCGCTGCGCAACATGGTGTCGGCGGCCAAGACCTTGCGCGAAAAGCTGGCCGCGCACGCCTGATGTTACGCACAGGAGCGGCCAGCGGCCGCTCCTGTCTCTTATCGTAAGCTAATCACCGGCCAGCCGCGCTGCGCGGCGTGTTGCGCGAGCGTCGCGTCGGCGTCCACCGCGACCGGGTGCGTGACGCGCTCCAGCAGCGGAATGTCGTTGTGCGAGTCGCTGTAAAACCAGCTTCCTTGCATGGAAGCATTCGCCGTCTTTAACCATTCATCGAGCCGCCGCACCTTGCCTTCGCGGTAACAAGGCGTGCCTTGCACGCGGCCGGTGTAGCGGCCGTCGCGCAGTTCCGGTTCGGAGGCGAGCAGGTGCGGCACGTCGAAGCGCGCCGCGATGGGTTCGGTGATGAAGCGGTTGGTGGCGGTGATGATGAGCAGCGTGTCGCCCTGCGCGCGGTGCTGATCGATCAGCGCCAGCGCCTTGGGCAGCAGGATCGGCCAAATCTTCTCGCGCAGGAATTGTTCGCGCCAGCGGTGCAGTTCCGCCAGCGTGTGTTGCGCCAGCGGGCGCAGTTGGAATTCCAGAAAGGCGCGGATGTCCAGCGTGCCGGCCACGTAGTCCTGATAAAAGCGCTCGTTTTCGCTCTCGTAGGCATCGCGCGCCACGATGCCTTGTTCCACCACGAAGCGGCCCCACAAATAATCGCTGTCGCCGCCGAGCAGGGTGTTGTCCAAATCAAAAATCGCCAGAGCCAACGTGCGTCTTCCTCGTCGAGAATTTAGAAAAAGTCTAGAATTATTCAAAATAATACATTGTACCTGTTTGATAATTTTAATGTTTATGGAACAATGCTGTTAATCAAGTTAAACAGGTATTACACGTGGTTCACTCGGACGGCTATCGGCCGAATGTCGGCATTATTTTGAGCAATGCGCAGGGGCGCTTGTTGTGGGCGCGCCGCATCGGGCAGCAGGCGTGGCAATTTCCGCAAGGCGGCATTGCCGAGAACGAAACCCCGCAGCAGGCGCTGTACCGCGAGATGGCGGAGGAGATCGGCTTGCAGCCGTCGCATGTGCGCATCCTCGGCAGTACGCGCGGCTGGCTGCGCTATCAGCTCCCGCAAAATCTGATCCGCCGCGACAAGACGCCTCTTTATATCGGCCAGAAACAGGTGTGGTTTATGCTGCGCTTGCTGGCCGGGGAAGACGCGGTGCGGCTGGACGCGAGCGCCAAGCCGGAGTTCGACCGCTGGCGCTGGGTGGAGTACTGGGAACCGTTGCAGGAAGTGGTGGCGTTCAAGCGCCAGGTGTACGAACGGGCGTTGCGTGAATTGGCGCCGCTGCTCGCGCCCGCGGCGGATGCCGCGCTCGACGTCACCGGCCCGCGCCTCTCGCCCGGGTCGCGCTAGAGGACCGGGCCATGCTCGAAACGCTGCGGCGCATCATACAGGAAGTCAGCGCCGCCCAGGACCTTGGGCAGGCGCTGGGCATCATCGTGCAGCGCGTCAAACAGGCGATGTCGGCGGACGTGTGCTCGGTGTACCTCACCGATCAAGCCCATGACCAATACGTGTTGATGGCCAGCGACGGCCTGAATCCCGAAGCGGTGGGCGCGGTGCGCCTGAACTTCGGCGAAGGCTTGATTGGCGTGGTGGCGGAGCGCGCCGAGCCGCTCAACCTGGACAACGCCCCCGATCATCCGCGTTACCGCTTTGTCGCCGAGACCGGCGAGGAACGCTACCACGCTTTTTTGGGCGTGCCCATCATTCATCACCGCAAGGTGCTCGGCGTGCTGGTGGTGCGGCAGCGCGCGCGGCGCAAGTTCGACGAAAGCGAGGTCACGCTGCTCGTCACCATGGCCGCGCAACTCGCCGGGGCCATCGCCCACGCCGAGGCCAGCGGCGGCATCGACGGCCTGCAAGGCGAACGGCGGCGCGCGCTGCGCCATCTGCAAGGCTTGCCGGGCGCGCCCGGCATCGCCATCGGCACGGCCGTGGTGATCTATCCCGCCACCGATCTCAACGCCATCCCGGATCGCAAAGTCGGCGACGTCGAGACCGAGGTGAGCGCGTTCCGCGACGCGGTCACTAAGGTAAAGACCGACATCGAACACCTGCGCACGCGCCTTGGACAGGCGCTGCCCGCCGAAGACCTGGCGTTGTTCGACGCCTACCTGCAAATGCTGCGCGGCGAAAGCCTGGTGGGCAAGACCGTGGCGCGCATCCGCGCCGGCAACTGGGCGCCGGGCGCGCTGCGCGAAACCATCTTCGAACACACGCGCGCCTTCGAAGCGATGGGCGACGCTTATCTCAGCGAGCGCGCCAGCGACGTGCGCGACCTCGGCCTGCGCTTGCTCGTCTACTTACAAGCCGACACACGCCACCCGCGCCACTACGCCGAGCACACCATCATCGCCGGCGAAGAAATCACCGCCTCCATGCTCGCCGAAGTGCCGGTCGGACGCCTGGCCGGCGTGGTATCGGTGCGCGGCTCCAGCTCCTCGCACGTCGCCATCCTGGCGCGCACCCTCGGCGTGCCCGCGGTGATGGGCGCCGCCGATCTCAACGTGGCGCGCATCGACGGACGCGAACTCATCGTCGACGGCTATCAAGGCCGCGTGTACGTCGACCCATTGCCCACCGTGCGCGACGAATTCACGCGCCTGCTGCAACAAGAAGCCGCGCTCACCGCCGAACTGGCCGCGCTGCGCCACTTGCCCGCGCAAACGCCCGACGGCCGTCACATGCCCCTGTACGCCAACACCGGACTGCTGTCGGAATTCAATTTCTCGCTGAACAGCGACGTGGCGGGCATCGGCCTGTATCGCACCGAACTCCCGTTCATGGTGCGCGAACGCTTTCCCGGCGAGGAAGAACAGCGCGCCATCTACCGCCAAGTGCTGGAAACCTTCGCCCCCAAGCCCGTCACGCTGCGCACCCTCGACGTGGGCGGCGACAAGGCGCTGCCCTACTTCCCCATCAAGGAAGACAATCCGTTCCTCGGCTGGCGCGGCATCCGCATCACGCTCGACCATCCGGAAATATTCCTGGTGCAAATGCGCGCCATGCTGCGCGCCAGCCTCGGGCTGAACAACCTCCAAGTGCTACTGCCCATGATCAGCACCGTCGCCGAAGTCGACGAGGCCATGCGCCTGCTCAAGCGCGTCCACGCGGAATTAATCGAAGCCGGCGAAGCCATCGTCATGCCGCGCGTCGGCGTCATGATCGAAGTGCCGTCGGCGGTCTATCAAGCCGACGCCATCGCCGCGCGCGTCGATTTCCTCTCGGTGGGCACCAACGACCTCACACAATACCTGCTGGCCGTGGACCGCAACAACGCGCGCGTCGCGGCGCTGTACGATACCTTGCACCCAGCGGTGCTGCGCGCGCTGGTGCAAATCACCGAAGCCGCGCACCGCCACCACAAACCCGTCACCGTGTGCGGCGAAATGGCCGGCGACCCCGCCGCCGCGCTGCTGCTGCTCGGCATGGACATGGACGGACTCAGCATGAGCATGGTCAGCCTGCCGCGCGTCAAATGGATGGTGCGCACCTTCAAACACACCGACGCGCGCCGCCTGCTCAGCGAAGCCCTGCAATTCGAAGACGCCGCCGCCATCCGCGCGCATCTCAACAAAGCATTGGAACAGGCCGGACTCGCCGGGTTGGTAAGGTCCGGTTAAGCAAAGGATCCATCGAAAAATTATTTAAAGGTTGGGGAAATTATGGACCGCACCGAGCGGTTTTATCGCATCGAACAAATGCTCCACAGGCATTCCATCGTCCCGGTGCAAAAATTTCTCAGCTCGCTCGGCGTGAGCATCGCCACCTTCAAGCGCGATCTCGAATATCTGCGCGAACGCATGCACGCACCCATCGTCTGGGACAGACAACGGCGCGGCTATCGCTTCGCTGATCCCGATCCCCGCGCCCCGCGCCATGAACTGCCCGGGCTGTGGTTCAACAGCAGCGAGGCGCACGCGCTGCTCACCATGCACCACCTGCTGGAAAACCTGCGACCCGGATTACTCAAGCCGCACATTGAACCTTTAAAACTGCGCATCAAGGCGCTGCTCGAATCACAACACGACAGCGCGCAAGAGGCCATGTCGCGCATCCGCATACTGCCCATGGCGGCGCGCAAAATGCAGCACGGCCACTTCGAAATCATCGCCAAAGCCGTGCTGCAACGTCGCCGCCTTTGCATCACGCATTACAACCGTGCGCGCAATGACGAAAGCGCACGCGAAATCTCGCCCCAGCGCCTCGCCTATTACCGCGACAACTGGTACCTCGACGCCTGGGACCACGGCAAAAACACCCTGCGTATTTTTTCAGTAGACAGCATTCGTACCGTAACATTACTCGACAAAAAAGCGCGCAACATCCCCGACAAAACCCTCGACGCCGTGCTGGGCAGCGGCTACGGCATCTTCGCCGGCCGCAAAACCCAAACCGCCGTGCTGCGCTTCACGCCCGAACGCGCGCGCTGGGTGGCAAACGAAACCTGGCACCCCAAACAAAAAAGCCGCTTCGAACCGGATGGCTCCTACATCCTAGAAATTCCCTACTCCGACGACCGAGAATTATTAATGGATATACTGAAATACGGCCCCGACGTCGAAGTGCTGAAGCCGCAAGCCTTGCGTAACAAGGCATTGGGAAAGCTTCATACGGCCCTGTCACACTATTAAGGAAAATAACGGTAGCTCATTCTGTGAGCTAGTAGTTATGTTACAAAGAAAAACACCGTAATGCATACGACAAGATCAACGGCGCGCTTAAGGTTACCTGATGAAAAAGTAAGATATTAAGGCCAGTTGTGGCTATGATTTCTACCAAGTATAGTTATATGGCATCGGCGCAGCCGGGCTAATCCGTAGCAATGCAAGCCCTGTTTATAAAGTCCTGGCGGTGACTACCAATGGACCGTGAAGAACTGCACAAGCGCATCTCGATTGACCCAAGAGTCTGTTTCGGCAAGCCGTGCATCCGGGGCACGCGCCTCTGGGTATCCTTAATATTGGATAATCTTGCCGAGGGCATCAGCGAGAAGGAGCTACTGGAAAATTACCCGATGCTCGCCCATGAGGACATTTTGGCCGCTATCGCTTATGGTGCCGAAATGTCGCGCGAGCGCTATGTGCTGCTGCCGATAGAGAAGCCGGCGTGAAATTCACGCTCGACGAAAATCTTGGGCGTGGCATAGCCCGGATCTTGCGCGAGGCGGGTCACGACACTTCGACCGGTTACGATCAGAAACTTTCTGGTAAGGACGATCAAACGATTTATGACGTCTGCCAACGGGAGCAGAGATGCCTCGTCACGCTTGATCTCGACTTTGGCAACGTTTTGCGCTTCCCACCTGAGCCGACCGCAGGCATTGTGGTGTTACGCCCGGACAACAAAGCAACCATCAGTACAATTACCGCACTCGCCAGGCAATTGGTGGTCGGCCTTAAGCAGGAAAACCTCAGCGGTCGTCTCTGGATTATAGAGACTGGACGGATCCGTGTTCACCAAGGCATCGAACCGGATACGTAGTCGCGCTCGGTCTATGTGCAGCGCTTATGGTGGGATATTGTGATACAAGCCATTGCTGTTTAAGGCTGAGGCTCAACTAGACGGAAAAGATTTAAGAAGTTCACGAACCGTTGCGCCTAAAGGTTGGAGCCGCCACAACACAAGGCTTACAGGGCATAAATAAAAGCCCGGTGGGTTTCCCCACCGGGCGGATACAGAATCTTTCGATTCTTTATTGTAGCAACGGCTCTCACCCCGGATGAGCTACAACGGTTCCTATTATCAAGGAGAAAATCATGTCAGGCAAGAGTAACAATCAAAAAAATCTTGGCCCTCTGACTTTCGGGCTGGACATCGGTATCGCCTCAGTCGGGTGGGCAGTGCTGGGCGAGAATCGTATCATTGACCTTGGCGTGCGCTGCTTCGACAAGGCGGAAACCGCCGACAAGGGTGAATCGCTCAACCTCGCACGCCGCACGGCGAGGTTGCTGCGTCGCCGCCTGCGCCGTCGTGCCTGGCGGCTCACCAAGCTGGCGCAGCTGTTGAAACGCGAAGGCCTAATCACCGATATCAACGTTCTCAAGCAACAACCCGTGAAAGGATTCAAAACCCCTAACCTCTGGAAATTGCGAGTCGAAGCGCTTGAACGTAGGCTCGATGCCGAGGAATGGGCGCGCGTACTCTACCACTTATGCAAGCATCGTGGTTTCCACTGGAAAAGCCGCGCCGAAGAGAAGAAGGCCGACGAGGACAAAGAGGGTGGCGCAGTCAAAAAAGGGCTTGCTGGCACGAAAAGACTCATGCAAGAAAGAAACTACCGCACCGCTGCGGAAATGATGCTAAAGGAATTTCCCAACGCCCAGCGCAATAAACGCGGCGATTACAGCAAGGCGCTCTCTCGTGAATTGCTCGCCGACGAAATGAAAGAGTTATTCAAACGCCAACGCGAATTCGGTAATCCACATGCCACCGCGGTACTCGAAGCCACGCTTCTCGGGAATGGCGATAAGAAAAGTGGGCTGTTCTGGGCGCAAAAACCAGCGCTCTCCGGACAAGACCTGCTCAAGATGCTGGGCAAGTGTACCTTCGAGAAGAACGAATACCGCGCCCCTAAAGCTAGCTTCACCGCCGAGCAACATGCCTGGCTGACCCGCCTCAATAATCTGCGCATCGTGGTGGATGGCACGATGCGCCCGCTGAATGAGGTTGAACGGCGCGTAGCCCTGCCGATGCCTTATCTACAGGCTAGCGACTTCAGCTACAAACAACTCGGTAATGCACTAGTAAAAGCCGGGTTGCTGCAAAAAGACGAATTTAAATTTGCTGGTCTTTCTTATCCGAGCAACAAACAAAAAGAAGAGGAAAAAGCGAAAAACCCGGAAGACGAAAGGCTCATTAAGCTCCCAGGCTGGCAGGAATTACGCAAAACGCTGAAAGACGCCGGTATGGAAAAGGAGTGGCAAAAAATATCGATCGCTGCGCTCGAAGGCAAGCCGCAACTGTTGGATGAAATCGCCAAGGTGCTTTCAGTATATAAGGAAGACGAGGAAGTCGAATGCGAACTCAGCAAACTCGATCTGCCTAACAAGGATGAGATGATTAAAGCGCTACTCACCGTGCGCTTCGATAAATTCAGCAATCTCTCGCTCAAAGCGCTCTACAACATCCTGCCGCACATGGAAGCTGGATTGCGTTATGACGAAGCTTGCGAAAAGGCCGGATATCACCACAGCCGGTTGCACAAGGTCGGCGAAGGTGAACATACCTATCTACCGTCGTTTTATTCCGGGCGCGACAAGGATGGGCGTTTGAAATTCAACGAGGACATGGATATCCCGCGCAACCCGGTCGTGCTGCGCGCGCTCAACCAGGCGCGCAAGGTGGTCAATGCGCTCATAAAGACATACGGATCGCCGCACGAGGTACATATCGAGATGGCGCGCGACCTATCCCGCAATTTCGACGAACGCCGGGACATCAAAAAGGAACAAGATGCCTACCGCGAACGCAATGAGAAAGACAAATCTGCCTTCGCTAGCGAGTTCAACATCGCCGGCGCAGTCAAAGGCAAGGACTTTGAGAAATACCAGCTCTACCGCGAGCAGCAAGGTAAATGCGCCTACTCGATTGAGCCAATAGACATCAATCGTCTGTTCGAGCAAGGTTACGTCGAGATTGACCACGCCCTACCTTGGTCGCGCAGCTTTGATGACAGCAAGAACAACCGGGTGCTAGTACTTGTGCGCGAGAACCGTAATAAGGGCAACATGACGCCCTATGAATATCTGGATGGCAAGAACAACAGCGAACGCTGGCGGCAATTCGTAGCCTTCGTCGAATCGAATAACGCTTACCGCCAGGCCAAGCGCAACCGCCTGCTGAAGAAAGATTTCGGCGAGAAAGAATCGAAGGACTTCAGGGAGCGCAACCTCAACGACACCCGCTACATCTGTCGCTTCTTCAAAAACTATGTCGAACGTTACCTGAAGCTGCACGATGACAGCGATGCCAAGCGCTGTGTGGTGCTTAGCGGGCAAATGACGGCTTTCCTGCGTGCCCGCTGGGGGCTGATGAAGATGCGCTCCGGCTCAGACCGCCATCATGCGCTGGATGCCGCTGTGGTGGCTGCGGCAAGCCACAGTATGGTCAAACGGCTATCTGATTATTCGCGCCGCAAGGATCTGGAAAAAGTGCGTGATGGCTTCCTGGATGTGGAGACCGGCGAAATTGTTAATCCTGCCATGTTCGAGCGGCTGGAACAACATTTCCCTTCGCCCTGGCCGCGTTTTCGTGACGAACTGCTGGCGCGGCTTTCGATTGATGATCCCGCAACCTTGCGTGCCGAGATGGAAAAACTGGGCACTTACCCGGCGGATGCGCTGGAAGCACTGCGCCCGCTGTTCGTCTCGCGCGCACCACAACGGCGCAACAGCGGCGCGGCACATAAGGAAACAATCTACGCACAACCGGAGGAACTTAAAACCTCAGGCGGCGTCACGCAAAAGGTAGCCGTGACTGATCTCAAACCTGCCGACGTGGACAAACTGATAGACCCGCACCGTAACAAAAAACTTTATGCCATGCTCCGCGAATGGATAGCAAAGCGCGACGACCGGGAAAAGCGCGCCAAGGAAATCGAGAAGACTGCAAAAATAGACAAGCGCGATTTGACCGCCGACGAAAAATCAGAGATCGAGCGGTTACGCGCTCTGCCGCGCAAACCTGGTAGGGATGGCAATCCGACTGGCCCCATCGTGCGCACCGTAACGATGGTAATAGACAAACTCTCCGGTATTCCGATACGCGGCGGCATCGCCAAGAACGACACGATGCTGCGCGTGGATGTGTTCAAGAGCAAGAAGGACAGTAAATTCCATCTGGTGCCGGTGTATGTGCATCATCGGGTTAGGGGATTGCCAGACCGGGCAATTGTGGCATTCAAAGACGAGGAAGAGTGGACTGTGATCGATGATAAACATGAGTTCCTTTATTCACTGTACCCGAACGATTTACTGGAAGCTGAATTCAGGGATGGCTCGTCCATAAAAGGATATTTTTCGGGATGTGATCGCTCGACCGGAAACATTGGAATATGGGTTCATGATCGCAGCCAGTCAATTGGCAAAGATGGCTTTATCCGAACTGGCGTTAAAACTGCTGTGCGCCTTGAGAAATTCAACGTGGACGTCCTCGGCAATATCTACCCCGCCCCACCGGAGACTCGCCGTGACCTGGCGTAGCGTTGTCATCTCTCGCCCAGCCCGGCTCAGACGGGATCATTACTCGCTGGCCATCGAGCAGGAGCAAACTGCCTGTGTGCCGTTCGAGGATATCGCAGTGATCGTGCTCAATCACCGCGAGATCACGCTCACCCATCCGGTGCTTTCGGCCTGCGGCGAATACGGCATCAGCCTATTCGCCATGGGTGATACGCATCACCCGATCGGCGTGTTTTTGTCCTTCCTGCCGCATTCCCGCGCCACGCGCTGGCTACGTTTGCAACTCGATTTGCCTCGCCCAGCTGCCAAACAGACCTGGGCGGCCATCGTGCGCAAGAAGATTGCCAACCAGGCTGCTTGCCTGCGCATGGCAGGCCGCGACGGCGCGGACAGGCTGGATTCCTACGCGCGGCGGGTGCGCTCCGGCGATGCGGACAATCTGGAAGGGCAAGCAGCCTTCTTCTATTTTACGCAACTATTCGGCAAGGATTTCCGCCGCGATCAGGTGCGCTTTACCAACGCCGCACTGGATTATGGTTATGCGGTGCTGCGCGGCGCAATTGCACGCGGGTTGGTAGCGCATGGGTTGATGCCTTCCATCGGTCTGTTCCATGCCAGCGAACAAAATGCCTTCAACCTGGCGGACGATGTGATTGAACCCTTCCGTCCGCTGGTGGACTTGTTCGTTTACAGGATGGCGCCGCAACCGGATGATGCATTGTACCCGGAAGACAAGGCCGCGCTGGTCGGCCTACTCAATATGGATGTAGCAATGCCGCGCGGCAGGATGTCCGTCCTTTCCGCCATTGAGCAAATGATAGAAAGCCTTGCACGCATTTATGATGGCGGCAGCGAAGCGGTGCTTGAATTGCCCGATATTATCGGGCTGGAGCAACACCGGCTGGAGTGCTGAAAAAGTGTTTTCGTTCGTGGTGAGCTTGTCGAACCATTAACAAAGGAGCGCATGTATGCGTCCGCTCTTGGGCAAGCTCAGGGCGAACGGATTATCCATTCACCAGGTAAAAACATGAGCAAGGAGACCCGACGATTCATGCGCTTGCTTGTATTATTTGATCTTCCCGTCGTCACCAAGGCGGAACGGCGCGCCTATACGATATTCCGCCGCTTTCTCGTCAACGACGGCTACGACATGATCCAGTTCTCGGTGTATGGTCGTATCCTGAACGGCAACGATGCGCTGGAGAAGCATTACAAACGGTTGGTGGACAACCTGCCGCCGGATGGTTCGGTGCGATGCCTGTCCATAACCGAGAAGCAGTTCGCCAGCATGAAACTGCTGGTCGGCCTACCGCTTTTTCAAGAAAAAACTGTCGAGACCGATCAAATGGTGCTGTTTTGAAACGGGATTTTTCAAGCAAAACCCTCGCCCAGTTTAGGCTGGGCGGGAGTTTGCGTGGGGCCTATTGTAGCGCATCCGGGGTGAGAGAGGGAGCTACAACGGCGGTTGTCGCCGTGCCCGAGGTCGTGACATTGTAGCGCATCCGGGGTGAGAGAGGGAGCTACAACAGAGTACGCTGAAAGGCAAAAAGAACTTGAATTGTAGCGCATCCGGGGTGAGAGAGGGAGCTACAACAATCAGGTTAACGGGGTGAGTCAATACGGTATTGTAGCGCATCCGGGGTGAGAGAGGGAGCTACAACACATGATCCGCTGTTTTGACGAAGATGTTGATTGTAGCGCATCCGGGGTGAGAGAGGGAGCTACAACGGCATTGCCGCGCAATGCCACGTGTCCGGTATTGTAGCGCATCCGGGGTGAGAGAGGGAGCTACAACGTCTATTCGGCGGTTGCGGATGTTTTATTGCATTGTAGCGCATCCGGGGTGAGAGAGGGAGCTACAACCTGCTTCTTGTCCACGAAATCCGCCGAGATATTGTAGCGCATCCGGGGTGAGAGAGGGAGCTACAACACTGCGCGTGTGGTGTGCAGAAGGGTGCGGATTGTAGCGCATCCGGGGTGAGAGAGGGAGCTACAACGTAATTGACGACGACCTGCTGCGCGGCGCAATTGTAGCGCATCCGGGGTGAGAGAGGGAGCTACAACACAACGATTTCGACCGCGACGCGGAACGCGATTGTAGCGCATCCGGGGTGAGAGAGGGAGCTACAACCCGGGTACGAGCGGCTCCTTGCGCTCGCCCATTGTAGCGCATCCGGGGTGAGAGAGGGAGCTACAACGCTCTCGGCTCAGAGAATGCAGCATAAGAAATTGTAGCGCATCCGGGGTGAGAGAGGGAGCTACAACTCCGAGCAAACCGAGAAAGCCATACAGTCGATTGTAGCGCATCCGGGGTGAGAGAGGGAGCTACAACATACGCCTTGAAGTCGTAACCGACCGGCAGATTGTAGCGCATCCGGGGTGAGAGAGGGAGCTACAACTGGTAGCGGGGGCAGGATTTCGCACCCGTAATTGTAGCGCATCCGGGGTGAGAGAGGGAGCTACAACGGTGATTCGGTGGTCATGGCGTTGTCCTCTATTGTAGCGCATCCGGGGTGAGAGAGGGAGCTACAACGTCTGTATAAATGTCGCCCACGTCGCGCGTATTGTAGCGCATCCGGGGTGAGAGAGGGAGCTACAACACTGGCCAGGGACAGGCGCCACACCCGGTAATTGTAGCGCATCCGGGGTGAGAGAGGGAGCTACAACCCCGTCGCCGAGGGTGACGTTCGCGAAGAAATTGTAGCGCATCCGGGGTGAGAGAGGGAGCTACAACAGTAATCACGATAGTTTCTCCTGGTGTCTGATTGTAGCGCATCCGGGGTGAGAGAGGGAGCTACAACACCGCAGACGCGAATAAGCGCGCCAGTGTAATTGTAGCGCATCCGGGGTGAGAGAGGGAGCTACAACAAAAGGCAGTGGCATCCAACGATGCCGAGCATTGTAGCGCATCCGGGGTGAGAGAGGGAGCTACAACTACAGTGAACCGTGAAATTAGCCGAGCAAAATTGTAGCGCATCCGGGGTGAGAGAGGGAGCTACAACAGGTGACATGAGCATGAGACTGGAATCAATATTGTAGCGCATCCGGGGTGAGAGAGGGAGCTACAACTCCTGTGCCAGCCACCTCTCGAACCAACCAATTGTAGCGCATCCGGGGTGAGAGAGGGAGCTACAACCGTTGTACACTGCGGTGAGCACGACCGTGGATTGTAGCGCATCCGGGGTGAGAGAGGGAGCTACAACAACTTTGGGGAAAGGCTACGCTTTGCGCGAATTGTAGCGCATCCGGGGTGAGAGAGGGAGCTACAACTTGCATTTCAGCGCGGCGAGTTGCTGCGCGATTGTAGCGCATCCGGGGTGAGAGAGGGAGCTACAACAAGAGGCAGTGGCATCCAACGATGCCGAGCATTGTAGCGCATCCGGGGTGAGAGAGGGAGCTACAACCGAGCGTGCGCGAAAACATGCGGGATGCATATTGTAGCGCATCCGGGGTGAGAGAGGGAGCTACAACCGCATCGTAGTCGTCACGGTTCACCGCGAGATTGTAGCGCATCCGGGGTGAGAGAGGGAGCTACAACCAAATCCGCGCATTCCGCCACGCTCAATTCATTGTAGCGCATCCGGGGTGAGAGAGGGAGCTACAACCGACCCGGAATAAGGCAGCACAGCGTCCGTATTGTAGCGCATCCGGGGTGAGAGAGGGAGCTACAACAAAACGCAACCCCAGACGACGCAAGTGGGTATTGTAGCGCATCCGGGGTGAGAGAGGGAGCTACAACATGGCCTGCGGCTTTGGCGGCGCGCGTCTGATTGTAGCGCATCCGGGGTGAGAGAGGGAGCTACAACTACTAACATGCGTGAAATCACTAACCACGAATTGTAGCGCATCCGGGGTGAGAGAGTGGACTTCCCCCGGTCTAGTGGACACCTCCAGCTTATAATTTGGACTTCCCCCGGTCTAGTGGACACCTCCAGCTTATAATTCGAGCATAGGAGGAAGATCCATGAGCAGTCAACGCTATTCACCGG
>JBFLZV010000017.1:0-32572 GCA_040756035.1 Pseudomonadota bacterium
TAAGTGCGCGCAAGCGCCTCGGCTCGCCCCCTTCGCCCTCCGGGAGAAGGGATGGGGATGAGGGGTGGTCGGGGTAGAGGGATTCGAACCCCCGACATCCTGCTCCCAAAGCAGGCGCGCTACCAGACTGCGCTATACCCCGAAGTGCTGCTTTCGGGCTTGCGAAAGCCCCGCGAAAGTGTGACAAGATGCTAATTTTAGCAGGCCGGGGCAGGCCAAAGTAGCTTTATTAGGTTGCACGCCTTGGTGGCGAAGCCCGAACGTGAGATGATTACGCGCAACTCGCATAACGCCTACCCTACCCCGAACCATGAGCGCACAAATCATCGACGGCAAGGCCATCGCCGCCGCCATACGTCTGGACCTGAAACAGCGCGTGCAACAGCGCTTGGCGCAGGGCTTGCCCGCGCCGGGCCTGGCCGTGGTGCTGGTGGGCGACGATCCGGCCTCGCAGGTTTATGTGCAAGCCAAGCGCCGCGCCTGCGCCGAGGTCGGTATTCTATCCGTGGCGCATGATCTGCCTGCCGCGACACGCCAGGAGGAATTGCTGGCGCTGATCGATGCCTTAAATAATGATCCCACCGTGCACGGCATTCTGGTGCAGTTGCCGCTGCCGGCGCACATCGACAGCGAAACCGTGATCGAGCGCATCCGCCCGGACAAGGACGTGGACGGCTTTCATCCCTATAACGTCGGGCGTCTGGCGTTGCGCCTGCCGCTGTTGCGTCCATGCACGCCGCGCGGCGTGATGACACTGCTGGAAAACACCGGCGCGGCGTTGCGCGGCCAGCACGCGGTGGTGGTAGGGGCGTCCAACATCGTGGGACGGCCCATGACGCTGGAACTGCTGCTCGCCGGTTGCACCGTCACCATCTGCCACCGCTTCACGCAAGACTTGTCCGCGCACGTGGCGCGCGCCGACATACTGGTCGCGGCGGTGGGCAAACCGGGATTGATTAAAGGCGCATGGATCAAACCTGGCGCCATCGTGATCGACGTCGGCATCACGCGCGACGCGCACGGCGCCTTGGTCGGCGACGTGGAATTCGACGCGGCCAAACAGCGCGCCGCCTGGATCACCCCGGTACCGGGCGGCGTCGGCCCGATGACCGTGGCGACGCTGCTGCAAAACACCGTGTATGCAGCGGATAATTTTCACAAATAAATCCGCTCGCCGTACCCGTTCGAAAAACGTAACCGCTCTCGCTTATAACCGCCCCGAGCGCGAAATTCCGCGCACCAGGCGAAAGGTGAACCACAAGGCCAGCGCGTAGCCGAACACGGCGAGCATGGGCACCTCGCCCAGCCGCGGTCCGAGGCTGTGCTGCATGAGCAGCGAAGCGGCGATGTATAAACCCAGCGTAACCAAGGCGAGCGCCATGCGGTTACTGCTGCGGTCGATGTGGCTCTCCAAGTCCTCCAGTCCGTGATGGTGCAAGCGTAATTGCAAACCCTCGGTGCGCAGCCGCCGCACCAGCGCGCTTAATGACGCGGGCATGTCTTGCACGGCCAAGCTCGTTTCGTAGCGTAATCTAGCGGTAATTTCCTCGAGTTTGGCGTCGCGCACCGACGCCTGTAGCACCTGTTCAGCCTTGCCCACCAGTCCATCCATGAGATTAAATTTCGGATTAAGCGTGCGCACGACGTTTTCCATCAAGAACAGCGTGCGCATCAACACCAGCAAATTATGCGGGATGCGGATGTTCTGGCCGCGCCCCAGGCGTGCGATGCGGAGGAAGGCTTCGGCCAGCGACCATTCCTGGAGCGGCAAGGTCGCGTAGTCGGCGAGCAGTTCATCCAAACCGTGCTGAAACTCAGCACGGTCGAGCGTACCGCCCAGCACGCCCAGGTCGAGGTAGCTGTCCAGCATCCAGCCGCTGTCCTGATGCACAAAGGCTTGCAAAAAAGCCGCGAGGTTTCTGCGCGTGGCGCGATCTAAAAAACCGGTTAGGCCGAAATCGTGAAAACAAATACGGCCGTCTTCCATAATGAACAGATTGCCGGGATGCGGATCGCCGTGAAACACGCCCATCACGAAGAATTGATGCAGGTAGGCATCTACAAACACTTCGGTAAGCTGTTGTCCTCTTTCCACCAGCGCCGGGGCATCCACGCGCGCACCGGCGCTCATTTCCTGCACCAGCACGGATTCTGTATAGAGGTCATCTACGACCGTGGGGATATAAATGCCCGCCGAGTTCTTGAACCCTTCCGCAAAACGCCGGATGCTGCGCGCCTCCTGGCGAAAATCGGTTTCCTTGCGCAGGTTGATCCAGATTTCTCGAACGATTTCCAACGGCTGATATTGTCTCAGGCCGGGCATTAAAAACAACAGGCAGCGCAGCAGCATCCTCAGCATCCGCATATCCTGGTCTATCTGTGCCTTGATGCCGGGGCGGCGCACCTTCACAACCACCGGACGCCCGTCGTGCATGCGCGCCTTGTGCACCTGCGCGATGGACGCCGCCGCCATGGCCTGCTCGTCGAACTCCGCGAATAAGTCTTCGATCGGTTTGCCGAACGCTTGCTGAATTTCGCGCAGCGCCGCGGCGCCGGGGAACGGGGCTGCTCGATCCTGTAGATTTTGCAGAGCGACAAGATAGTCGTCGGGCAACAGATCGTGCCGCAAACTTAAACCCTGACCGAGCTTGATAAACGCGCCGCCCAGTCCCTCCAGGGTGCGGCTGAATTTTTGCGCGGGCGTGATACGGCTGCGCCACAACCCCAGCGACACCCCCAGACGCCACGCCAAATAACCCGTCAGCGCGAAATTTATTTGCGCGAATCTTCTTACGTAAGTCATCGACGCCTCGCTGAGCCGCAGGATAACGACAGCGTAGTTAAGAACGGTTTACTGCCGCGTGATGTTGTAGCCCAGTCTTTCCACGGCCTTGTTCATGTCGGCGAGGTTCGTTTGCGCACCGTCGTATTCTATCTGCACGCTCTTGCTCGCAAAATCCACGTGCGCCGCGACCACGCCGTCGATTTTTCGCAAAACCATTCCTACCGATACCGCGCACGAACCGCAGTGCATCCCGGTCACCGCAAACCGTTCTTTGACGATGGACATACAGCCTCCTTCGAGTAGATAGTCACTCCCGCTTTCCAATCACGCACCCAAGTTCTTTCATGCGCCGCGGCTTCGGCTCCAGTAACCGACGTCGGGGACATAGGCCGGGACACGCGCCGCATACTCGGCATAGTGCGCGCCGAATTGGACGTACATCTCGCGTTCCTCGCGTTTGGCCAAGCGCAGATACATCCAGACCAGCACCGGGAACATGATCAGCGTCAGCAGCGTCGGCCACTGCAACAGAAAACCAAACATGATCAGAACAAACGCGACATATTGAGGATGACGGATGCGCGCGTAAGGGCCGGTAACGACCAAAGCATTCTCCACGCGCGCCCGGTACAGCACCTTCCAGGCCGAGGCGAGCAGAATAAACCCGCCGCCGATCAGCAGTGCGCTGAACAGATGAAAGGGGCCGAAATGCGGGTTAGCGCGCCAGCCGAACAGCGTTTCCAGCAAATGGCCGGCGTCGTGGGAGAGGAAATCCACGCCGGGGTAATAGCTGGCCAGCCAGCCGGATAATAGGTAAATCGTTAATGGGAAGCCGTACATCTCGGTAAACAGCGCGACGATGAAGGCGGCGAAGGCGCCGAATGAGCGCCAGTCGCGCGAAGTCCTAGGATGCGTGAAGCTGAAGGCGAATATAATGAATACCAACGAGTTGATAATCACCAAACTCCATAAACCGTAAGCAGGCGTATCATTCATTTGCGTTCTTCCTTATGTTGATGATCTTCGCCATGCCCACCGTGGAACAGATGCAGCAAGGGACACGCTAACAGCAGCAGATAGGGCAATACGCCAAAAAGATGAGCGCGATGCTCGGTGAAAAGAAAGAACCCAGCAATGGCTAAAAAGGCCAGCAGCACGGCTCCGGACTTCGAAATATGTCCGCGCTGGCGGAACGGCCAATAGTTCAGCATCGTTATTTCCTCGCTAATGCTTTGCCGAGAGCTTATCCAGCCTCTCTCGAAATGGCGCTTCATCCATTCCGCCAGAGTATTCGAGCTTGCCGTTGATGACAATTCCGGGCGAAGACATGATACGGTATTTCTCGAGTATTTCAGGGTGTTCGATGACGTTGATCTCCTCTATCACCATGTCCGGATAATCCGGTTTCACTTTTTCGATAATGTGCTTGGCCTTGGCGCATTGCATGCAATTGGGCACGGTCAAAAATAGAATATTAATCATCTGACGCTCCTTTGAGTCGGCAAACCAGGCCCTCCACGGCTTTGTTCATATTGGAAACAGTGACTTGGCCACTGTCGTATTCCACGCCTGCAGTTTTTGCGTCGAAATCCACGCGCGCCGTGATGACGCCGGGAATATTTTCCAAAATCATCCCCGTAGATACGGCGCACGAACCGCAGTGCATACCTTCGACGGTAAACGTTTTCTTGATAACGGACTGCATAGATACCTCCTCTTACATCGGTTTGATGCCAACGGGAATCAGGCTCAATCCCCACAGCACAAAGATCGCCAAGACCACCGTCATGCCCATGGTAAATTTCTTGCCGTTTCTCAGCCAATACCAAAACAATACGCCGAGCGTAAGCAGAAAATTCGCCGCATAGCCCCACTCCGCAAAGGGAACTTTTTGTTCGATGTCTTCGATGGGAATGTCCGCCTCGGCGAGTCGCGCACCACCGATGGCCTCTGCGGCCATGTTTAAGCCTTCATGAAACACCCCGCCTTCATACCAGAGATGACCGAACGCGCCGTTCAGTGTGATGAATGAGGCCAGCGCCACCAGCGACCAGCCGATGAACGTGTCCACCGTTACCTTGCGCTTCAGCAACCCGGGCAGGGCATTGACGCCCCAAATACCCAGCACCGCGAGGAAGATGAGCGGTAGGGCGCGGCCTATGCCGTTCATTCCCATCAGCCAGAAGCCGTCCCAAATGTTCCCCGTTCCGGCGATATAGATCAGCAATATGTAGGTGATCGGATTGGGGCAACCCACCCCGGCGTTACCCAGGAACAGGCCGAGGAAAAATACCTTGAAGTAATCAGATTGCTGCTCGATGAAGCGCGGTGTTTTGCTGTACGACGGCGGTTCGAACTTTATGAGATTCAACTGGGAAAGCCCGAACAACAGCGCCGCGACGCCGGCCACCACGTACATGATGCGCGTGGCTTGGTCCAGGCCGACGTATTGGCCGAGTGCGGCCAGGGCCACGCCATAAAACGCCAGGGTGATGGTCAACCCCAAGCCGAATAAACCCGCCATTGCCAGCCCTTTTCTGTAACCTTGCGACATACTCAAGGGCACGATGATGAAGGCGAGCGGCAGGGTACAAGGTAAAAAGATATTGGAAACCCCGCCTGCAAAAGACAGTGTTGCGGTGGCCGCAGTGGTTGTTCCGGTCGCAAGATAAACCAGCGCCAGAATAATTACCGACAGCAAGACAAAAGCAAGGCTGGCGCCGGCAATACGCACCTTTTTATCTGCTTCACTTAACACCGCTTGTTCAGTCATAGAATGCCTCGTTCTAAGGAGCCTCCGATTAAATCAGAGACTCTCTAAGTATATCTCCGCCCAGCGCAGGAGACCTTGGCTCAGCCGCCAGGCTGAGCCAAGGGGTAATGTTGCTTAGCGCCGAATATCCTCAAAACATAAAATTCGCTACCGTATAAAGTGTATTGTTATCCGAGGCGTCACGTCCGAAGCCGTCGTAATCCGAACGCGCTCCGTTAAACTTATTGTAAACGGTGTATTGCAGTGAGAGTTTGGCATGATCCCAGGGAAGATAAGCGAGTTCCGCAATGGCGCCATTGGTATCCGGACTGCCAGTGCGGCTACCCGTGATCTCTTCGCTCACGTAGAGATTGGAGTCGGTATCGCCCGTAATGGAGAAGTACCCGAGGGTGAGTCCGTATTTACGCTGGAAGTAATAGCTGCTGTTTACCCGGAGGATGTTCGATTTGCTCGTTACCGGTATCGCAGGTTCGCCCATCATCGTCGCGGGCATATCGTACCTTTGCCTACGATTGATGAGGGTTCCGTACAGGGTGAAGATATGCGATTCCACGATATGCTGATATTGCGCATCCAACGCAATGTCGCGGTAGCGCGTGGTATCGCCCAGCATCATCGCCATGTCATCCTTCAAACGCACCTTGCCACTCATACCGTACGTGCCCAGGGAAAAGCTTTTATCATCCCACTGCTTCTCATAGGCCAGCCGCCAATACGGCGCCGTGCCTTGGATGGGACCCATCTCACCCCCGTCGCGGGAACGATAGCCGCTCAATTCCGCATAAATAGAGTTGTTCCAGAAGGTGTAGGCGCCGAGTCCGACCACCTTCATGGACAAGCCCATGTCCAAACCGAGTCCCGCCGCAGGCGCCGGCGTAATCGCCGCCGGCTCGTAGGGGAACATATACGCCGGCGTGCTGTTCCAGACATCTTGCAGGGTGGGCATGTTATTCAAGGTGATGCCGTAAATCACGGACTGCCCACCCACTGTGGATTGATCAGCGTAGCGGATATCGGCCATAGTCAAGGTAGTCTGCTGCCGCTCTTCCTCGTACGCCAACTGTGCAAAAGCGCCAAGGTTAGAAAACACCTTGCCAGCGTAATACAGACTGGCCATTTGTGGGGTCCGGAATTTATCCCCTTCGACATCCATGCCAGATTTCTTAATGGAGGTGTAACTGATCTGTACTCCGGCGGAAACCGGCAGAGGCTTCCCCTCGCCCTCCTCGGCGTCGCTCAGGGTATAGCCGAGCAGCTTAAATTGTCTGCCGAACGGGGTTAATTGCGGAAATACCGTGTGGCAAGACGAACATTCGAGTCCGGTTTGCCGTGCAAAACTGGGCACGGCGTGAACCGAGTTCACTCCGATCATATTGAGAAACACGGCCCCTAATAGGTTTATGAGAACCACCGTTTTTTTACACATAATTTCTCCTTGATAGCTGAAGTAAATATTGATGGCATCCGCAACGCGGATGTCTGGCACGGCAAACAGCCGTACCCGTTGATCAGCCCAAGTAGAATCGAGGTGGTTCACTGGGAGGAGGGAAATTAACGTCCGCCATGAACCCGGACGAAGTATCTATGGGGAAAAAGTGAGTAAAACTCCACAAGAGTGAGCATACCCTCGTTACAACGGCGCAGTGCGCACATAGCCCACATGCCTGACACAGCCACTTATGAGCGCATGATTGGCCAGTGTAATTCTCACCCTGCATGGCTGGATATTTAGACCCTGCATAATGTGTTGCGTGCATAACCTGCTCCATGCCAACGGGCGTTGGGCCAGACATATGCCCCGCTTGGGCGAGCGTCGTGCACAAAAGCGTCAGCGCCAGAAAAGCGGCCAGCGCCAGCCTGAGCCATCTCATGGAACGCAGAGTAATCATCCGTTTCAGTAGATCAGGCGTTATGCCCTTACGGACATAACGCCCTTTAATATCTTTACTTGGCCGGCGCAATATTCACAATGCGATAACTATTGCCTTCCTTTTCCAGCTCGAAATCCACCTTCATGCCGGGCTGGATATCCTTCAGCAGCGCGGCGTCTTTCACCGCAAAGACCATGGTCATGCCCGACGACCAGCCGAGGCTTTGGATGGGACCGTGCGCGATCTTGATTTTTCCCGCCGCGGCGTCCAGGGCGCTCACCGTGCCTTGTCCGCGATGAGTCATTGGCGTCTGGTCGCCCATGCCGGACATCTTTTGATCCTTCATGTCGCCCATGTTCATACCTCCCATGGACTCACCCTGGCCGTGCATTCCATCCATATCGGCATAGAGCGGCGCGCTCATCACGCCGAGGATAATGGCTATTGCTAAGTGTGTCGTTCTCATGATGTATCTCCTTTGTTAAGAATGTTGGAAAAATTTTTAAAACCACACGCGCACGCCGGCCACCACCGCGAAGTCATCGGTGCGTTCGCCTTCTTCTCGCGCGATGTCCGCCGTGCTGCCAAATTTGTTGGTCCACGACACACCGATGTACGGCGCGAACTCACGTTGGATTTCGTAGCGCAGGCGCAAACCGAGTTCGATATCGTTGAGGCCGCCGCCGACGCCGAACTCTTCGGCCTTTTGCGCAGCGGCATTGATTTCAAAACGAGGCTGCAAAATCAGGCGTTGCGTGAACAAAAGTTCATAGCTGGCCGTGAAGCGCGCCGAGACATCGCCGTCCTCGCTCACGAACAGCGCCGGCGTCACTTCAAACCAGTACGGCGCCAGCCCTTCGAAGCCTACGACGGCGAAACCGCGGTCACGATCCTGCGCGCCGTACAGGCTGTCATAGCGCAAACCGGCCTGGAAATCCCAGAACGGCGCCACCAGGCGGCTGTAGAGGGCCTGCACCTCCCACTCTCCTCCGTTGTCTCCCGAACGGCGATCCTTGCCCTCGGTCTTCAGCCAGAGTTTGTTGTAGTCGGTGCCTATCCAGCCTTGTGCGTCCCAATCCAGCGTGTCAGGGCCGTCGTTAGACCGGTACTCAAGCTGATCCACCAGCAGCAGACCGAGCACTGGATTGTCCTCCACCGGCTCAGGCCAGCCCGGTTCCGCGGCCATGCCTGCGACAGGAATCAACAGCAACCCGATTACGCAACCGCGCATAGTCTTGCTCATCATGCTATTTGATCTCATGCGTGTTCTCCCATGCCGCTGCCGGATACGGACACCACACGGAACATGCCCAAATCCATGTGGATAAGAAGATGGCAATGAAACGCCCAGTTGCCCGGCGCGTCGGCGGTAATCAACAGGGACAAGCGCTCGCCTGGTTTCACGCTGATGGTGTGCTTGCGCGGCAGATAATCGCCCGCGCCGTTCTCCAGCTCCATCCACATCCCGTGCAGATGGATCGGATGATCCATCATGGTGTCATTGACCAGCACCAGGCGCAGCCGTTCGCCATAACGGAAGGCAATCGGTTCCCTGGCCTCGGAATACTTCTTGCCGTCGAACGACCACATGTAGCGCTCCATGTTGCCGGTGAGGTGCAGCTCGATTTCGCGCCCAGGCGCGCGCTTGTCGTATATCGGCTTCACGCTGCGTAAATCGGTGTACACCAGCACGCGCCTTCCGTCTTTCCCCAAGCCTGCGCCCGGTTCGTGCAAGCGGCTGCGCGGCATCTCGGCGATCATCGAATTGCCAGGGCCGTGAGTATCGGGGCCGTGTTTCGTCACGCTGCCCATGCCGGGCTGCATATCGCCCATGTCCATACCTTCCATGTCCATACCCGACATATCCATGCCGGACATGTCATGCTCCATGCCGTTCATCTCCATGCCATTCATCTGCATACCCGGCATGTCGTGTTGCATGCCGCCCATGCCCATATCGGCCATGGTGAGCAGATGCCGCGGCCGCCGCTCCGGAATCGGCGCCGTCAGTCCTTCACGCGCGGTGAGCGTGCCGCGCGCGTAACCGCTGCGATCCATGGTTTCGGCGAATATGGTATAGGCGCGTTCTTCCCTGGGCTCCACGATCACGTCATAGGTTTCCGCCACGCCGGTGCGGAATTCATCCACGGTCACCGGCTGCACGTTCTGGCCGTCCACCTGCACCACGGTCATCTTGAGGCCAGGAATGCGCACGTCGAAGTACGTCATCGTGGCTGCGTTGATAAAGCGCAGCCGCACGCGTTCGCCGGGCCGGAACAACCCGGTCCAATTGGACTCCGGCGCCAGCCCGTTCATCAAATAGGTATAGGTGTAGCCGGTGACATCCGCAAGGTCGGTCGGCGACATACGCATGCGCGCCCACATGAGACGCTCGGCCATCGTGGCGTCCCAGCCGTTTTTCGCCACGTCGCGAAAGAAATCACCCACCGTGCGTTGCTGGAAGTTGTAGTAATCACTCTGCTTTTTCAGTTTCGCCAGTACATGGTGCGGATTCTCAAAGGTCCAGTCGGAGAGCATCACCACGTACTCCCGGTCATAGGCAAACGGCTCCGGCTCGACGGGATCAATAATCATCGGCCCGAAGTGGCCCAACTGTTCCTGCATGCCGCTGTGACTGTGATACCAATAGGTGCCGCTTTGCTTGAGCGGAAATTGATAGGTGAACGTTTCGCCCGGCTTGATGCCGGCGAAACTCACGCCCGGCACGCCGTCCATCGCCGCCGGCAAGAGGAGGCCGTGCCAGTGTATCGAGGTGTCTTCGTCCAGCGCGTTGGTCACGCGCAGCACGGCGTTTTGCCCTTCGCGCAGGCGCAGCAGCGGCCCGGGAATGGAACCGTTGATAGTGACTGCGCGCGCCTCGCGCTCACCGATGCGCAGCGCCGTGCGCTGGATACGCAGATCGAATTCTTGACCAGCATCGCCGCTGTAAGGTAATCCGCCATACTGCGCGGCATAGGCGGGCGCGAGACTTTCCAACCCGCCGAGCAGGCCCATGGCCGCCATGGCCTTTAGAAAATCGCGCCTCGTAAATCGATGATCGTTACGATGCATAAAAATACCTCCGGCTGAATCAAATACAACGCCTGCGCAGTACGACACGCAGAGCATATTTCAGGCGAACGTAAAGTTCGCTGCGATTAAGCGCGGAGTGCGCGCGGCGGTTCGCCGGGAGGGGGTAACGCGAGAGTGGCCTTCAACAACGGCGGCGCGAGGGTAACGACAGCGGAAGTGAAGGTTGCTACAAAGTGGTACAGACTAACGGCCGCGGCGCAGTGCGCGCCGCACAGGCTGCACGCCGGGCACGGACCCTTGTGCTGCGTGCACGGCGCGGTGCTATTATGCTGCTGGTTATGCTGCATGGCGCCCATGTCATGCTGCATGGCGGCGTGCGCGTTATCGGAAACGTGCGCCGCAGGCTGCATCGCCTGCGCGGCTTGCGCCAACGTGCCCTGCAGCGGGGCCGTCGCCAGCAGGCACGCAAGCACTATGTTGAGCCATTTGATACGCAGCATAACTAAAGTGTACTCCGAGCGCGGGTCTTGTCAACCTGCGCCTGATTGCTCCTTAGCTATAGCGGCGTCAATGCGCATGATCTTGAGCACTATGTTCATCGGGCATGACGTGGGTATGCCCTGCGCCCTCCTGTTCCGGTTTGGGCAAAGACTTCACGCCGATGCCGTAGCGGAACACTACCTCGCCGCCGTGCCAGCCGGTGACGGCCAACACCGCCCATGCGACCAGCACCAAGGCCGCGAATACGACACGCGGACGAGGATACGGCGGACGCCATAGCACCCACCCCGCCACCAGCAAAAACAATGCGAGCGCCGTGAGCGCCCAGTTGCGGTGCTCGACCATAGCGGCGTGCGAAGGCGTGTCGTGCGTGACGCTGTTGAACGCCAGCCAGCCGAGAATGGCGGTGACGATGGCAAATCCCGCGCCGAACAGCAAGTTCCAGCGCGCCACGATCAACGCCTGTTCGCGCAGCGCGGCGGATTTCAGCCACGGCGCCGTTAAATAGAGCGCGGCGGCCAGCGACAGCAGCGCGATCGTAAAGTGCACCCCGATCGGATGCCAATTCGGAATAATTTCCGGCATAAAAATTCCTTCAGCAAAGAGGAAAAAATTCCGCGCGCGCTGCGCGCAGAATCGGCTGAGGCGGCCTGACTACGGCGCGCCCGGATGCTTAGCCGAGGAGCGTGCGCGGGGGCTTTATGGCGGGAGGGAACACAATTCCGGCCACCATGATGGTGAGCAGGAAGCACAAGGTCGCGGCAAACACAGCCGCCGCCAGGTAGCTGGAAATCAACGCCGCCATGCAGTGCGCGCCGCAGAGATTGTGGTTGTGACCGACTTGATGGCCGGGGGCGGAATCATCGTGCCCGCCCGCGCCGGCATGGTGCGATGTGTGATCGGCGTCGGCGTGCGCATAAACCACATCGCCGACGTGCTCATGCGCGTGCTCCAGGGCGTGCGTCAATCCTTCTTGCACCGGAGCGGCAAGCAGAAGCAGAGCGAGCAGCAAGTTGAGCATTTTGCGCGTATTCACGCTTCACAGTGTAATACAGCCGACCCGCTTGTCAAGTTAAGAGGGAAATGCCTATGCCGCCTTCCAATGCGCTTGCTTGATCCACGTTGCAAAATTATCCTCGGCAAGCGGATAGCCGATGTAATAACCTTGCGCAGCGTCGCAGCCCAGCGCCTTGAGGCACATAAGAATTTCCTCGCTTTCCACGCCCTCGGCCACCACCTTGAGGCCGAGATTGTGGCCGAGATCGATGGTGGTGCGCACGATCATGGCGTTATTGGTGTTGGTGAGCATATCCATGACAAAGGATTTATCTATTTTAATTTCGCTCGCCGGCAGCTTGCTCAAGTAACTGAGCGACGAATAGCCGGTGCCGAAGTCGTCGATGGACAAGCGTACGCCGATCCCGGCGATACGCGTAAGCATTTGCAGCGAACGCGCGGGATCGCTCATGATGGCGCTTTCCGTAATCTCCAAAACCAGGCGTTCCGGCGCCACGTCATGCGCGGCCAACATGCCGGCGACGGTGTCGGAGAACTCCGGATCGAGCAGTACGGGCGCCGAGAGATTCACGCAAACATTCAGCCTGATCCCGCCTCGATCCCATAAAGTACATTGACGCAGCGCTTCGTTCAGCACCCACAGCGTGAGCGGCTTGATAAGCCCGGTGCGCTCGGCAAGCGGGATAAAATCGAACGGCGGCATGAAGCCGTGCCGCGGATGCCGCCAGCGCACCAAGGCTTCGACCTCGGTAATGCATACCTCTTTGATATCGACCTTAGGCTGGTAGTGCAGCACCAGTTCATTGTTGCTGATGGCGTGGCGCAACTCACCCATGAGGGTAAGACGCTGCGGCGTGTGCTGATCGAGTTTCGGCGCGTACGTTACGATGCCGCTCTTGTTGCTCTTGGCGACGTACATGGCGACGTCGGCGCGCTGCTGCAGCGCATCCACATCGTTGCCGTGCTCCGGAAACAGCGCGATGCCGATGCTGGCTTCCACCGCGATGCTCAGCCCTTCGAGTGAAAACGGCGCTTCCAGGGCGCGCAGTATCTTGCGCGCCACGGTGACGGCCTCTTCCGGCTCGGCGATCTTCGGCAACAAGATGGCGAATTCGTCTCCACCGAGGCGCGCTACGGTGTTGGGTTCGTGGATCACACCTTGCAAGCGCGTGGCGACTTGTTTCAATAAGCGGTCGCCGTTGTAATGGCCGAGAGTGTTGTTGACCTCCTTAAACTCGTTGAGGTCCATGAGCAGCAAGGCAAGATGCGTTTTTTCGCGGCTCGCCACGATCAGCGCCTGCACCACGCGGTCGCGCAGTAACACGCGGTTGGGCAATTCGGTCAGGGCGTCGTGGGTGGTGCCGTAGGCCGCCTCGTATTCGAGCGCCGCGGTGTGGGCGCGCAGATCGCTGGTCTGGTCGACCACCATGGCCCCGGCCTCGTAGGCCATAATGGAACTCACATACTGGCCCCACAGCGCGAACGCGAACGGCATGATGTCGAGCAGCCACAACGCGGCGTTGCTTTGCTGCGCGCGCGTCAGGGTATCAAGGCTAATCTCGCCGAATTGATAACGGCTGACCAGCAGCGTGGCGAGCACGATGGCGCTGAACGCGATCAACGTGCCGTAAATGGCGTAACGGCTCGCCTTCGAGCGCAGCAGATGAACATTGCGAGTAAGCGTTTGACTGGTCAACCCCTCTACGTTGACCTCCTGCTGCCGCATGCCCAACCAGCCCTCCCTAATTATGTTGTGCCGGGAAGGCTTGACGTCACACTGATCCTCGGCGGATGATTCTTTCACCTCCGCCCTGACGGCGAAAGGCACGCCTGCGACGGGACTTGTTCTTTGTAGGCCGAATTGCGTACTCATAGTACGTACTAAAACGGCACCTTTCTTCAAATCTTTAGCCCTTGAATTTTTAATTTTCACCCCTTAACCAACTTCCACGAATTACGCAACGAATGGTAATCATGCCGCCGACCAGACTATTTTCTATAGCTTACCGAGCATTGGGATGCCGCATGCCACGAAATAGAACGAAGCGTTTAATCAACCCCAACAAGGTTACTCAAGGCGAATGCTATAGTGCTTCGTGCGGATTTTCCCGCGCACCTGATCGAGTAGCGTGGATGATGGCTTATCAAGCATCCTTAGGATGCCCTAAAAAAACGTAACCTATTGACTGTATGAAAGTTATATATGAGCATAGAACATTAGCCATCTCAAATCTGGGGGTCCGTGCATACCGATCATCGCGGATACTTCAAATTCACGGGGCGCTCCCGCCTTGAGGATCCATCAACTCACTGCTCGGCATCATCGAAGGCATTTCGGTTGACTCATTGATAAACAGAACGGAAGTCGGGTTCTTGAACTTATGGCTAGCCGAACACAAAGAGTTAAAGGATCGTCACCCATATAACGAACTGCTTCCAGTTGTCGAAAATGCAATTGCGGATGGCGTACTCACATCAGAAGAAAAACAAGACATTCTCTGGTTGTGCGAAAGACTCTGATCAATTGAATTCTTTTATGAGAATAGCAAGATATAAGTAATTTTTATCCTCCTTAGCCGTATTCTATAAACTGCGCGACGGCAGGCCGCGCGCCTTCCATAGCAAATACAGCGCCGGAATCAAAAACAACGACACCAGCGGCGCGGTAATCATGCCGCCGACCATGGGGGCGGCGATGCGTTTCATGACTTCGGAGCCGGCGCCGCCGCCGATCATGATGGGCAGCAAGCCGGCAAGGATAACGGCGGCGGTCATGGCCAGTGGGCGCACACGCACGGCGGCGCCTTCGATCACGGCGGCTTGCAGTTCGGCGAATGTCTTAGGCTGCAAGCGCCGGTAGGCCTGGTCGAGATACACCAGCATCACCACGCCGAACTCGGCGGCCACGCCGGCCAGTGCGATGAAACCCACACCCACCGCCACCGACAGGTTATAGCCCAGCGCGTACAGCAGCCAGAAGCCGCCCACCAGGGCGAGCGGCACCGTGCCCATGACCATGAGGGCCTGCGTGAAGTTGCGAAAACTCAGGTATAACAACAGCAGGATAATGGCGAGCGTGACCGGCACCGCGTAGTGCAAACGCTCCTTGGCGCGCACGAAGTATTCGTATTGGCCGGACCAGGTGAGCGCGTAGCCGGGCGGCAAGTTGACTTGCTCGCTCACTGCGCGCTGCGCGTCGCGCACGTAGGAGCCGAGATCGCGGCCCTCGGTGTATACGTACACCCAGCCGCTCAACTGCGCGCCTTCGCTCTTGATCATGTCCGGGCCATCGGCGATCTCGATGTTGGCGACTTGTCCCAACGGGATATGCGCGCCGCTCGCCGTGACCACCGGCAGTTCACGCAATTGCTGTACCGAATCGCGCCACGCGCGCGGGTAGCGCAGATTGACGGGATAGCGCTCGCGCCCTTCGATGGCGGTGGTGAGTTCGATGCCGCCCACCGCGAGACGCACCACGTCCTGCACGTCCATGATGTTCAAACCGTAGCGCGCCGCGGCGCGGCGGTCGATGTCGATGTTGATGTAGCGCCCGCCGCTCACGCGCTCGGCGTAGGCCGAGGTGGTGCCCGGCACGTTGCGTAGCGCCCGTTCCAACTGTTTACCGATGTCATCGATGCGGCTAAGTTGCGGCCCGCTGATCTTCACGCCCACCGGTGTCTTGATGCCGGTGGCGAGCATGTCGATGCGCGTCTTGATCGGCATCACCCACACGTTGGACACGCCGGGGAATTGCACGATGCGATCCAATTCCTGTCGTAATTTTTCCGGTGTCATGCCCGCGCGCCATTCACTGCGCGGTTTGAATTGGATGATGGTCTCCAGCATGGCGAGCGGCGCGGGGTCGGTGGCGGTGTCGGCGCGTCCGGCCTTGCCGAACACGGTTTTTACTTCCGGGACGCTTTTAATGAGCTTGTCGCTTTGTTGCAGGAATTCCTGCACCTTGCCGATGGACACCGCGGGCAGCAGCGTGGGCATATACATCAAATCGCCTTCGTCCATATCCGGCATGAATTCGGAACCGAGCCGTGCGTAGGGAAAAGCGATGCTGACGACAAGCAACAGCGCTACCAGCGCCGTGATCTTGGGAAAGCGCAGCACGCCGGCGATGGCTTTTTTATAAAGCGCGATGAGTACGCGGTTGAGCGGATTTTTATGCTCCGGCGCGATGCGGCCGCGGATGAAATAACCCATCAGCACCGGCACCAGCGTGACGGATAATCCGGCCGCCGCCGCCATGGCGTAGGTCTTGGTGTAGGCGAGCGGCGCGAACAAGCGCCCCTCCTGGCCTTCCAGCGTGAACACCGGCAGAAAGCTCAACGTGATAATGAGCAAGGCGAAGAACAGCGGCGGCCCGACTTCGGTGGCGGCTTGCTGCATGATGGCCCAGCGTTCGCGGTGCGGATTACGCTCGATGTGTTTATGCGCGTTTTCGATCATGACGATGGCGGCGTCCACCATGGCGCCGATGGCGATGGCGATGCCGCCCAGGGACATGATGTTGGCGTTGATGCCTTGGTAATACATAACGATGAACGCGGTGAGCACGCCCAGCGGCAAGGCGACCACGGCGACCAGCGCGGAGCGCAGATGAAACAGGAACACCGCGGACACCAACGCGACGACTATGAATTCCTCGATCAACTTTTCGCGCAGGTTATTTACCGCGCGTTGGATGAGCGCGGAACGGTCATAGGTTTCCACGATTCGCACGCCTTGCGGCAGACGTTTTGCAATCTGCGCGAGTTTTTTCTTGACCGCGCCGATGACCGCGCGCGCGTTTTCACCGTAGCGCATCACAATGATGCCGCCCACCACCTCGCCTTCACCGTTCAATTCGGCGAGGCCCTGGCGCAGTTCCGGCCCCAGGCGCACCTCGGCCACGTCTTCCAACAGCAACGGCGTACCGTTGGCGGTGACGCCGACCGGCACGGTGCGCAGGTGTTCCAGATTGGAGATATAACCTTTGGCGCGGATCAGATATTCCGCCTCCGCCATCTCGATCACCGAGCCGCCGGTTTCTTGATTGGCCTGCTCGATGGCGCTGCGCAGCGTGGCGAGCGGGATGTTGTACGCGCGCAGCCGGTTGGGATCCACCACCACTTGATATTGCTTCACCATGCCGCCCAACGTCGCCACTTCCGCGACGCCGGGAATGGCGCGCAGTTCAAATTTGATCAGCCAGTCTTGCAGGCTGCGCAGTTGCGCGAGGTCGTGCGTGCCGCCGCGATCCATGAGCGCGTATTCATAAATCCAGCCCACGCCGGTGGCGTCCGGCCCGATGGCGGTGCGTGCGCCCTGCGGCAGGCGGTCCGCCACCTGGCTTAAATATTCCAACACGCGCGAGCGCGCCCAATACGGATCAGTGCCGTCCTTGAACAGCACGTACACGTAGGAATCGTTGAAGAACGAATAGCCGCGCACTGCCGTGGCGCCCGGCACCGACAGCATGGTGGTGGTGAGCGGATAGGTGACTTGATCCTCGATCACCTGCGGCGCTTGACCTGCGTAAGTGGTCTTGATAATCACCTGCACGTCGGACAGGTCGGGCAGCGCGTCCACCGGCGTGCGGCTCACCGCGTACACACCCCAGGCGCTGAGCAGCACGCTGAGCAGCAACACCAGGAAGCGGTTTTTGATCGACCATTGGATGAGCCGTGCAATCATGGCGCGGCCTTCGGATTGATCTTGGTGACGACGTAGCGGCCGCCCTCACCCTCGTGAAACTCGAACTGCACGTTGTCACCGACTTTTACTCCTTGCGCGAGCGCGGGATCAGTGAGTTGAAAGTCCATGGTCATGGGCGGCCAGTTCAACGCCTCGATGGGGCCGTGGCTGATGTTGATTTTTTTATCATCCACGGTGTTGACCACGCCTTCGCCTTGCGCGGCTTTTTTTATTTCCTGCATCGGCTCGGACGCCACCGGCGTCATGCGCGTGAACCCGGCCTTGAGATTGCTTTCCGAATCGATCAAGAATTGACCGGAGGATACTACCTGCTCGCCCTCCTCCAAACCTTGCAGAATTTCCACACGCTCACCGGACTCCGCGCCGGCGCGCACCGCGCGCGGCGCGAACTTGCCGTCGCCCAATGCAAGTATCACGCGCTCCTCGCGCCCGTCGCGTATCAATGCCTCGCGCGGGATGTGCACCACGCCCTGACGCATGTCGGCGAATATGGTCACGGCGCCGTACATATTAGGCTTTAGAATTTCACCGGGATTGTCGAAACGCAGCCGCACCTTCAGCGTGCGCGTGACGGGATCGAGGCCGGGATAGATGTAATCGACGCGACCCTTCCATGCCTTGCCGGGCTGATACGCCGGACGCACCTCGGCCACCTGGCCGGGCGCTACCCAGCCGACCTGACCCTCGAATACGTCGGCTAGCACCCACACCGCGGAAATATCCGCCAAGCTGATTGCTTCGGTGGGTGGCTCGATGAACATGCCCTCGCGGATATTCAAATCGCGCACCACGCCGTCTTGCCGCGCGTAGACTTTCACAAGCTGCTCGACGCGGCGCGATTTTTCCAGCGCATCGATTTGCGCGGCGGACACGCCCAGCGCACGCAAGCGTTCACGCGAGGCCGTGGCCAGAAATTTATTGCCGGTGCTCAAGGCTTGCAGATATTCCTGCTGCGCGTTCACCAGCTTCGGCGCGTAGAGATCGAACAGCGGGTCGCCGGCACGCACGCGCGCACCGGCGAATTTCACATACAAGCGCTCCACCCAGCCTTCGGTGCGCACGTGCACGTGGTGTGCGCGCTCTTCGTCGTAGCCGACGTAACCGACCGTTTCGATCCGGCGCGGCAATGGGGAACGCTCGACAGCGGCGATGCGCACGCCCATGTTGTTCACTACCGCGGGCGAGATCGTCACCGCCCCATCCGGCGCGCCCTGCTCTTGGCCATCCGCGTAGACCGGCGTGTAGTCCATGCCCATCTCGTCCTTGGCGGGCCTATCCGATGTGATGGACGGATTCATGGGGTGGCGGTAAAAGAGAATTTTCTTACCCGGCGCGGCTTGCTGTGTTGCATTCGTTTTTCTTCCATCCGTTGCATAATGCTGCACGGCGATACCCGCCGCGCCCAGCGCCAACAGTAAAATGACTATTATGATTTTTTTCACGGCGTGTCTCCCGCCAAGTACAACAGATTGGCCTGCGCCTTGGCGCGATCCACGCGCAGGCGCAACGCTTGCAGGCGCGTCTCCAGTTCGGTGGCGCGGGCGCGTATCAGATCGGAAAACGGCGTGACGTTGGCTTGATAGGCGCGCAACGCCGACGCGGCGTTTTGCGCCGCTTGCGGCAACACGGTTTTTTCGTAATAGTCCACGCGCTCGCCGAGGCGCGTCCACGCGGCGTATTCGCTCTCCAGCATGTGCAGCAATTCACGCCTGCGCTCATCGCGCGCGTAGCGCGCCGCGTAGACTTCCTGCTGGCTGGCGGCGAGGCGGCGATCCTGACGCTTGTCGGTGAAGATCGGCAGGTCGATGGTGACCAGCGCCGAGGCCATGTCGGCGCGCTCGCCGTTGCGCTGCCCGTAGCTGAGATCGACCTCCCAGCTCGGCTTGTATTGCGCGCGCGCCAGATCGACGCCGCGCTGCCCGGCGTTCACCAGCGCGTCCTCCACCTGCATGGACGGATGCGCGTCGAGTGCGGTCTCGATCAACTCGCGCGCACCGGGATCGGTCAACGCGGGCAATTCTTCCGGCAAACTACGCATGAGCTGATGCCTGCCCACCCACTTGCCGAGTTCCGCCATGGCCGCTTCGCGCGCCGCGACGATGCCGGTCTCGCGATCCTGCAACAGATTCAACTCGAGTTGCGCGCCGATCACGTCCTGCTGCGTGACGAAACCGGCGCTATATTGCGACTGCGTGACGTCGGCGACTTGCGCGAATAATTTCTGCGCCTGACGCACGAGTTGCACGGCTTGAGCCTGGTAATACGCCTCCAGCCACGCGGCACGCACCGCTTGAACGGCCTTGCGCGCCGCGTCGAGGGCGCGCGCACTCTCGGCATCGGCCAATGCCGCGGCCTGCTTGCCGCGCTGCGCCAAGGTATCGCCGGCCGGAAAGGTCTGCCGCACGCCCACTTGGACCTGCGTCATGTCGTCTTGATTGCGGCTGAAGGTGTCGACCGGCAGGTCTTGCACACCCACGGTCAATTGCGGATCGGGCAACTGCCCTTCGGCGACGGCGCGCTCCTGCTGCGCCTGCGCCAAGGCGTTGAAGCGCGGCAATGCGGGATCGTTTTGCAAGGCCAGTTGCTCGGCCTCGCGCAACGTGAGGGGGTCGGCGGCGTTTTCCGCGCGCGCGGAAAACACCCACATTACTAATAACAATACAATGAACAAGCCCGCGCGGGCCGGTGAATTAGACATAATCGCTCTCCTTTGAAGTTTAGGGATAAACTTAAAGGCGGGCGATCAAACTTGCAGGACGCAGAACCTTACGAGAGGCGGGGGATCGGAACGAGAAGAAAGCTGTGCGGCGCAGTAACGCGCGGCGCTCGGAATAGTTTGCCGCGGTTCCCAGGCGGCGACGGGAAACAAGGTCAGCGACGGCGACGGCAACGCCACGCCGCTGGGCTGCGCGCCGTCGTGATGATACTGATTCACGCAACTGACCGGCGCCGTGCCCGGCTGCGCCATGTGCTCGCAGCCCACACCGTTTTGCGGCACCGCAACGGCCGCCATCACGCAAGGCTGCAAGGCGAGCGCCAGCCATGCCGTCACCAATAACATGACGACGCCGCGGCCCAGGGACCGGTTACGCTGACGCAGGTAGTGCAACATTGTAGGCGATCTTGCTCATATAATTTGTTAATGCTACCGCCAAGAAGCGCCGTATTGCAAGCACCTTCTCACAGGCCGCTCTGCGGCAGGCACACACCGCGCGAACCGGCGGCGCACACGCTGCTGTCAAACCAGATAGCGCGATCCAGTTTGACGTTGGTGAGATTGGCGCCGCCCAGGTTGGCGGCGCGCAGGTCGGCGTAGGAAAGATCGGCGTCTTGCAGATCGGCGTTGGAAAGATCGGCGTTGCGCAAATTTGCACCGAGCAACAATGCGCCGCGCAGGTTAGTGTAACTTAAATCCGTGTTGTCGAGATTAGCGTAAGCGATATCGGCGCCGGCCAGTGTGGCGCCACGTAGCGCGGCGCCGGTCAGTTTGGCGTTACGCAGATTGGCTGCGCTGAGATCGGCTTCGCGCAGTTGCGCGCCTTCCAGCGCGCAGTTGCTCCAGTTGACGCGCGGCTGCGGCGCGGCGTCGCACTGCGCGGCGGGACGGGGAATGTGCTGCGGATAAAGAACGGCCAGCACGCCGGTCGCCGCCAGGATCGCCGCGGCGATCGCCATACGCGGCCAATATTTTTCGCGGGGCGTTTGTTCTTTGCGGAGTTGAGTTTTAACGGCGCGATGCTGGAGCAGTTCCGGCGCTTCCGCGCGGCGGCGTTCGCCGCGGCGCAATTTGTACCAGGGGTTGTCGGCGGCGGGCAGCTGCGCGGAGCGGCGATCACCGGCCAGGCGCTCGTCTTCCCAGCGCCGCGCCTGTTGCAGACGCTGCAAGCGATCCTGTTCCAGCTCGGCATCGCCGCTGGGACGCATGACCTCGGGGATCATGTCCGGCATCGCGCTGACCGGCTTCCACTCCTGCTGGTCGACGCTGAGTTCGTCGGTTTCGCGGATGCGGCCCAGCAGGATATAGCGTGTAATGAGACCGGCGGGGAACGGGCCGCGCACGTCGCCGGCCCGGCGCGTGTACCATAATTGCTTGTAGCGCATTTCGTCTCCCGTCAGCCGTCCATTACACTATAAAAATATTGCAAGAATCGCGCCTTTCCCATTGCCTTTGCTTTTCACCCCCCTTCCCATCTTCCCCTCTTCAAGGGGGAGAAAGTTCGTAAGGAATGCTCAAGAAGCGCCGCCGTCCCGCCGATAATGGTAGAGAACACTCCAGACTATCCGCGGCGCGCCGGAGGCGCCGTTACGCCATGGACGTTACTGCATCGGAAAATATCCCACTTCACGATTTGCAGCGGCGCGTCATCCTGCTCGTAGGCGGGGATGACGCTTGCGTCAAGGACATGCTGGCGCGCGGCGGATTTACGCAACTATACAGCGTGACGGACGCCGCCGCGGCGCCGCACCATCTGGTTAACGTAGACGTCATCGTACTGTACGCCTCCGATCCGTCCGCTTATCAACTGTGCCGTACCGTGCACGGCAACGAGGCATGGCGCCGCATCCCGATCATCTTGCTCAGCACATGCGCCGGCGACCACGATGACGTTATGCACGCCGCTTACGCGGCGGGGGCCACCGATATTTTGTTTCGACCCATCGAGGCTGCGCAGCTCATCCCGCGCGTCACTTCCGCCCTACTGCTCAAGATCGAACGCGACCTGAATCAACGCCGTGAGCGGGAGTTACAAGACGAACTCGCCACCCATCGGGTGCTGGAGGCGCGCCTGCAATATCTGGCCGCGCACGATGAACTCACCGGCCTGTACAACCGCCGCCGCCTCGAGCAGCTTTTGGAACTGGCGGTGATCGGCGTGCACCATCATCAACACCACAGCGCCCTGCTGTATCTCGATCTGGATCAATTCAAGATCGTCAACGACACGGAGGGGCACCGCGCCGGCGACCGCCTGCTGGTCAGCGTGGCGGACTATCTCAAGCGCCGCACCGATGATCTCGGCGCGCTGGCGCGCATCAGCTCCGACGACTTCGCGCTGCTGGTTGAAAATATCGCCGAGGAAAAAGCCTTGGAGATCGGCGAGATGCTGAGAGCGGCCGTGGATGCTTTTTATTTCGAGAGTGGCAAGAAAAGTTACCACATCCGCGCCAGCATCGGCGTGGCCATGATCACGCCGCAGGAAGATTCCACCGCCGCCGAGATTCTCGCGCACGCCGATCAAGCCTGCTACGCCGCCAAAACTCAGGGCCGCAACCGCGTGCAGATGTTCAGGCCCAGCGACAAAGCGGTGCGCAGCGTGCAAAGCGACGTGTACTGGGCGCCGTTGATCCGTGACGCGCTGGAACATCAGAAATTCCGGCTGGTATTCCAGCCCGTGCTCGACATCGCCATGGGCAAGATCACCCATTACGAAGCGCTGATCCGCATGGTGGACGAAGACGGCCAGCTATTGTCTCCGGCGGTGTTTATCTCCGTCGCCGAACGCATGGGCTTAATTCAGGAAATCGACTTCTGGGTGGTCGGCAGCGCCATCGATTGGCTGCATGAACTGCCGCGACACCACGCGCACCTGGCGGTGAACATCAATCTTTCCGCCCAGGCGCTGCAAAATCCCTCGCTGACCGCGCTGGTCAAGGATAGATTGCGCACGACCGGCGTGCGGCCGGAACGCATCACTTTCGAGATCACCGAGACCGCGGCCATCGCTAATTTTACGCAGACGCGCAAGATGGTGAATGATCTACGCGCGCTGGGCTGCCGCTTCGCGCTCGACGACTTCGGCGCGGGTTTCAACTCCTATAGTTATCTAAAGCATCTTCCGGTGGATTATTTAAAGATCGACGGCACATTCATCACGCATCTGGTGCACGACCCGGTCGATCAGACGCTGGTGAAATCGATGATCGAAATCGCCCACACGCTGGGCAAAAAAACCGTCGCCGAATTCGTCGAGGACGCGCCGACGCTGGACCTGCTCAAACAATACGGCGTGGATTACGCGCAGGGGTACTATTTGGGGAAACCGCAGCTGGGATTGGTGGAGAATTAAAAATAAACACCCAACGCAAAGACGCCAAGAGGCAAAGAAAAACAAAATAATTATAAGAAATATAGGTTAGGGTGAGCAACGCGAACCCCAACGTCGCAATCATTGGGGTTCACTTCGTTCACCCCAACCTACGAACTAACGCAAAGACGCTAAGGTGAGGCGGCGCCGGGGCGAACTGCGCAAGCAGTGAGCGGGCTACACGGATGTAGCCCTGGGCTTTACGCGTAGCCAGGATGGCGCAGCGTGAACTTGCGAAGTTTATTAGGATAGTCATGTAGGTCGACTCAAGCCGAAGGCGGAGCCGACGCACTGCTTTTATTGAAGCTTTTTTGCGTCTTCGCGTCTTGGCGTTAGGTGTTTTTTCTTTAATGCTGCGCGGCATTGGCCGCCGGGCGGCCGTGGTAGAGGGTCATGATGAGTTCCGCCTCGCCGCGCGCCAGGCCGCAAGTTTTTATCAATTCCTCGACGTCGGCGCCCTTGTGCACGAGCGTAATGGCCGGTTCGTAGGTGCGTGAAATCGCCTCGCGCAGTTCCAGTTGATCGTGGCGCGCGGTGAGATTGGCGAGTTGTTGTTCGAGCTGCGCCAGGCGCGCATTGACGCCGAATATTTCCTTGGCCAGCGCGGCGTGTTCGGTGTGCGCGGCGTTGGACGCGACGCCGCGCTGTTTCTGCAACCGGTGTTCCACTCTGATCAGCGCCCACAGCACGCTAATCAGCAGTGCGCCGAACAACAGCGTGATGAGCGGCAGCAGCGGCTGCACGTCGTGCAGCGCGCCGCGCACCGCTGCCCACGAAAGACCGTGCATAATATTTTCAAGCATATTCATCGACGTGATCGTCGTCCGTCTTATCCGGATCGTCGGCGCGCGGCGCCTCTGCCGGCGTCTCGCCATGCCGCGCGGACGGCAGCGGGGATTTACGCGCGCCGGTGTGTTCTTTGGGGCGCGTCGGCCACACCGGACGTCCGGCCTTGATGTCCTCGACGGCGGCCATCGCGTCCTCTATAAAGCAGCCATCTCCTTCCATTCATCCGCGGAGAGGAGTTTGTTGAGGTCGACCAGAATCAGCAGCTCACCTTCGCGGCTCGCCACACCTTGGATGAATTTAGAACTCTCGTCGTTGCCGACGCTAGGCGCAGTTTCGATTTCCGACATGCGCAGTTCCACGACTTCGGCGACGCTGTCCACCAGAATGCCGATGACTTGTTTATTGATTTCGATGATGACGATGCGCGTGGCGTCGTCCATGTCGCGCGGCATTAAGCCGAAGCGCTTGCGCGTGTCGATCACCGTGACCACGTTGCCGCGCAGATTGATGATGCCCAGCACGTAATCAGGTGATCCCGGCACCGGCGCGATTTCGCTGACGCGCAATACCTCCTGCACCTGCATGACGTTGACGCCATAGGTTTCGTTATCCAAACGGAATGTCACCCACTGGATCAGCGGGTCTTGTTTAGCACGTTGTGCCGCGTGGTTCATACATTGCCCTCATGCAATAGCGAGCGCCAAAAAATGATCGGTGCATCCTTATATATGGAATAAAGCATTAACCGTGCCATAAAAGTCCTATTTCTGTATAAGTTTTTGTATTTACTGAATTTATTTACCTTGTAGCATTTTCACCAATTCCTCGGCGTCCAACAGCGCGCACAGCCGTTCGACGAGCGTGCCCGCCAGCCATGGCTGGTTGACGCGCCGTGCGCGCCAGCGCACTTGGTGCGAGTCGAGCGTGACGACTTCCGCTACGCTGTCGCACGCCAGTCCCCATTGCTGTCCGCCGATCAACGCCAGGTAGCGCGGACGTTCGGAGGAAGAAAACACGTAACGCGCGGGCATGATGAGTTGCGCGATGTCGATGATCTTGGTTTGCACGCCACGCTGCGCCGTCATGCCTAAAAAGAACGACGCGTGTCCGGGCAGCGGCGTAACGGTTTGCGGCCAAGCCAGAATGCCGTTCAACTCGGCGAGCGGCAGGGCTAAAGACAGGCCCGCGGTTTTGAACAGCAGGCACTGGAACGGCGCGCGCTCGGCGTGCGGCGCGACGACCCCGCTACTTTCAATCTGCACCGGCGCGATATCGGCCACCGGCGCGGCGGCGCTGAGTAAGTCTTGCAGATATACCTGGAGCGCGGCGCGCTCATCCACCAGGGTTTGCGGGGCCGCGCTCATGACGCTAATGCCTGGTAGCGCGCGGCATGGTCGGCGTCGAGCAGCGTGTCGAGCAGTTCGGCGTAGGCCAGCGCGCCGCGCGCGCCGGGTTGCGCGAGCGGCAGCGGCACACCGCGCCGGCTGGCCTCGCGGAACTGCGTATCCACGGGTATTTCGCCGCGCCACACTGCGTTGCCGTGACGCTCGCGCAGTGCCTGCACGCTGTCCAGCGCGGCGCGCGTGCGCCGATCGAACAAGGTCGGCACAATGGTGTGTTGCAGCGGCAAACGACGCGCGCGGCCGATCATGTCGAGCGTGTGCAACATGCGCTCCAAACCCTTGAGCGCGAGAAATTCGGTTTGCACGGGGATGAGCAGGCGCTCGCAAGCGGCTAAGGCATTGACCATGAGCACACCCAGCACCGGCGGACAATCGAGTAAGGCGTAATCGAATAAATCGTCGGCCCATGCCAGGGCGTTGGCGAGGATCAAACCCATGCCTTCCTGTGCGCCGAGTTGACGGTCCAGCGTGGCGAGCGCGGCGGAGGCGGGCACGATGCTCAGATGATTAAAGCGCGTCTTGCCGATCAGCCGCTGCACGGCGCTCGGATCTTTGGCCTGCTGAAAAAGCTGGTAAAGGCTCTGCGCGTTATTGTCCGGATCGTAACCGAAATACGCGCTCAGCGAACCGTGCGGGTCCATGTCGACCAGCAGGGTCTTATAGCCGCGCGCCGCCAGTAATCCGGCGAGCGTGACGGCGGTGGTGGTCTTGCCGACACCGCCTTTTTGATTAGCGCAGGCCCATACTTTCATTATTTGCCTCCTTGGCTATTTTGATGCACATCGCGTGCCGTACCGGGGTTGACCGGGGGTAGATTTATTACCGGCGCGATGGGCTGAATGGCCGATGGCAAAGTGATAGGCGCCGGAATGGCCACCATATCCGGTGCGCGGTTAGGCGGCGCAGCGGATGGCGGAGGCGCGGCGGTGAGCGCGGTCACACTGGATTCTGTGCCAGGCGCTGCAGCAGTGACCGGAGGTTCAGGCTGTACAGCCGGCCCCACTATGGCCGCCGGTTTAGATTGCGGCGGCTGAGTCGCCACGGGCCAAGGTAGAATGCCTTGGCTGGGGTTAGTGAAAGACCCGGATGTCCCGCCGGGGACGGCATCACCATTTTGTGGTGTACCACGCTGCGTTATAGCGTTGAACACTTGCTGCAATTCCTGGAAAAGGGTCACCGGCGGCTGCGCGGTATCGACGAAGGCCGGCGCTACAGCAACCGGGGGCGGCGCGGCGACTACAGGCGGCGCGATGCGCGGCGATGCACTCGTCGTATCTATCACGGGCATTGTATCGTCTGGCACCGTCACGGAAGGCGGAGGCGGCGGTTCCGGCGGCAAACCGTGCGCGGCGACATCCACCGGCAACTGCGCCGCTTCCAGCGCGTCCTTCACCGGGCGCATACTCTCTGCGCCACCCAAAATAGTCAGCACCACGCGGCGATTTTTACTGCGTCCCTCCTCGCTGGCGTTATCCGCGACCGGGCGGTGTTCGCCGTAACCGACGGCCGCCATGCGTTCGGGAGCAACGCCCGCCTGCGCAAACAGATGCACCACGCTGGCCGCGCGCGCCGCCGACAACTCCCAATTCGAGGGGAAAGCGAGCGTGCGTATGGGAACATTGTCGGTGAAACCCTCCACGTTCAGGAGATTGGGAAACGGCGCGAGTATCTCCGCGATTTTTTCCAATATCGGCAGGGCTTGCTGTTCCAGCCGCGCGCTGCCGCTGGCGAACAAAATGCTGGATTTGATTTCGACTTCGACCCTTTGATCGCCGCGTCCCACGCTCGCCAGGTTTTGTTCGATCAGCGGCGCCATGGCGCGCTCGATTTCAGCGGCGATGTAGCGTAGCGTCTGCTGCGGATCGCCCGGATGGCCGGGCGGCGTATCCTTATCCGGAGGAATCTCCACGTGCTGTTGCGGCGTTTGCTCCATGTGCTTGTACTGTTGTTGCCGGGTGGCGCGCTGGTTAGGGACAATCGCCAGGCCGCGCGGCAGCGGCGGATTAGGCAAGATCAGAAACGGCTTATTCATTTCCTCGGAGTTTTGCATGGACGGCGCCTTGCCGGGGTCGCCGATCTGCACCGGCTCGATGCTCTTCGGCGGTGCGCGAAACGCGGCGACCAGTGAGTCCGACAACACGCGGTATTTACCCTCGTTAACCGAAGATATCGCGTACATCACCACGAAAAACGCAAACAGCAACGTGATGAAGTCGGCGTAGGACACCAGCCAGCGCTCGTGGTTAACGTGCTCGGGATGTTTTTTTTTGCGGGCCATGATGAATCAGAGAAAAGGGACAAGGGGAAAGGGAAAAGGAAAAAGAAATTTATTATTCATGAATATTTCCTCAACCCTTTTCCCTTGTATCTTTTCCCTTGTCCCTGTAGTTAGTGGATATACCCCTGCAGCTTGGTTTCGATGTTGCGCGGATTTTCTCCTTGGGCGATGGAGATGATACCCTCCACGATCATGGTGCGAAATTGCGTTTGATCTTCGATCAGCGTTTTGAGCTTGGCGGCGAACGGCAACAAGAAAAGATTGGCCAAGCCCACGCCGTAGATCGTGGCCACGAACGCTACGGCGATACCCGATCCCAGAGATGAAGGATCGGCCAAGTTGCCCATGACGTGAATGAGGCCCATCACCGCGCCGATAATGCCGATGGTGGGCGTATAGCCGCCCATCGCTTCGTAGACCTTGGCGGCCTGCATGTCGTGATGCTCGCGCGCCTCCAGTTCCACGTCGAGTATCGTGCGGATCGCCTCCGGCTCACTGCCATCCACCAATAACTGCAAACCCTTGCGCGCGAACAAATCCGTTTCGCCTTCGGTCACCGCCTCCAGACCCAGCAATCCTTCCTTACGCGCGATGGTGCTCCAGTTGACGATTTTCTCGATGGCCTCGCGCGCCGCGAGCTTGGGCGGCATGAACACCCAGCCGGCGATCTTCAATGCGTGCATGAATACCGGCAACGGGCTTTGCAACATCACCGCGCCGACCGCGCCGCCCATCACAATGAGCAGCGCGGTGGCGTTCATGATGCTGCTGATATGGCCGCCCTCCAATACCTGGCCGCCGAGGATGGCGCCGAAGGCCAGCACCAGCCCGATGACGCTTAGGATATCCATGTATCACCGCTTTACTAAATCAACAAGTCCCATTCAACGATGCATCCCTGCCCCCTCCCAGGGGACGGGACAGAGTGGGGGCGAATTAAAAAACAATAAGGTGTGCTAAAAACATCATAGCAGTAGCTTTTGATGTTCTTATTAACTCGGCAATAAAGACCACCGGGTTAATAGCACACCCGCTGCGCGAGGTTGACGCCGATCTCGGACAGCGGCAGAACCTGATCAGCCAAGCCCGCTTCCACGATCGCCATGGGCATACCGTACACCACGCACGTCTGTTCGTCTTGCGCCCACACGGTGGCGCCACCCTGCTTGAGCGCGCGCGCGCCTTCGCGCCCGTCCGCGCCCATGCCGGTGAGCACTACCGCCAGCACCTGGCCGGGCAGCGCCTTGGCCAGCGAATTGAACGTCACGTCCACACTGGGTTTATAATTTTGCCCCGCGTCGCTGTCCTGGATACGCACCACGTAATCGGCGCCGCGCTGTTCGATCACCATCTGCCGCCCGCCGGGCGCGAGCAACGCCGTGCCGGCGCGCAGCACGTCGCCGTCAGCCGCTTCCTTCACGGTGATTGCGCACAGTTGATTGAGGCGCTGCGCGAAAGCGGGCGTGAAACTAGCCGGCATGTGCTGCACCAACAGCAGCGGCGTGGGAAACTGCGCCGGCAATTTATCGAGTACTTGCTGCAGCGCCGCCGGCCCGCCGGTGGAGGTGCCGATGGCGACGAGTTTGTACGCGCCTTTTTTGGCGGGCGCGCGCGCCGCCGTAGCCGGTGTGACGCCGTTGACTGAATGCGGCGCAACGCGCGGCGGCGCAGCGCGCAATCCGCGCTGGCCGAGTGTGCGCACGCGCGCGCACAATAATTTCTTGGCGGTGTCACGGTCTTGCGCGATGTCCTCGAAACGCTTGGGTAGAAAATCCAGCGCCCCGGCCTCCAGGGCGTCGAGCGTGGCCTGCGCGCCCTCGCTGGTCAGCGAAGAAAACATCAGGATCGGCGTGGGCCGCGTCGCCATGATCTTGCGCACCGCGCTGATACCGTCCAGCACCGGCATTTCGATATCCATGGTCACCACGTCGGGACGTAGTTCCATGACCTTGTCCACGGCTTGCTGTCCGTCGGCGACGCTGCCGATCACGTCCAGCTCCGCGTCGGCGTTCAATATTTCAGCGACGCGACGTCGGAAAAACGCCGAGTCGTCCACGATCAGAACGCGTACGGTCATTGCACGTCCCCGCTATGCATGATGCCCCGCATAACTTTTCATTAGCCCCGGCACGTCGAGAATCAGCGCCATGCGCCCGTCGCCGGTGATGGTAGCGCCCGCCAGTCCTTGCGTACCGTGCAGCAATGTACCAAGCGGTTTAATCACCACCTCTTCCTGGCCGAGCAATTGATCCACCACGAAACCGACGCGCTGAATGCCGATATTGACCACCACCACATGGCCGCAGCCGTTGCACGGCTGATGGCGTGCGCCGCGCACCAGCCACTGCTGCAAATAAAACAACGGCAGCGCCTTATTGCGCACCATGACCGTTAACTGGCCATCCACCACGTTGGTGTGACTCAAATCGAGATTGAATATTTCATTCACGCTGACCAGCGGCAAGGCGAAAATCTGCGCGCCCAGCATCACCATGAGCGTGGGTATGATGGCCAGTGTCAGCGGCACTTTGATGAGGATACGCGTGCCCTTGCCGACCTGCGAGTCGATCTCCACCACGCCGTTGAGTTGCGCGATGCGCGTCTTCACAACGTCCATGCCCACGCCGCGCCCGGAGACATCGGAAATTTCCGTTTTTGTGGAAAAACCCGGCAGAAAAATCAAGTTGTAACATTCACGTTGATCGAGACGCGCGGCGGCGTCGGCATCCATCAAGCCTTTCTCGACCACCTTACGGCGCAGTACTTCGGCGTCCATGCCCGCGCCGTCGTCGGCGATGGTCAGCAGGATGTGATCGCCCTCCTGTTCCGCGGCAAGCAACACGGTGCCGTTGCGCGGCTTACCCTTGGCGACGCGCGCCTCCGGCATTTCGATGCCGTGATCGACGGCGTTGCGCACCAGATGCACGAGTGGATCGGCCAACGCCTCGACCAAGTTTTTATCGAGATCGGTGTCCTCGCCTTGCAGCTCCAGCGTGACTTCTTTGTTGAGACTGCGCGCCAAATCGCGCACCACGCGCGGAAAACGTCCGAACACTTTTTTGATGGGCTGCATACGCGTCTTCATCACCGCGATTTGCAGATTGGCCGTGACCACGTCGAGATTGGCCACCGCCTTGGCCATTTCCTCGTCGGCCAGCGTGGTCTCCAGCGTCACCAAACGATTGCGCACCAGCACCAGTTCGCCGACCATGTTCATGATGTCGTCGATGCGCTTGGTGTCGACGCGCACCGTGGTTTCCACCGCCGTCTCGTGCGCCTCGTTTTTCGGCGCGGGCGCGGCGGCGGCGGGACGCGCGGCGGCGGGCGCGGACGCACCAGCCGCAGGCGGCGCGGCGAGATCGGGTTTTTTACTCACCGGACCGTGCAATTGATCGAGCAACGCCTCGAATTCGGCGTCGGTAATATGTTCAGTGTCCGACGACAGCGGCGCGGCGCTCGGCGCGCTCTCTTGTTTGACAGGCTCCTGCTGGGGAACGCCGGCGTGCGTACCCTTGCCGTGCAACTCATCGAGCAGCGCCTCGAACTCGGCGTCGGTGATGTCGCCGCTCACCGGCGCCGCGGCAGGCGGCGCGGTGTTCTTGGCGCCGCCTGCCGCCTTGGTTTCATCGAGCGCGTCGAGCAGCGACGCGAATTCCGCGTCGCTCATATCTTCGCTTGGGAGGTGTGTTGTAGTAGACGCCGCGGCGGATTGCACAGCGCTCGGCGGCACAGCGGATGCAGCGGCGTCGACGGGCTTGGACAAATCTTCGAGTTGCACGAGCAGAGCGGGGTCCGCCGCCGGCGGCTCTTCGCCGCCGCGCACAGCGTCGAACATGGCATTGAGACTATCCAACACGTGTAGCACAACGTCCATGAGCTGCGCGTCCACGCGCCGCGCGCCCTGGCGCAACACGTTGAACACATCCTCGGCGCGGTGGCAGATTTCCACGAGCGGCGTCAGGCCCAGAAAACTCGCACCGCCCTTGACGGTGTGAAAGCCGCGGAACACGGCGTTCAGCAACTCGGTATCGTTGGGCCGCACCTCGAGATCGACCAGCTGCTCGCCGAGGCGCTCCAGTATTTCACCGGCCTCGACCAGAAAATCTTGCAGGATTTCGTTGTCGTTATCCATCGCGGCATCTTAAAGTTCAGAAGCCCAGACTCGATAGCAGATCGTCCACCGCATCCTGCCCCGCCACCACATCGGCGCGGCCTTGCGAATTGATTTGCGGACCCTCCAGCTTGGAAGCGGAGTCGCTCTTGGACGCGCCGTTGAGCGTCTTGGCGGGCTGCATTTTTTGTCCGGATATGCGTATGAGATTGACCAGAT
>JBFLZV010000018.1:0-32395 GCA_040756035.1 Pseudomonadota bacterium
TTCGTGACGGCCACGCCCTACAGTCTCGACAGCATGAAAGAAATGCGTTTGGACAAAGTGCGCCGCGAGAATCGTATCGTTAAGCAGAAACAAAACGCCTTCCGAGTAACCGCCAGCGGGTTTTAAATGACTATGAACGTGAGAACGCCTAAAAAGTTTCTCTCGGGTGCCTTATTGGTAACGGTGTTGTCGGCGGGTACGGCATCCCACGCCGCTACCGTGACCCTGGATCCACTCAACACATGCGCGACGGTAGGCGGCGCGGTCAATCTTGCTGCGTCGGCGACCTGTGACTTCAAGCCGGATACCTATTCAATAACTATTTTTCAAATGGGGTTATGCACCAGTGCGCCGACCGCGCCGACGCCGACCGCCGCGGCGGGATTGGGGGCATGCACGGTGGCTTATGATAACCCCGCCGGTAGTGCGGTTTCCGTGACATCGAGCGGCGCACCGGCCGCGCTGTCCGGAGGCACTCTCACCGTGCCGCCGGGCGGGACGTATACCCACGGCTATGTTCTCATTGCCAACAGCATCAGCGTGTCAACCAGCGTAACGTTTACCACAGCCAAGACCGGTCAAGTCGCCGGCTCAGGTATCACATGCTGGACGGTCAACCGAAGCTTGTTACGATCTGCTGTGTTTACCAACACCTCCCAATGCGGCGCCAGCGTGGGATCGGTCGGCACTCAGACAGTACAACTCAATACCTTAGATGGTGGCGGCCCTGTTTATTCTGTAATCTCCGATATTCCCGAGTCGGGTGACCGTATCTCAGCTTATCTTCTCGAACCCAGCGGCGTAAGTTTGGCGGACGGCACAGCCTTAGCCTCCAGTGCGGCTAACCGCATTCTGGGAATCGTGAGATTCGCATCACCCGTGACTGTGCCTACCCAGCCGACGAATGTCGATATTGGGTTTAGAACCTCAAGCGCAGTGGGAATTAATAGTACCGCCGACGTGATAAGATTCGACCCGGGTCCTTTCGTGATTAAGATCACCGCCAAGTAGCTGTAAGTTGGGTTGAGGCACGAAACCCAACTTAATTTCCTGGCGGGCCTGGATGGACTTTTTCAGCAAGCTGTTAAGGCTATCTGATGACTAATTGGGTGAATAGCGGTAATGTTTAAGGAAGCTCTGATTAATTCGTCATTCCGGGCGTAGCGCAGCGGAGACCCGGAATCCAGTGCTTACATTTCAGCGATTTACTGGGTTCCCGCTTTCGCGGGAACGACGTTTATTGAATTAATCAGAGGTTCCTTAAGCGCTGGTCTCCCAAGAGGGTCATCCAATGCAAAACGGATTGAAATACTTGAGATCGAAGCCCTTAAATTGACGGCTACTGAGCGGGCCAAGCTCGCTGAACGCCTGATCGCGAGCCTTGATGAGGACGCTGAGGTGGAAGGCGTGGGCCGCCGAAATCGAGCGGCGTATTGCCGAGATTGAGTCAGGTGCGGTTCAATTAGCTCCGGCAGCGGAGGCGCTAACGCGTGCACGTACAGCGCCTCTTTGTTCATCCCGCGGCGGCTGACGAACTCCGCGAAGCAACCGTATTTTATTCGATGCAAGCCGATCAGGCGTTGGGACTTGCTTTTATTTCAGAGTTTGAGCGTACCTTTGGCCTGTTGTCCAATAATCCTGAATTAGGCGCTGTCTGGCGTAAAACCACACGTCGCCTTCCCATGCGGCGGTTCCATACAATCTGGTGTATCAGACCAATCCGTAAGAAGTTAGGGTGTTGCTGTAGCGCATCAGCGTCGCCGCCCCGGCTATTGGAAAAGCCGACGTTGAACAGCCGCAATTCATCAAACCGTTATTGAGTAAGTTTTTTGTATTTCAACCGGTGCGGTTGGTCGGCGTCGGTGCCTAGGCGGCGGTGACGGTCGGCCTCGTAGTCGGCGTAGTTGCCTTCGAACCAGGTGACCACGCCTTCGCCTTCAAAGGCGAGCATGTGGGTGGCGATGCGGTCGAGAAACCAGCGGTCGTGGGAGATGACCACGGCGCAGCCGGCGAAATCGAGCAGCGCTTCTTCCAGCGCGCGCAGCGTTTCCACGTCGAGGTCGTTGGTCGGTTCGTCAAGCAGCAGCACGTTGCCGCCGCTCTTGAGCAGCTTGGCGAGGTGCAGACGGTTGCGTTCGCCGCCGGACAGATCCTTGACGAGTTTTTGCTGGTCGGTGCCTTTGAAATTGAAGCGGCCCGCGTAGGCGCGCGAGGGCATTTCGAATTTGCCGACGGTGATGATGTCCTGACCGCCGGAGATTTCCTCCCAGACGTTTTTCTTGCCATCCAGTGTGTCACGTGATTGGTCCACGTAGGCAAGCTGCACGGTGTCGCCGATGCGCAGCGCGCCGCCGTCGGGTTTTTCCTGGCCGACCAGCATTCTGAACAGCGTGGTTTTGCCCGCGCCGTTGGGACCGATGATGCCGACGATGCCGCCGCGCGGCAAATTGAAGCTCAAGTCGTCGATCAATACGCGGTCGCCGAACGTCTTGCGCAGATTTTTGGCCTCGATCACCAGGTCGCCCAGGCGCGGGCCGGGCGGAATGTACAATTCCTTGGTCTCGCTGCGCTTCTGTACTTCTTGCGAGGCGAGTTCATCGAAGCGGGACAGACGCGCCTTGCTCTTGGCGTGACGGCCCTTGGGGTTGGCGCGCACCCACTCAAGTTCGGCCTTCATGGCGCGCTGGCGCGCGGTCTCTTGCTTTTCCTCGATCTCCAGGCGTTTTTCCTTTTGCTCCAGCCAGGAGGAGTAATTGCCTTCCCACGGTATGCCGTGGCCGCGATCCAGTTCCAATATCCAGCCCGCGACGTTATCCAGAAAATAACGGTCGTGCGTGACGGCGACCACGGTGCCGGGATACTCGTGCAGGTAGCGCTCCAGCCAGGCGATGGATTCGGCGTCGAGGTGGTTGGTGGGTTCGTCGAGCAGCAGCATGTCGGGGCTGGACAGCAGCAGTTTGCACAGCGCCACGCGGCGGCGTTCACCGCCGGAAATTTTCGTGACGTCGGCGTCCCACGGCGGCAGGCGTAGGGCGTCGGCGGCGATTTCCAGTTTGCGATCGAGTTCCCAGGCGCCCGCGGCGTCGATGGCGTCTTGCAACTTGCCTTGCTCTTCGAGCAGGGCGTTCATTTCATCGTCGCTCAGGGGTTCGCCGAAGCGCATGCTGATGTCGTTGAAGCGATCCACCAGGCGCTTGGTGTCGGCGACGGCTTCCTCGACGTTGCCGCGCACGTCCTTAGAGGAGTCGAGCTGCGGCTCTTGCGACAGGAAGCCGATGCGGATGCCGGGCTGCGGGCGCGCTTCGCCGAGATAATCCTTGTCCACGCCGGCCATGATGCGCAGCAGCGTGGATTTGCCGGAGCCGTTCAGGCCCAATACGCCGATCTTGGCGCCGGGGAAGAACGACAGCGAGATGTCTTTGAGGATTTCGCGTTTGGGCGGCACGACCTTGCCGACGCGATTCATGGTGTAGATGTATTGGGCCATTTGAAATGCAGATATAAGAGAAAAGATACGAGAGAAAAGTAAAACTCGAAAATGATAACCAGAAAATAGTACTGTTACCAGTTATTTCTTTTCTCTTGTATCTTTTCTCTTTTCTCTGGGTGCGAGAGGCTTAAACATATCTTTGTCGGTTATCGGCTTGCGCTGGCCGAGGGTGAACAGGTTGAATAACAGGTCGGTGAATGCGCTCAACTGGGATGCGCGCAGAATGAGATTGCGCGCGGGCAGCGGGCGCACCGGGCGCACTTCGCGCAAGTAGGGAATGAACAGCGCCGCCATGCCGATGCGTGCGAGCGCGGAGATGAGGAACACCCAGCTCAGGTTGCTCACCCAATCTATCCGATAACCCAGGAACACCGTTTGCGCCGGCAGGTGCAGGCCGAGAAAACCGCCCAGCAGCGCGCCGAGGAACACGCCGCCGCTGCTCAATATGTTGTGCAGCGCCACGTACATGGCGCGCTTGCTCGGCGCCACCGCGTCGTACACGAAATTGCCGGCGCTCAGGCTGAATCCCGCCCAGCTCAAGCCGCTGAGCATTTGCACGGCGATGATGTACCAGTAATTGGTCGATATCAGCCACAGCGCGGGCAACAGCGCGATGCTCGACCCGGCGATCGCCAGGATCAGGCGATTGCCGAAGGTGTCGCTCACGTAACCCCAGGCGCGCAGCGCTAGGAACTGCATGAGCACCGCCGCCGCGGTGGCGCCCATGAATTGCAGATAGGAAAACTTCAAGTCGCGCAGCATGTACACGGTAAAGAACGGCGAGGCGATGTACACGGCGAAATTCATCAGCGCGAAAAACAGCGAGAAGCGCGCGAAACTGGACTGACGGATGCGTTGCAGCAGGCCCTTGTAGGAAATCGGCCTGCCCGCCGGATGCGGCGGTTCGATCATGTGGCTGATATGGTAGGCGGATAGCAGGCGCGCCAGCGCCGCGACGCTGAACACCAGCGTGAAACCGAGGCGGGTTGCGCCGCCGGCGCGGAAGTAATCCAGCAACGCTCCGGCGCCGACCAGCGCCAGGAACGAGGCCAGATTCATAAGCGCGGTGCGATGCGCGAAATATTGGCCGCGCCTGCCGTCCGGCACCAGGTCGCCCATTAGGCTGCTCCACACCGGCGTCGCCACGTGCCCGGCGGCGGCGTAGAGGATGACGCAGACGAGCAGAATGGACACGGCATGGTCGGGAAAAAAATACGGCAACCAGATGATCGGCAGCCACAACAGCGCCTGCAGGATTACGCCGCTCAGGATAATGACCTTGCGTTTGCCGATGCGCTTGCCGAACCACGCGGAGAAAAGCTGCACGAACGAACCGATCAGCGGCGGCAGGGCGGCGAGCAGCGCGATTTGCGCGGTGCTGGCCTTGAGGAACAGCGCGTAGGCGGACAGATAGGTTTCGCCGCTGCCGGACATCACGGAGTACGACACGCCGTCGCGCACCGAACGCCGCAGGGATTGATCGACCTCCGGGTCCTTGGAGTAGGATTTCGTCATGAGAGGTTAGAGCAGGTATTTAGGTGAGGAGTTTGCGCAGGCGCAGCGCGGGGGTGTGATCCTCGTAGTAATCTTCGATGCGTCGTATCGGTTGGTAGTCGAGCGTCGCGTAGAGATGCAGCGCGGGCTCGTTGTCGGGCCGCACTTCCAGGCTGAGCGTCCGGCAGCCGCGCGCGCGCGCGGCGCGTTCCGCCGCGTGCAGCAGCGCGCGCGCAATGCCGCGCCGCTGGCGCTGTGGGTGCACCACCAGCGAATAAATGCGCGCGTTGCGGGTATTGCATCGGTACAGGATGACGGCGTTGCCGGCGACCTCCGCGCCGTCGCTGTGCACCAGCACGTCGGCGCTGGGGCTGTGCAGCAGGCGGCGCAGGCTAAGGCGCGACAGCCGGTCGCTGGGGAAGCACTCTTCGAGCGCGACGAGGCGCGCGAGGTCATTGCGCGCGGCGCGGCGTATGGACGGCGGCGCGTCGTTCAGCGCCGCGCCGCCCGGCGTGGTTTCATCCTGATACACAGTGGTGGCTGAGCGTGAATTTTTCTCCGAACAGCGCGGGGCGGTAGCTCATCTTCACCTTGCGCAGATTTTCCAGGCCGAGATCGTCGCCCACGTTGATGTAGGTGCAGTCGCGATAGGTTTTGGCGAATTCGCGGAACAGGTACTGCGCCGAGCCGGGGATGGTGAAGTTGGTTTTTTCCACCAGCACGTTAGCCACGTCGGGCGTGATGCGCTCGCCGAAGGTGAAGCCTTCCAGGCGGTCGTTGATGATCAGGCACAGTCCCTGGAGTTGCAGGCGCTCGTAGTTTTCCAGCGCGCGGTTGATGGCCAGCCGCTCCACTTCGACGGTAAAGAAGAAATCGGCCAGCGAGTCGGAGGGCAGATATTTCAGGCGATTGTGCAGCCAGGTGTTGACCAGCTCGCGGATGCCGTCCCAGTGCTGCGGGCCGAGGGGCTCCATGCGGTGATTGGGATAGATGCGGCGGAATTGGTTGATCTCGCCGCGCTTGGTCTTGTAGGCGTTGCCCTTGAGCTGGATGAGGTCTTCGGTCAGATAGATGTAATCCGGCAGGCTGCGCTCCACCAGCCACTGTTCGCCGCTCACGGTGGGGAATGCGGTGTCTTCCGGGTTCAGGTTCAGCACGTCGAGAAAGTTGCGGTAGACGTATTCCACCTTGCCGAGATAGGGCGTGGGGTTGTAGGTGTCCATGATCTCGAAGCAGGCGGCGAGCGCGCGATGCTGGTTGGCGGCGTGGCCGAGCGGCGGCAGCAGCATGGTCAGGCCGTCGCCGGTGAGACTGAACAGGCAAAAACAGTCCTCGATGATCTGGTAAAAGCCGCTCTTCTGCGACAGCCAAATGATGTTGTTGGCGAAGGTGTAATCGGACAGCGGCGCGTCGATGCGGCGCACGTAGTTTTCGAATAGCGGCTTGGTGTCGATGCTGAACGGATAAAGCCGGTAGCCTTCTATGGCCAGGTAACTTGCGGGAAAGGCTTTGTTGACGTGGAGGGAGAGAAGACCGGCGTGACCGGGAACGGCGTCATGGTGAGCGGCGGGGACAGAGGTTGTTAAGCGACTACCGGGAGGTTCGTTGAGTTGTGTTTGCATGTTTTCCTTCCTCGTATAGGTTGAATGTGAAGTTCGCCCTAGTTGCATCCAAAATTCGCGCCAACTCGGCAAATTGCGCGTACTAAAACAAAATGACGCGCGCGTGTCAATGATTAATTTCACGCCGATTGAAAATTAGTGTCTGCCGAGAGGGCGCAGGCCGGTGAAGCGGGTGAGGCGGGTGAGTAGCGTGGATTTGACGGGCCTGACGTTGCCTTCGAGGAATTCGATGATGAGCGTCGCGACGTCCTTGCCGGAGGCTTCCTCGATGCCGCGCAGGCCGGGAGAGGAGTTTACCTCGATGACCACCGGCCCGCGCGCGGAGCGCAGGATGTCGACGCCGGCGATGTTGAGGCCCATGATGCGCGCCGCGCGCACGGCGATAGCTTGTTCTTCAGCGCTGATCTGCGCCGGGTTGGCGCGTCCGCCGCGGTGCAGGTTGGAGCGGAAATCGCCCGGTTTGCCTTGGCGCTCCATGGCGGCCACCACTTCACCGCCGATCACGAAGCAGCGCAGGTCCGCGCCGCGCGCCTCTTTGACGAATTCCTGCACCATAAAGTTGGCCTTGAGTCCGTGGAAGGTTTCCACCACGCTGGACGCGACTTGTTTGCTTTCCGCCAGCATCACCCCGATGCCTTGGCTGCCTTCCAGCAGCTTGATGATCACCGGCGGCCCGCCCACCAGCGTGATCAAGTCGTCGGTGTCGGCGGTGGCGTGCGCGAAGCCGGTCACCGGCAAGCCGATGCCGCTGCGCGCCAGACGTTGCAGCGCGCCGAGCTTGTCGCGCGAGCGATTGATGGCGTCGGAGCGGTTGGCGGGAAACACGCCCATCATCTCGAACTGGCGCAGCACCGCGATGCCGTAAAAAGTGACGGAGGCGCCGATGCGCGGGATCACCGCGTCGAAGCCGGTCAGCTCCTCGCCCTTGTAGTGCAGCGCCGGACGCTCCGGAGTCACGTGGATGTAGCAGCGCAGCGTGTCCAGCACGCGCACCGTGTGGCCGCGCTGTTCGGCGGCTTCCGCCAGGCGGCGCGTGGAGTAGAGCTTGGTGTTACGCGAGAGGATGGCGATATGCATGGCCGTTTCTATGACTTGGCGCGGCGCGTCTTGTGCGGCCGCGCACCAGTTAGATAAGAAGCGTCCGGGTCCACGAGCAGTCTTCCATGCAGTGCGCCGCGTCCGAGCAGCATGCGGAACGTCATGGCGTCGCGATTGGTGAGACTGATGTCGATGGGCCACGTTTGCCCGCCTATTCGGATCGGTGTGCGTATCACCAAGCGCCGCTCGCGGTGTCCGCCGGAATCACTTACCCAGCGCTCGTCGATTACATCGGCCACGCAAGTAAGACACTTATCCTTGCGCTCCTGCAGCGGGTGGATGTCGAAGCGCACGCGGCGGCGCCCGCGCTCCTCGAATACCTCGGTCTTGAACGCATGCAACGCGGAATTGCACGCGCCGGTGTCGATCTTGGCCTTGATGGCGGGAATGCCCAGTTCGGGCAGCGCCACCCACTCGCGCCATCCGACCCAGCATTTTAGTTTGGTGTGCATGGCTCGTCCTTAAACCCTACTGCTCCGTTACAACTCTTATATAATAAACCTGACTAATTAACATACCCGACAGACATGGGGCTAAGCAATTCCACATGCGTCTATATCGGCGCGGCGTTGGCCCGCTACGGCTTCGGCCAAGGCCATCCGTTCGGTTCGGACCGTATGCAGGCGTTTTGGGACGAGGCCGTGCGCCGCGGACTGGATCAGCGCGTGCAAGTATGCGCGCCGACGATGGCCAGCCAGGCGCAAATCGAGCGTTTCCACACCCATGAATATGTCGAGCGCGTGAAACACCAATCGGCGCGCGGGCAAGGCTACCTCGACTACGGCGACACCCCGGCGTTTCCCGGCGTCTACGAGGCGGCCGCCTATGTGGTCGGCAGCGCGCTCGACGCCGCCGCGCGCGTCATGGAAGGCGCGTGCCGGCGCGCCTTCGTGCCCATCGCCGGCCTGCACCACGCGCGCCGCGACGGCGCCGCCGGCTTTTGCGTGTTCAACGACTGCGGCGTGGTCATCGAAACCCTGCGCGCCGACTACGGCGTGCGGCGCATCGCCTACGTGGACATCGACGCCCACCACGGCGACGGCGTGTTCTACGCTTTTGAGGACGACCCGCTGGTCTACATCGTCGACGTGCACGAGGATGGCCGCTACCTCTATCCCGGCAGCGGCGCGGAATGGGAGAGCGGACGCGGCGCGGCGCAGGGCACCAAGCTCAACATCCCCATGCGCCCCGGCGCCGACGACCGGGATTTTCTGGCCGTTTGGCCGCGTGCGGAAGAATTTTTGAATGACGCCGCGCCGGAATTTCTTCTGCTGCAATGCGGCGCCGACAGCTTGGCCGACGATCCCATCACCCATTTGCAGTACTCGCCGGCGGCGCACGCCCATACCGCCGCGCGGCTGCGCGCACTGGCCGACCAACATTGCCAAGGCCGGCTGCTCGCCCTGGGCGGCGGTGGTTACAACCGCGCCAACCTCGCCCAGGCGTGGAGCGCCGTCGTGGCGGCGCTTGTCTAGTAGCGACTACTAAGAAGGAATCTGCGCGCGGCGTTTAATAGTGAAACGCCTGATCGATATTTTTTCTGATGGTGTCTTTATCTTGCAGCCCGTGCAGCATGGTGAGTTTTTCGCCGTTGGATGCGAAGAACACCAGCGCGGCGCTTTCCGTGCCGTGCGCGGCGGCGAATTCCTTGCCTTCCGGCGTGTAAATATCCGCAACCAGAAAGATCACGCGGCCCTCGTAGTCGCCGCGTAGTTTGTTGAGCGCATCCATGAGTTGCTGGCTGGACACTTGGTTGTGGTCGTGTATCTGCACAACCGCGTTGACGCCCTTGCCGATCTGGCTGAGATCGCGCGAGTAGCCGCGCGGCAGCAGGGTGAGCACCGCGCCGGCGAAGATCACGATGGCGGCGATGGTCAACAATCTGGCCCAGCGCCGCGCCTTAGGCGTGATGCGCTCGGATTGAGGGGTGGTTGGTTTTTGCATCGGTAAATCCTCGGGTTGCTCCATTATTATAATTATATTTGTATTTTGGGCGATGATGCGTGGAGAATAGCGTCATGGCCGGTCAACGTCGAGGCGCGCTATGGAAAACTCGCTGGAGCAGGGCAAGCCGCAACGGTCGCGCGTGGCGCTGTGGGGCTTCGCGCTGGCGGTGGCCGGCGCGGTCGCGGCGCTGCTGGCGGGATACGGCACGCGGTTGGGCTGGTGGCCGTTCGCAATGGGGTTCACGCTACTCAAGTGGGCGGCGTACGGCGCCGTGGCGGCGATCGCGCTTTCATTGGCCGGTCTGTTTATGGCGCGCCGTCGCGGCCGTCGCGGAGCGGCGTGGGCGGGGATCGGACTGGTGATTGCGCTGCTGGTGGTGCTGGTGCCGCTGAATTATTTGCGCCTCGCGCGCGCGGTGCCGCCTATTCACGACATCACCACCGACACGCAGAATCCCCCGCGGTTCGTGGCGATTCTGCCGCTGCGCAAAAACGCGCCGAACTCCGCGGAGTACGGCGGCGCGGCGGTGGCGGCGCAACAGGCTAAGGCCTATCCGCACATCGCGCCGGCGCTGTTGGACGCGCCGCCCGCTCAGGCGTTTCAGCGCGCGCTCAATGCGGCGCAGGAAATGGGCTGGGCGATCGTGGAGGAAAATCCGCTGGACGGGCGCATCGAGGCGACCGCCACGACGCGCTGGTTTGGCTTCAAGGACGACGTGGTGATCCGCGTCACGCCGGCGCGGCAGGGCAGCCGCGTGGACGTGCGTTCGGTGTCGCGCGTGGGCGTGAGCGACCTGGGGACTAACGCGCGACGGATTGAAGCGTATTTAAAAAAGCTGAAAGAAACCCATTAAAGAGCACGCAGGCGCGCGTTCAACCGGCTCTTGTGGCGCGCCGCTTTATTCTTGGAAATCAAACCCTTGCGCGCCATGCTGTCGATGATGGGGATGGACGCCTGGTAGGCGGTCTGGGCCTGGTCCTTGCCGCCGCTGCCGAGGGCGGTGACCACTTTCTTGATGCTGCTGCGCACCTTGGAGCGCAGGGCCACGTTGTGCTGGCGCCGCTTTTCCGCCTGACGGGCGCGCTTCTTTGCTTGTGCGGTGTTAGCCAAAATAATGCTCCTGAATCTGTGCCGGAAAAACACCGTATTATCCAGGTTTCGGGAAGCGCTGTCAAAAGCGCCAAGGTGGCCGGAAATGACCGGCCAATTCTGCCATAATGCGCCTTAACCTTTTCCAACTATAACAGCGTCGATCCGCATTTGAGTAAAAGCCTGCTGAAATCCACCGCCGTGGTCGGGTCCATGACCCTTATCTCGCGCATTTTGGGTTTTGTGCGCGATATGGTGATCGCGCGTCTGTTCGGCGCGGCCAGCGGCGCGGACGCGTTTTTCGTGGCGTTCCGCATCCCGAATTTTTTGCGCCGCTTGTTCGCGGAGGGGGCGTTTTCGCAGGCGTTCGTGCCGGTGCTGGCGGAGTACAAAACGCAGCGCAGTCATGACGAGGTGCGGCTGCTCACCGACCACGTGACCGGGGCCTTGGGCGCGGCGCTGTTCGGGGTGACGCTCGTCGGCGTGATCGCCGCGCCGCTGCTGGTCATGCTGTTCGCGCCGGGCTTCTTGGACGAGCCGGAGCGCTACGGTCTCACCGTGGACATGCTGCGCATCACATTTCCGTATCTGCTGTTTATCTCGCTGTCCGCGCTGGGCGGCGCGATCTTGAACAGTTATGGCCGCTTCGGTGTGCCTGCCTTTACGCCGGTGTTTTTGAATCTGGCCATGATCGGCGCCGCGCTGTGGCTGGCGCCGCATATGCAGCATCCGATCACCGCGCTGGCGTGGGGCGTGTTCATCGGCGGCGTGGTGCAGTTAGTATTTCAGTTGCCGTTTTTGTATCGCCTGCGCCTGCTGCCACGCCCCAAGTTCGCGCGCCGCGACGACGGCGTGCGCCGTATCATCAAGCTTATGCTACCGGCCATTTTCGGTGTGTCGGTGACGCAGATCAATCTGCTGTTCGACACGCTGATCGCGTCGTTCCTGGTCGCCGGCAGCGTGTCGTGGCTGTATTATTCCGACCGCCTGGTGGAATTTCCGCTCGGCGTGTTCGGCATCGCGCTCGCCACCGTACTGCTGCCGAATCTCTCGCAGACCCACGTGCAGGCGTCGGCGGATAAATTTTCGCAGACCCTGGACTGGGCGCTGCGCTGGGTGGTGCTGATCGGTTTGCCCGCCACGGTGGGGCTGACGGTGCTGGCCGGGCCGCTGCTCACCACGCTGTTTCACTACGGCGAGTTCGACGTGCACGACGTGCTCATGTCGACGCGCAGCTTGATGGCGTTCGGCGTGGGGTTGCTGGCGTATATTTTGATCAAGGTGCTGGCCCCGGCCTTTTACGCGCGCCAGGATACGCGCACGCCGGTGCGCATCGGTGTGATCGCGCTGTTGTCCAATATGGTGCTGAACGTGATCCTGGTTTTTCCGTTGGCCCACGCCGGCTTGGCGCTGGCCACCGCGCTGTCCGCTTTTTTGAACGCCGGTTTGCTGTATCTTACGCTGCGCAAGCGCGGCGCCTATCAGCCGCTGCCGGGCTGGCGTTTGTTCGCCGGGCGCGTGTGCGCCGCCGGCGTGCTGATGGGCGCGCTGTTGTGGTGGGGCATGGGCGACGCGGCGCAGTGGCTGGAGTGGTCCGCCGTCACGCGCGCCTGGCGGTTGCTTGCCCTGGCGGCGGGGGCGGCGGCGATTTATTTCGCCGCGCTGTGGCTATTCGGGCTGCGTTGGAAGACACTACTGATGAAGCCGGCTTAGCACGATGGAATTGATACGCGGGTTTTATAATTTGCGGCCGCGCCATCGCGGCGCGGTGGCGACCATCGGCAATTTCGACGGCGTGCATCTCGGCCATCAGGCGGTGCTGGGCCGCCTGGCGGAAAAATCCGCGGAGTTATGTCTGCCCTCGGTGGTCATCACCTTCGAACCGCAGCCGCGCGAGTTTTTCGCCAAGGGGCCGATTCCCGCGCGGCTCACGCGCTTCCGCGAAAAGATGCAGGCGCTGCGGCGCTATTCGGTGGATCGCGTGGTGTGCCTGCGCTTCAACCAGGCGCTCGCCTCCATGCCCGCGCAGGAATTCATCGAGCGCCTGCTGGTGCAAGGCTTGGGCGTGCGCTATCTGGTGGTGGGCGACGACTTCCGCTTCGGTCGCGCGCGTCAAGGCGACTTTGCCATGCTGCAGGCGGCGGGTGCACAATACGGTTTTCAGGTGGTGAACATGCACACCTTCAGCGTCGACGGCGTGCGTGTCAGCAGTTCGCGCATTCGCGCTGCGCTCGCCGAAGGCGATTTGGCCACGGCGGAAAAATTGCTGGGCAGGCCGTATCGCATGTCCGGGCGCGTGGCGCACGGTGACAAGCGCGGCCGGCAACTCGGTTTTCCGACCGCGAATATTCATTTGCACCGCAAGACGTCGCCGCTGCAAGGCATCTTCGCCGTGGAGATGTTCGGCCTGGATCAGGAACCGTTGGCCGGCGCCGCCAACGTGGGCACGCGCCCCAGCGTCGATGGCACGCGCTGTCTGCTGGAGGTGCACCTGTTCGATTTCGATCGAGATATTTACGGACGTTATGTGCAAGTGGAATTTCTGCACAAGCTGCGTGATGAAGTGCGCTTCGATTCTCTGGATGAATTAAGGGACGCGATTGCTAAGGACTGCGAGCAGGCGCGTGAATTTTTTCGGAGTTATCACGCGCGTTAAAGAAAAGGTAAAAGAAAAAAGCAAACGCGAAGACGCAAAGATTTTTATGTTTTTAGAGCATCTGAAAAAATGAGCGAGCGGTATCCGGACGTCCCCTCACCCATTGCCCCTTTCCCAAGGGGGGAGGGGAATATATTTCTTATATTTTGTTTTTCTTTGCGTCTTCGCGTCTTTGCGTTGAGATTTTATATTTTGTAAGAGGCCGCTGGTGAAAGATTACAAAGACACCTTAAATTTACCGCAAACCGATTTCCCGATGAAGGCGAATCTCCCGCAGCGCGAGCCGGAGATTTTGAAGCATTGGCGGGAGATTGATTTGTACGCCGCGCTGCGCGCGATCGGACGCAGCCGGAAAAAATTCGTCCTGCACGACGGCCCGCCTTACGCGAACGGCGAGATTCACATCGGCCACGCGGTAAATAAAGTATTGAAGGACATCATCGTCAAGGCCAAGACGTTGAGCGGTTTCGACGCGCCCTACGTGCCGGGCTGGGATTGTCACGGCCTGCCCATCGAGTTGGTGGTGGAGAAAAAGGTCGGCAAGGCGGGCGTGAAGGTGGACGCTGCGGCGTTTCGTCAGGCGTGCCGCGACTACGCGCGCAGCCAGGTGCACGCGCAGCGCGAAGATTTCAAGCGCTTGGGCGTGATCGGCGATTGGGAACACCCGTACCTCACCATGGATTTCAAATTCGAGGCCGATATCGTGCGCAGCCTGGGGCGCATCATCGACAACGGTCATTTGCATAAAGGTTCCAAGCCGGTGCATTGGTGCGTGGACTGCGGTTCGGCGCTCGCCGAGGCGGAGGTGGAGTACGAAGACCGCACCTCGCCCGCGATCGACGTGCGTTTTGCGGCTGTCGATGAAGCGGCGTTTCTGGCGCGCTGCCACGTTGTGCCGGAACACGCGGGGCATGGTCCGATCTCCGTAGTGATTTGGACCACTACGCCTTGGACGCTGCCCGCCAATCAGGCGGTGGCGCTCAATCCGGAACTCGATTATTCCCTGGTGCAGTGCAATGATAAACAAAGGCCGGAGCGCTTGTTGATCGCCGAGGCGTTGGTGAAGGACGTGATGGCGCGCTACGGGGTGAGCGATTACCGCGTGGCGGCGTATTGCCGCGGTATCGATCTGGAAGGCGTCAAATTACAGCATCCGTTTTACGCGCGCGAGGCGCCGATCATTCTGGCCGATTACGTGACTACCGACGCCGGCACCGGCGCGGTGCACATCGCGCCCGCACACGGGCAGGATGACTACGTGGCGGGTGCGCGCTATGGTCTTCCTGTGGATAATCCGGTGGGCGGCGATGGCAGGTTTCTGCCCGGCACCGAGTTGTTCGCCGGCGAACACGTGCTCGTCGCCAACGCGCACGTCATCGAGGTGTTGAAACTGCGCGGCGCGCTGTTGCACGCTGGTGTGTTGCAACATAGTTATCCGCATTGCTGGCGGCATAAGACGCCGATTATTTTTCGCGCCACGCCGCAGTGGTTCATCAGCATGGAACAGCGCGGCCTGCGCGCTGCGGCGCTCGGCTCCATCGAAGAGACGCAGTGGATTCCGGATTGGGGCCGCGCGCGCATCGAGGGTATGGTGGCGGGGCGTCCGGACTGGTGCATCTCGCGCCAGCGCGCCTGGGGTGTGCCGATCGCCTTGTTCGTGCACAAGGACAGCGGCGCGCTGCATCCGAACACACGCGATCTCATCGAGCAGGCCGCGCGGCGCATCGAGCAAAAGGGCATCGACGCCTGGTTCGAACTCGACGCGCGCGAATTGCTCGGCGCCGAGGCCGATCATTACCAGAAAGTGACGGACACCTTGGACGTGTGGTTCGATTCCGGCGTCACGCACGCTTGCGTGCTGGAGCAGCGCCCGGAACTGAACGGCGTGCCCGCCGATTTGTATCTGGAAGGCTCCGATCAGCATCGCGGCTGGTTTCAATCCTCGTTGCTCACCGCGGTGGCGATGCGCCGCGCCGCGCCGTACCGCGCGGTGTTGACGCACGGCTTCACCGTGGACGCCAAGGGCCAGAAGATGTCCAAATCCAAGGGCAACGTGGTGGCGCCGCAAAAAGTCATCGGCACGCTCGGCGCGGATATTCTGCGTCTGTGGGTGGCGTCCACCGATTACCGCTACGAGATGAACGTATCGGACGAAATCTTGAAGCGCATGGCGGATTCCTACCGGCGCATCCGTAACACCGTGCGCTTTCTGCTCGCCAATCTCGGCGATTTCGATCCCGCCAAGGATCAGGTTGATGCTAGGAAAATGCTGGCGCTGGATCACTGGTTGACGGCGCGCGCGCGCGCATTGCAAGAAAAAATCATCGCCGCCTACGACACCTATGAGTTCCACAAAATTTATCAAGAGCTGCACAACTTTTGCGTACTCGACCTGGGCGGCTTTTATCTGGATATCATCAAGGATCGCCAATACACCGCGCCGAAAAACAGCTTGGCGCGCCGCTCCGCGCAGACGGCTATTTATACCGTGCTCGAGGCCATGGTGCGCTGGCTGGCGCCGATCTTGAGTTTCACCGCCGAGGAAGTTTGGCGTCACATGCCGGGCGCGCGCGGGACGTCGGTGTTTTTGGAGACGTGGGACGAGCGGCTCGCGCAGTTACCCACGGCGGCGCACGGCATGGATTTGGAATTTTGGGAACAGGCGCGCGCGGTGCGCGAGGCCGTGAGCAAGGAGTTGGAAAAGCTGCGCACGGCGGGCGCCATCGGTTCCTCGCTGGACGCCGAGGTGGATTTGTATTGCGCGCAGGGTCTATACGATTTGTTGGCGCAATTACAAGACGAATTGCGCTTTGTGTTGATTACCTCGTATGCGCGCATTCATCCCGCGCTGGAACCGCCGGTGCATGCCGAGCCCGCGGCGAATCTCAGCGGCAGACTGTGGATCAAGGCAGCGCCGTCGGCGCACGCCAAATGCATCCGCTGCTGGCAGCATCGCGCGGACGTCGGCGCGGTGGCGGAACACCCGCAGATCTGCGCGCGCTGCGCGATCAACGTGGACGGCCCCGGCGAAGTCAGAAATTATGCTTAAGTGGCTGTGGTTGTCCGCGTTGATAATAGCGCTCGACCAGTGGACTAAAAATCTGGCGAGCGAATTGTTGCGTCCGCACGAGCCCGTCGCGGTGTCGCCGTTCTTTAATCTCACGCTGATGCATAACACCGGCGCCGCGTTTAGTTTTCTCAGCCAAGAAGACGGCTGGCAGCGCTGGTTTTTCATCGTACTGGCCGTGGCGGTGAGCGTCGTGATTATAGTTTGGATGCACCGTCTCGCGACGCATGAGAAGTGGCTGGCCGCGGCGCTCGCGCTGATGGTGGGCGGGGCGCTGGGTAACGCCTGGGATCGCGTGCAGCACGGCTATGTGGTGGATTTCATTCAGCTCTATTACAAGACATTTTACTGGCCCGCCTTCAACGTCGCCGATTCGGCCATTACCGTGGGCGCGGTGATGTTGATAGTGGAAAGTTTTAGAGGCGCTAAAAAGTCCGCGTGATGGTCAAATGGACCGCATCAAATAAGGCGCGGGTAAATACTACGCGCGGAAATCTCCAGCTTTTCCGCGGCGCGCGCGGTGATCGCCGTGCGCCGGGCGCGCAGGATTTGGATGATCTGAAAGGTTAACTACAGGTTATGTTTTATTCTGTGCAAACTTTGCCACGGCTAATCCCGCCAACGTCCAGCCGATCACGCCGTCCAGAATGATGACTCCGACGTAGGACGTGGGAAATCCGAGCCAGTTCCAGTACGGCGCGTGGCTGACGAACCCGATGATAAGACCGGTGAATGCGAAGAAGGCGGCCTTACCCCAGTAATTCAGGCCGGTGGTCACACCGAACAACAACAGCACCAGAAACGCCGAAACGATCTGCGTGACGAGGCCGATGCCCATCAGTTTGCCCATGTTCATATCGAAGCCCTGCGGCAGGACGTTGACGAACGCCGCCGTCTCGCCCGGTTTGTGATCTTCCTCGGCGAAGGGCAGGTAATAAACACCTTGTTGCGGCGCGTTGGCCTTGAGCGCTTGCGCCACTGCTGCTTCATCGGTGAATTTGTGCGCGACGTTCATGTGCCAGGGCAGCAGCGCCTACGATATGAATCCCCAGATAAACAATACCGCTCCCGCGACGAGACTTAACAGTGCGATTTTCTTCATGGTGATCCCCCTTGGTTTTTTGAGGATGGTTACAGCATAAGCTTCGGAGAATGTAATATCAAAGTTCCGGGGCGCGCCGCTGTCTCCCGGGGCGCATGGCCTTCGGCTCTTCGAAGATTTCCGGCGGGGCTTCGAAGTAGCTCATGGTGACGGTTTTGCCGCGCGCCGTGTAAGTGAAGGGGCGCAGACTTTGGGCCTCGAACTCGCTGCGCGTGACGGCGTCCAGCGGACTCGGCGTTGCCGCGTTCATAGGTATCTCCTCGGATAGGATTGAATGAGGAGTAGGGTAACAGGCGTTGCTGACAGCATGGTGTCAGCAATCTGCCATCAAAATTTCAACGGCCTGCTGAAACAAAAAAAGGGCGGCTCATCGCCGCCCTAAACATATGTGCCCCCCGTTGTTATTGGATTGGTAATGCAACACGCGCCGTGGTCAGTCGTTGGCGTAGATCGTCAATGCCGCCGTACGCTGCGCGCCCAGCGCCGCGTTGGCGGACGGGTTGCTCAAGCTTAGATTGATCGTCTCCGCCCGTTCCCGAACGCGATCGTTGATGATGGGAATAGCGAAACGCTTGGGCAGGGTATCGCCGTCGGCGAAGCGGATGACGCCGCTGGCGGCGCGGTAATCCGCGCCGGCTAAGGCCGTGCCGTTGCCGGTGGCATAGTTGACCGAGACCGCTCCGCTGGCGCTGCCGGTGCGTGTTACGGTGATCCAGGCAAGGCCCTTGTTTTCTCCGACGCCAAAGGCGGCGCGGCTGAATTGCAGCGTGGTCACGGCGGGCGCAGGCGGAGGCGGAGGAGGCGCCGGAGGAGTAACTCTTCCAACGTCCACCGTCAAGAAGACACCCTGGCTTGAGTTGAAATAGGTGCCGCTGGCCGAGGTTTCCAGTTTGATGGCGCGCACCATGTAGGTATATTTGCCGGAGGTGGCGCTTGAGTCGGTGTAGCGCGTAGTCGTGACCGGCGCGCCGGTCAGACGTTGGAACGGGCCCGCGGCATCGGCGGCGCGGTAGATGTGATAGCCGATCACGCTGTCCGTCGAGGCCGTCCAGCTTAGCGTGACGCCTTGCGTGGTGACGGTGCTTGTTAAATTGGCAATGGGTGTTACGGGATGCATGCGCAGCGTCGGATCGCCCATCAAGGCCGCATGCACGCCGCGTGCGTGCGGGTTCGATTGATTTTTATAGAGGTCGCGGTTGTTCTGCGACAGGCGCGCGCTGTAACCGATGTTCTGGCCGAGCGCCATGTGTTGATAGAACCAGTGCGGGAAGCCGCTCCATGAGGAGGTGAGTCCGTAGCTGGGAGTGGCGAGCGGCGCGCGCAGGAAATTATTGACTACATCCCAGTCGCCGAAGGCGCTGCCGAACAGCATGGTGAATACCACCTTGGTGTCGCGCAGCGCAAAGTTGTTGTACGCGCCGAATTTGGGATCGTAGTTCGGCGCCGTGGTGCCCACGCCCTTGGAGCCTTGATAGTGTCCCGGCCCGTTGCCGTAGCCCCATAGATAGCTGTTTGCGCTCAGTACCGGGAACCAGTCGATGGCGGCGTTGGTGGTGTTGGATTGAATGTTACCGGCGCCGAAGAAGGCCGCGAAATTGCGCCAGCCGTTGGCGGCCATCGCCGCGCCGGCGTAAGTGCCGAAGTTCTCGTCGATGAGCGCGCGCCGCGCCACGCTGTCGAACGGCGCGGCGTTGTGGCGGAATTTGTGGTCTTTATTGAGATATTGGCGCAGCAAGTCGAGTTCGGTCTTGGGTAGGAAGGCGGGCATGTTGTATAAATCCACGCGTCCCACTTGCAACTCCAGATCGGAGGGAAGATAGGATTGATCGAATTTGCCGTCGCCGGGGACGTTGCGGGTTTCCGCGCGCGGGAGGTTGGTGGCATAGACAGTGCTGTCCGTCCACACGCCGTCCATATCGCCATAATAAGCATCCGCAGGCCAAGCACCTTGATGAAAATCAACATGCCCATCGAAGGCGGTGTTGCCGGAATAAGGCACGGCTACATGGCCGAATAAAAACACTGCTTTTACATTGACAGGATCGGATGTATAGGCCGTTTTGATGACGGCTTTAACTTGCGCGGCCGACATAGCGCGGCTCACGTCGCGGCGCAGCACGATCCAGCCGTCGCCGGTCAAATCCTGCTCGAGGCGCGCAAGTTCATTCGCCAAGGCGGCGGCATGAGTATTGTCCACTACTAAAATAATTTTGCCGCGATTTTCGATGAGCGGCGCTTCGATGCCGCTGTAGAGATAACCATAGCCGGTGTAGCGCGTGCCGCTCCGGGCCTCATAACCTGCTTTGACGACTTGGTATTCATAGCTTGCGCCGACAACAACCTGGCTATCGGTGTAGCCGCCGGCCGCGGCGGGCAGCGTCGCCAGCGGCGCGCCCCATGCGGTCGCGCCGGGCGCCTTGCGATAGACCGTGTAACCGGTAGCGCCGGGATCGGCAGCCCACGTTAATCTGATTTGCGGTGGTGATTTTTGCGCTACGGCGCTGACCTGCACACTGTATTGACTATTATTTATTGCGTGAACGAGTGGAGCGGCGAGCAGCGCGGAAAAACCAAAAATAAACGAAGCCAGCAATGCCGGTAGTCGAGCAATCATGTATGCCCCCTTTCTGAAGAGGTGGAAAGAAAATAAAAACTTCAACAATCAAAACGAACTGCGTTCGAGAGGATTTCTGAGCGCATTTGAATGCGCTGCGGTTTCTTATCCCCGCTTGCGGCGGACACTCACGGTGGCGCGCAGCGATTTTGGCGGTCGCAAGATGTATGCCACGGAGTAAATTTGCGCGTTGCGCGACGCGGGAAATTTTTGTACAACGGCGCGGCAAAGCCCGCTGTGGCAAGCTTTAGGGCATGGCGCGAAATAATTTTTAGTGCGCATACGGCGCGGCGGAGGCGAGAATTTTTTGGCGTGCCGGCGCGGGCGGATTTCTGTTTTGGGTCAGAAACTAATAAAAAACGTCAGTTGTTTCGATATCCGGCCTTGCAATAATTTTTGTTGCCTGTAACCTAGCGCCATGTTGATCAAGTTCACCAAAATGCACGGCTTGGGTAATGATTTCGTGGTGATCGACGCGATTAGCCAAGCCGTTTCCCTTACTTCCGAGCAAGTGCGTTTTCTCGCCGATCGGCATTTCGGCGTGGGTTGCGATCAAGTGCTGCTGGTCGAAGCGCCGCGCAGTTCGGGCGTGGATTTTGCGTATCGTATCTATAACGCCGACGGCGGCGAGGTGGAGCAGTGCGGCAACGGCGCACGCTGTTTCGTGCGCTTCGTGCGCGACCGGGGATTGACCGCTAAGGATGAATTGACGGTGGAGACGCTGTGCGGCGTCATCCGCCCGCGCCTGGAGGCGGATGGGCAAGTCACCGTGGACATGGGCGTGCCGCGATTGTCGCCGCGCGACATCCCGTTTGTGGCGGACGCCGAGGCGTTAAGCTATGCTGTGCGCGTGGCGGAGCAGGAGGTGCGGCTCAGCGTGGTGTCGATGGGCAACCCGCACGCCGTGCTGCGCGTGGACGACGTGACGCGCGCGCCGGTGGCGACGCTGGGGCCGCTGCTGGAGCGCCACGAGCGTTTTCCGGCGCGCGTCAACGTGGGGTTCATGCAGGTGGTCGATCGCACGCGCATCCGCCTGCGCGTCTACGAGCGCGGCGCGGGCGAGACGCTGGCCTGCGGCAGCGGGGCGTGCGCCGCCGTGGTGGCGGGGCGCCTGCAAGGCTGGCTGGACGAGCGCGTGGCGGTGGATTTACCGGGCGGGAGGCTTCAGGTAGCATGGAGCGGGCCGGGACAGCCGGTGTGGATGACCGGGCCGGCGGCGAAGGTGTATGAGGGATGTATTGAGTTGTAGAATAGAACCCAAGAAATCATTCCTGCAATACTAAATGTTCAAGCAGCTTAAGGGGCATCCATGACCACACAGCAAAATCGCGGCATCGCGGACGACATCGACGAAAAGGAAGTGGTGGAGTACCTGCGCAGCCACCCCGAATTTTTCGTCGCGCACAGCCACGTGCTGGCCGACATGACGGTGCCGCACGGCAGCGGCGCGGCGGTGTCGCTCATCGAGCGCCAAGTGTCGGTGTTGCGCGATCAAAATCGCCAATTGCGCCGCGAGCTGATGGAATTGGTGCAGATCGCGCGCGAGAATGATCGCCTCAATGAGCGTTTGCAGCGCCTCACCGTGGCGCTCATGGAAGCCGGCGGCCTCAGTGAGGTATTTTTCACGCTGCACGACGCGCTGCGCAATGATTTCAACGCCGACGTGCTGGCGATTCGCCTGTTCGTGCCGCCGCACGTGCCGGTGACCGACGCCGGCGAGTTGGTGACGGACGCCTTCAGCGACGCCAAGGCCGAGGGTTTGGCGGCGTTCAAGAAAATACTGGACGCCGGCAAGCCGGTGTGCGGCAGGCTGACGCCCGCGCAATTGAATTATCTATTCCTGCACCGCGCCGGCGAAATCGTGTCCACCGCGCTGGTGCCGCTGAGCGGCAAGGCGGAATATAAAAAGGCCGACGACTGCTTCGGCATGATCGGCATCGGCAGTCTGGACGCCGAGCGTTTTCATCCGGCCATGGGCACGCTGTTTTTGAGCTACATGGGGGCCATCATCAGCCGCGCGTTGATGCCGTACCTGAAGTTGTCCTGAGTGCGCATGGACGCGGGTGAACTTGCCCTGCTGGAACGATTCTTTACTCATTTGCACGGCGCGCGCGGACTCGCGCCGCTGACCCTGCAAAATTACCGCCGCGATTTCGTCAAAATCATCGAGTTCTGCGACAGCCGCGCGCTGCGCGCGTGGCGCGATCTCACCACGCATCAGGTGCGTGCCTTCGTCGCCTGGCGCCATCGCGCCGGATTGGGCGGCCGCAGCATACGGCGCAATCTCTCGGCGCTGCGCTGCTTCTTCGATTATCTGTTGCGCGAAGGCGCGGCCGAACAGAATCCCGCGCGCGGCGTGGTCACGCCCAAATCGCCGCGCACCTTGCCGCGCACGCTCGACGTGGATCAAGTGGGCCATTTGCTGGACATTCCCGCGGATAACGACCTGGCCAGTCGCGACCGCGCCATCATGGAACTCTTTTATTCCTCCGGCTTGCGCCTTGCGGAGTTGACGGCGCTGAACGTCAACAGTCTCAATACCGACGCCACGGTCACCGTGCGCGGCAAGGGCGGCAAGACGCGCATCGTGCCGGTGGGGCGTTGCGCGCGCGCGGCCCTGGAGGATTGGTTGCGTCGCCGCGCCGCGCTGGTGGACGCCGCGCAACCGGCGCTGTTCGTAGGGCTGCAAGGGCGGCGCATTACGCCGCGCGCCGTGCAGTTGCGGCTGCGCGCCTGGTCGCGCAAACGCGGGCTGGACGCGCCCGTGCATCCGCACCAGTTGCGCCATTCCTTCGCCAGCCACGTGCTGGAGTCGAGCGGCGACCTGCGCGCCGTGCAGGAACTGCTCGGCCACGCCGATATCGCCACCACGCAAATCTACACCCATTTGGATTTTCAGCATCTCGCCAAGGTTTACGATCAGGCCCACCCGCGCGCTCGTAAAGACAGAGAAAAGAGTCAAGAGAAAAGAGAAAAATGAAAATGGGAGCGCGCGGTTAACAATCTATCTTTGTAGTTTTTTCTTTTCTCTTGTATCTTTCCTCTTTTCTCTATTTTTATTATGACTAAACTGCCCTTTACCGTTGTATTGCTCGGCCTCGTTAGTTTGTTGAACGACGTGGCCAGCGACATGATTATGCCGCTATTGCCGGTGTTCCTGTCCGTCACGCTGGGTGCGGGGCCGGCGATCATCGGCTTGATCGAGGGCGTGGCGGAGACCACCGCGAGCCTGCTCAAGCTGTGGTCGGGGCGCTTGGGTGACAGCGGCGTGGGTCACAAGCCGCTGGCGGTGGCGGGCTACAGCTTATCCAATTTAGTGCGGCCGTTGCTCGGCGTGGCGAATAGCTGGGGCATGGTGATGGCGGTGCGCTTCGCCGACCGTATCGGCAAAGGCCTGCGCACCTCGCCGCGCGACGCCATCGTGTCGGCCTCGGTGCATACCGAGCTGCGCGGACGCGCGTTTGGATTGCATCGCACGCTGGATCACACCGGCGCGTTTATCGGTCCGCTGCTGGCCAGCGGTCTGCTGGCGTTGGGTCTTTCCATGCAGCAGGTGTTTTTGGCTTCGGCGGTGCCGGGGGTGCTGGCCGTCATGTTGCTGGTGTTCGGCTTGCGCGTGGCGCGTGAGCCGAATCAACGCAGCGCACCGCCGCCGCTGCGCTGGTCATTGCTGCATCCGCGCCTGCGCGCCATGGTGATCGCGGCCGGCAGCTTGGCGCTGGTGGCGGTGCCGGACGCCTTTATGCTGCTGTGGCTGAGCAAGGCGGGCGTCGAGATATTTTGGATTCCGCTGGTGTGGGCCGCCGCGCACGGCGTGCGCGCGCTGGTCGCCTTGCCCGCCGGTGGCTGGTCGGATCACAATGGGCGCGTGCCGGTGTTGCTGGCCGGTTGGGTATTGCGCGCGCTATTATTGCTGGCCGTGCCATTCGTGAGCCATCTCGCGGCGGTCATCGCGCTGTTCCTCGCCTATGCCGCGGCCACCGCCAGCACCGAAGGCGCGGAGCGCGCCGTGATCGGCGACTTTGCGGATAAGAAGGCGCAAGGCACGGCGTTCGGACTGTACAACATGACGGTCGGCTTGCTGGCTCTGCCCGGAGCGCTGTGGTTCGGCGTGGTGTGGGAGACGTTCGGGATGGGCGTCGCGTTCGTGGCGTCGGCGGCGTTGACCATCGGCGTCGCCGTCACCCTGGTTATGCTGGTGCGCGCGTCGGCGGCTCATAAAGCACACTAAGAGCATCTAACAAAATGACGTCCGTTGTTGCAGATGCCGATTACTCTCATCCTAGCCCTGTTCCAAGGAGAAAAGGGTCGCCACAATTTCTTTTGATAGACGCTCTAACTAGAAAATCATGCAATTTTTAAATCTTACCCCCGTGCTGGACTGGGTGGCGGCGAATCCGCATTGGTCGGGCGCGGCGGTGTTTCTCATTTCAGTGGCGGAATCGCTGGCCATCGTCGGCTTGTTTATTCCCGGCACGGTGGTCATGTTCGGCGTGGGCGCGCTGGTGGCGGCCGGCGTCATGGATTTGTGGGTGACGCTGGGCCTGGCCGCCGCCGGCGCGATCGTCGGAGACGGCATCAGTTACTGGTTGGGCTACCACTACCACGAGCGCCTGCGCAGCATGTGGCCGTTCAGCCGCTATCCGCAGTTGTTCGCGCGCGGCGAGGCGTATTTCCACCGTCACGGCGGCAAGAGTGTGCTGCTCGGGCGCTTCGTCGGGCCGGTGCGTCCGATTATCCCGGTGGTGGCGGGTATGTTGAATATGCCGCCGTCGCGCTTTCTGGTGGTGAACGTGCTGTCCGCGATCGGCTGGGCGCCGGCCTATATTCTGCCGGGTGTGGTGTTCGGCGCATCATTGGGATTGGCCTCGGCGGTGGCATCGCGTCTGGCGGTGCTGGTGGTGGTGCTACTGCTGGTATTGTGGTTCAGCGTGTGGGCGGTGCGGCGCGTGATCAGGTTTTTGCAGCCGCGCACCGAGGTCATGCTGACGCGTTTGCTGAACTGGAGCCGCTCGCATCCGCTGCTCGGCGATCTCACCGCCACGCTGGTCGATCCGCAGCATCCGGAATCGCGCGGCTTGTTGATGTGGGCGGGCATATTGGTGCTGGCCGCGTGGCTGTTCCTGGGCGCGCTCGATGAACTGGTGAGCGGATCGCCGCTGGTGCGCGCCGACAGCGCGGTGTTTCATCTATTGCAAGGTCTGCGCACGCCGTGGGCCGATCAATTGATGGTGTTCATTTCGCAGCTCGGCGACGTGCAGGTGTTGTTGCCGCTGGCCGTAACGGTCACGCTGGTGCTGATGTGGCGGCGACATTGGCAAGCGGTGTTGCACTGGCTTGCGGCCACTGCGTTCGGCGTGCTGCTCACGCTGGCGCTCAAGCACGTGCTGCGCACGCCGGGTCCGGTCAGTCTCTATCAGGACCTGGCCGGTTACTCCGTGCCCGGCGCGCACGTCACCCTGAGCATGGTGATCTACGGTTTTCTCGCGGTGCTGATCGCGCGCGAGCTATCGATCAAGAATCGTTGGATTCCTTACGCGCTGGTGAGTGTGCTGGTGGTGGCGATCACCGTGTCGCGTCTGTATCTGGGCGTGCACTGGCTGTCCGACGGATTGGGCGGATTGGTGCTGGGCCTGGCGTGGGTGGCGCTGCTCGGCGTCGCGTACCGACGCCACATGCCGCGCGCATTGCCGGAGCGTCTGCTCACGGCGACGGCGCTCGCCACGCTGCTGATCGCCGCGAGCTGGCACATCAGTCAGCATCACGCGCGCGACGTGGAGCGTTACGCGCTCAGCTACACGATCCGCGCGCTGGGCGCGCAGGAATGGTGGGAGCGCGACTGGCAAACTTTGCCTGCTTACCGTGTCGATCTGCAGGGTCAGCCGGAGCAGCCGTTGAACGTGCAATGGGCCGGCGCGTTGAGCGATTTGCGCGCCCAGCTCGTCGCGCAAGGCTGGCGTGAACCGGTGGAGTTGAATTTCAACAGCGCTTTGCAATGGCTGGTGCCGCAGGCGGAACTCACGCAATTGCCGGTGTTGCCGCAGGTGCACGACGGCCGTCACGAGGCGCTGCTGCTGGTGTATCCTTTGCCCGCCGCGACGCGGCAGGAAAGCAAGCGCCTGGTGCTGCGTTTATGGACGGCGGACACCGTGTTGCGCGATGATGCTTCCACGGCGGTACGGCCGCCGCGCCGTATGCAGCGCGGCGCGGCGCACGACAACACCGCCGTCAGCGGCACCGGCCTGTGGGTGGGCAACGTGACGCGCCAGCGTTTGCTCACACCGCTACCGGCGCTCACCATCGCGCGCAGTGAAGCGGAAATGAACGCGCCTCTGAAGTTTTTTCAAACCATGCTCAACGGACTGCAATGGAAAATCGTGCAGCGCACCGAACCGCGCACGGCGGCGTTCAGCAATTGGAACGGCGAAGTGCTGCTGATCCATTCCATGTCGCTGGATAAGGAACGGAAGTAAGTGACAATCGTAAGTTGTCACCCTGAGCGTGGCGAAGGGTCTCCGGGTAAGTAAGAGTGAGGAGTGAAGAGTTAGCCATGCTGCTAAAAAACCGACGGCTGTGGTCGCGCATGGGTTACGCCTGGGCGGGGCTGCGCGCCGCCTGGGGTCGCGAGCGCAGCCTGCGCGTGCAAGTGTGGATCGCGCTGACGCTGTTGCCGCTGTTGTTGTGGCTGCGCCCCGCGCCGCTGTGGTGGGCGCTGATCGGCGTGATGGCGAGCCTAGTGCTCGCCGCCGAGCTCATCAATACCGCGCTCGAGCATCTCGCCGATCACTTGCATCCGGAATTGCACCCGCGCATCAAGTTCGTGAAGGATTGCGCCGCCGCCGCCGTATTGCTGCTCAGCGTCGGCGCGTTGTGGGTGGCGGCGTGGATGGTGGCGGATACTCTTGGTTAATGATCTGCCGCCGGTTTCTCCAGGCACGCGTAAATGCGCGCCAAGCGCTGCAACGGGTCGTTCATTTGCAGCAGTTCCTGTTTCAGATCGAGATTGAGCGGCAGCAATTCGGCGAGACGGCAACTCAGCCAGCTGGCGTCGGATAACTTCTGCGCGACGTTTTCGTAAGGGTGGTTGATCTGCTCGAAGGCGCCGCGCAGCAACTCGGCCAACTGCGCGTAATCCTCGGGCAATTCCACGTACGGTTCATTGGCGATCATCTCCACCGTGGCGCGGATCAGTTGATCCGACTCCACGTGCTGCGCGCGCACCGCGAAACGCTGCTCGCCGTGCACGGTGATGCCCAATAGCCCGTCCTCGCGCTTATGCCAGTCGGTGATGGTCATCAGCGTGCCAAGCGGATAGACCGACGCGGCGCGCCCCGCTTCCGTGCCCGCGCTGATCAGGCACACGCCGAAACCCGTGCCGGTTTTCAGGCAACGGCTGACCATGTCCAGATAGCGCGGCTCGAAAATGCGTAGCGGCAGGATGCCGCCGGGGAACAGTACGGTGTGCAGCGGAAACAATGGAATCTCACGTTCCTGCATCGGAGTCCGGCTCGTTCGCCCATCTAGGGACAAGTTTTTGTTCGATATCTAGATGATCGAGAATGCGCGCCACCACGAAATCCACCAGGTCCTCGATTTTTTGCGGCTGGTGATAAAAACCGGGATTGGCCGGCATGATCACCGCGCCGAGGCGCGCCAGGCGCAGCATGTTTTCCAAATGAATGACCGAGAGCGGCATCTCGCGCGGCACCAGAATGAGTTTGCGCTGTTCTTTCAGCACCACGTCGGCGGCGCGCTCGATGAGTTTGTTGCTCACCCCGCAGGCGATGGCCGCAAGCGTGCCGGCGGTGCACGGACACACCACCATGGCTTGCGGCGCGCTCGAACCGCTCGCCACCGGAGCCATCCAGTCTTCCTTGCCGAACACCTGCAACTGGTCGGGCCGCGCGCCGTAACGCGCGCCGAGAACTTCCGCCATATCGCCGGGACGGCTGGGCAGCTTCAGGCCGGTCTCCATGGCGATCACCATTTGCCCCGGCGCGGAGATCATCAGATACACCTGCTTGCCAGCGCCGAGCAAACATTCCAACAGGCGCAGCCCGTACGCCGCGCCGGAAGCGCCGGTGATGGCCAGTGCGATGGCGTCGCGGCTCATGACGGCGCTGTGGCCTGATGCGTTTGCAGCGCGCTAATCAACTGCTCGTGCAGGCCGTCGAATGATCCGTTGCTCATAATCACCACATGGTCGCCCGCGCGCGCCTGTTTGGCAAGCGTGGCGGCGAGTTCGCGCGTTGCGGTGAACACCTGCGACTTGGCGCCGAGTTCGGCGGCCACGTCGGCCACGTTCCAGCCCAGATTGGGCGGGGCATAAAGCATGACGGCGTCGGCCAGATTTAGCGCCGGGGCCAGCGTGTGGCGGTGCACGCCCATGCGCATGGTGTTGGAGCGCGGCTCCAACGCCGCGATCACGCGTGCATTGGGGGTGCCGGCAAGCTTGGCCCGCAGACCGTTGAGCGTGGTGGCGATGGCGGTGGGGTGGTGCGCGAAGTCGTCATAGACCGTGACACCGCGCACCACGGCGCGCACCTCCATGCGCCGCTTTACATTGCGAAATTCGCGCAGCGCCGCAATGGCTTGCGCGGGCGGCACGCCGACGTGACGCGCGGCGGCGATAGCCGCCAGGGCGTTGTGGCGGTTGTGTTCGCCCAGCAAATCCCATTGCAAAACGCCTTGCGGTTGGCCCCGATAAAACACCTCGATCGCTTCGTCCGCGCCACGCGCCTGCCAATCCTGCTCCACGCCGAATGTTTCCACCGGCGTCCAGCAACCGCGCGCCAGCACACGCTTAATACTCTCTTCGCGCCCATTGGCCACAATCAGACCGGTGCCGGGAATGGTGCGTATTAAATGGTGAAATTGCAGCTCAATCGCAGCAAGATCGGCGAAGATATCCGCATGATCGAACTCAAGATTGTTCAAAACGGCAGTGCGCGGGCGGTAATGTGCGAACTTCGAGCGCTTATCGAAAAAGGCGGTATCGTATTCATCCGCCTCGACTACGAAAAAGGGCGACTGTCCGAGTCGCGCCGAAATGCCGAAGTTAGTCGGCACCCCGCCGATCAAAAAGCCCGGCGCGAGTCCGGCGTAGTCCAGAATCCAGGCCAGCATGGAGCTGGTGGTGGTCTTGCCGTGCGTGCCCGCCACCGCTAATACCCAGCGGCCTTGTAACACGTGCTCCGCCAGCCACTGCGCGCCGGAAGTGTAAGGCAGGCCCTGATTGAGCACATGTTCCACCGCCGGGTTGCCGCGCGACAGGGCGTTGCCAATCACCACGCAATCCGGCGCGGGATCGAGGTGCGCGGGCTTATAGCCCTCGCACAGGCGTATGCCCAACTGCTCGAGTTGCGTGCTCATGGGCGGATAGACGTTCTGGTCCGAACCGCTCACCTCGTGGCCGAGCGCGCGCGCCAGCGCGGCGATGCCGCCCATGAACGTGCCGCAAATACCCAGGATGTGGATGTGCATGGTGTGCGTTAGTTTGTTTTTAAAGGCCTTGCGGCAGCAGTGCGCCGGTCACCGCGAAACCCATCAGTAAATAGCCAAGGCTGGCGAGCAAGGCGACGCCCAGCGACACGGACAAGGCGTGGCGCAAAATATTCGCGCTCACGGCCAAGCTCCATATCAGCAAAATAAACAGCAGCCAGGACGGTTCATCGAGCGTCGTCAATGGCCAGGCGATAACGCCTAGTATAGCGCCGGTGCCGGCCAAAGCGGACAGTGTTTGCGGCAAGCGCGCCGGAGCGCGGCGCAGGATCAGCAGCGTGTGCGTGAGCAGAGCGAGCACCAGCGTATCGAGCAGCGCGTACAACAACGCGCGCGATAGGGACAACTGCGCCGCCGCCAGCATCAGGCTGACCAGCGCGTAGGCCGCCAGCGTGACGCCCAACAGCGTGCGCGCGGCGGGCAGGTCTTGCGGCGCGGCGCGCAGCAGACACAAATCGACGAAAATGCGCAACAATGCCGGCACGCTCTTTTGAGTTCGGGGATGAATGATCGGACGGCAATTGTAACGTAGGACGCGGATTTCTGGCAGAATATCGCGTCTCTCCTAAAGCAACATCGCAAATCATGCAAGAATACTACGTCGATTCCGCGCCGCAATTGGCGGACCTGTGCGCGCGACTGCGCTCCAGCGCGTGGCTGGCGCTCGACACCGAGTTCATGCGTGAGAAAACCTATTACGCGCAATTTTGTTTGCTGCAAGTGGCGAACGAGGAGCTGATCGCCTGCGTCGACCCACTTGCGCTCGGCGATTTGCAGCCGTTGCTGGACATTATTTACGATCCCGCCGTCATCAAGGTCATGCACGCCGCGCGCCAGGATTTGGAAATCTTTTACGATCTGCGCGGCGCGTTGCCGCGGCCGGTGTTCGACACGCAGATCGCCGCCACGCTGCTGGGCTACGGCGATCAAGTGGGTTACGCGGCGCTGGTGCAGGGCATGTTGGGGGTGGAGCTGGACAAATCGCACACGCGCACCGACTGGTGCCGCCGCCCGCTCGACATGCAGCAACTGCGCTACGCGCGGGACGACGTACGTTATCTGACGCAGATTTACGTACAGCAGCGCGATGAATTGGAACGCAAGGGCCGCGACGCCTGGCTGAGCGAGGATTTCGCCGAACTCACCGACGCCGCGCGCTACGCCAACGCGCCGCACGCCGCCTGGCAGCGCGTGCGCGGCGCCAACACGCTGCGCGGTGTGCAGCTGGCGGCGCTGCGTGAATTGGCCGCCTGGCGCGAGGAGCGCGCGCGCGGCGCCGATAAGCCGCGCAAATGGATCATCAGCGACGAATTGCTGTTGGAACTGGCGCGGCGCTTGCCAGCGGACGCGGACGATCTGGAAAACGTGCGCGGCTTGGAGGCATCGTTCATCAAGCGTCATGGCGCGCACATTGCAGGGATTATCAACGCCGCCAAGACTTTGCCGCGCGAGGAATGGCCGCAGTTCGCGCCGCCGCCGCGCCTGGACAACGCGCAAGAGGCGTTGGTCGACACGCTCATGGCCATGGTGCGGCTGCGCGGCGCGCAAAACGCGGTAAGCCCCGCCACGCTCGCCACGCGCAAGGATTTGGAGCAACTTGTGCTGGGGGCGCGCGACGCGCCGATTTTGCACGGCTGGCGCGGTGCGCTGGTGGGGCGCGAGTTGCTGGAATTTCTGCAAGGCCGGCTGAGCTTGCGCGTTCAAGATGGCGCACTCGACGCTGTTGTATATGAAAAAGCGTAACGAACCGTTGACCGCGCGGCGGCGGCGCTCTATATTGGTATCACGTCACAGTCAGATTGAGGCATAGCGATGACCATCGACGCCGCACAAGCCAGTGAAGCAGAATTGAAAAAACTCGAGGCGCGCATCGACGAGATGATCCGCACCTGCGAACGCTTGAAGGAAGAAAATACACTGCTGCGCAAGCAGTACGACGCCCTGTTGAGCGAGCAAACAAGCTTGGCGGAAAAAAATCAGCAGGCGCGCGCGCGCGTGGAGCTTATTATCCAGCGGCTCAAGTCCCTGGAGCAGGAGACTTAAATATGGGTCGCGAACCCGCGCCCGTGACGGTGCAGATTCTTGAAAAAGAATACCGGGTGGCATGCAGCGAGCAGGAGCGGGAAGCGCTGATGATGTCCGCGCGTTATCTAAACGCCAAGATGAAGGAAATCCGCGACAGCGGCAAAGTAGTGGGCGTGGAGCGCATCGCGGTGATGGCGGCGCTCAATATGGCGCATGAATTATTGCAGCACCGCGGGCGCAAAGACGAGTATACTCAAACCATCGGCAGCCGCGTGCGCGCGCTGCAAGACAAGATCGAGCGCGCGCTGAGTCGCGGCCAGCAGCTAGAGATTTGATCAGGGGCCGTAATGTTTTTTGAAGGACGCCGGGCGTCCTTAAAGTTTAGGCATCCCCTGCGATGTTCGTGAGCAGACTGGGTGTTTCTTGAGCCTATTTACAATGCCCTGGGGGCTTAATGTCGGTGTTGTTGTGCATGTCCGCATAGCGGAAAGCCTGATACATCGCGGTAGTCCCCACCTGAACCGTTGGTTCAAGGTCGAAGGTTTGCAACGGCATAGGCGGAGGATGCCTCCCTTCCTTGAAAGCAAGCATCGTGGCGCGCGCTGATCTGCGCCGCCGCATGCGCGCCCAACGGCGTGCATTGAGCCAAACCGAGCGCGCGCGCCGCGCCCTGCATATGGCGCGGCGCGC
>JBFLZV010000019.1:0-31449 GCA_040756035.1 Pseudomonadota bacterium
GAAGCGCGGCCCGCGGTGGTGGAGAAGGAAGCGCCCAAGGCGGCGCCCGCGCCGGCGCCCGAAGCGCGCGCCGAGAAGGCCGAGAAGAAACCCAAATGGCGCGGTGAGAAAGAGGAAGCGGTCACCAAGTACGGACGCGAGGAATTGCACGTCGCCACCGACATGACCGGGCGGCGCAAGAAGAAATTGAAGGGCAAGGTTGTGCCGCTCAGCACCGCCCGGCACGCCTTCGAGCGGCCTACCGCGCCGATCGTGCGCGAAGTGAACATCCCGGAGACCATCACCGTGGCGGAGCTGGCGCAACGCATGTCGGTGAAGGCCGCCGAGGTCATCAAGATCATGATGAAGATGGGCAGCATGGTCACCATCAACCAGGTCATCGACCAGGATACCGCCGCAGTGGTGGTGGAGGAGATGGGCCACGTTCCGAAGCTGCTGAAAGAGAATGCGCTGGAAGCGGAACTCGGCATCACCAGCCCAGCCGGCGGCGAGCGGGTGACGCGCGCGCCGGTGGTCACCATCATGGGCCACGTCGACCACGGTAAGACCTCGCTACTTGATTATATCCGCCGCACCAAGGTCGCCTTGGGTGAGGCGGGCGGCATCACGCAGCACATCGGCGCCTACCACGTCGAAACCCCGAAGGGCATGATCACCTTCCTCGACACGCCCGGCCACGCCGCGTTCACCGCCATGCGCGCGCGCGGCGCCAAAGTCACCGACATCGTGGTGCTGGTGGTGGCCGCCGACGACGGCGTGATGCCGCAAACCGTCGAGGCCATCCAGCACGCCAAGGCCGCCGGCGTGCCCATGGTGGTGGCGGTGAATAAAATCGACAAGCCCGGCGCCGATCCGGATCGCGTCAAGCAGGAACTCGCCAAGCACGATGTGATTCCCGAGGAGTGGGGCGGCGAAGCGATTTTCACGCATGTGTCGGCCAAGACCGGCGCCGGCGTGGACAATCTGCTCGACTCTATTCTGGTGCAGGCCGAGGTGCTGGAGCTGCAAGCGGTGCAGGACGGCCCGGCCTCCGGCGTGGTGATCGAATCGAGTCTCGATAAGGGGCGCGGCCCGGTGGCCACGGTGCTGGTGCAAAACGGCACGCTGCGCCGCGGCGATATCCTGTTGGCCGGCCAGGAGTTCGGGCGCGCGCGCGCGCTGCTGGATGAAAACGGTAGAAATCTGGAGCAGGCCACGCCGTCCATGCCGGTCATGGTGCTGGGATTGTCCGGCACGCCGAACGCCGGTGATGAGGTAGTCGTTGTGGCGGACGAGCGCAAGGCGCGCGAGATCGCGCTGTTCCGCCAGGGCAAGTTCCGCGATGTGAAACTGGCGCGCCAGCAGACCGCCAAGCTGGAAGACGTGTTCAGCCAACTCGAAGAGGGCAAGGTCAGTACGCTCAACCTCATCATCAAGGCCGACGTGCAGGGTTCCGCCGAGGCGCTGCGCGACGCGCTCGCCAAGCTGTCCACCGAGGAAGTGCGCGTGCGCATCATCGCCAGCGGCGTGGGCGGCATCAACGAATCCGACGTCAACCTCGCGGTCGCCTCCAAGGCCATCATCATCGGCTTCAACACGCGCGCCGACGCCACGGCGCGGCGCTTGATCGACGAGGAAGGCGTGGATCTGCGCTATTACAGCGTCATCTACGACGTCATCGACGAAATCAAGAGCGCCATGAGCGGTATGCTCGCGCCCGAATTCAAGGAACAGATCATCGGCCTGGCCGAGGTGTTGGACGTGTTCAAGTCGAGCAAGATCGGCGCCATCGCCGGCTGCCGCGTGGTGGAAGGCGTGGTGCGCCGCAACAACCCGATCCGCGTGCTGCGCGACAACGTGGTGATCTTCGAAGGCGAACTGGAATCGCTGCGCCGCTTCAAGGACGACGTCAGCGAAGTGCGCGCCGGCACCGAATGCGGCATCGGCGTGAAAAACTACAATGACGTCAAGGTCGGCGACCAGATCGAAGTGTACGAGCGCGTGCAGGTAACACGCAAAATCTAAAAATAGGGAAAAGGGAAAAGAGACAAGGGAAAAGGGAAAAGACATTTCGGTTTTTTCTTTCCCCTTTTCCCTTTTCCCTTTGCCCTGAGTGTATGAAAGAATTCAGCCGCCCGCAGCGTATGGGCGATCAACTCCAGCGCGAGCTGGCACAGCTTATCCAGCACGAGATCAACGATCCGCGTCTCGGCATGGTCACCGTGTCCGGCGTGGAGCTGTCGCGCGACATGGCGCACGCCAAGGTGTTCATCACCGTGCTGGACGACAAGCACGACGGCGCGCTGAGCGTCAAGGTGCTGAACAAGGCGGCGCGCTTCCTGCGCCGTGAACTGGCGCGCCGCACGCTGATGCGCGTCATACCGGAACTGCGTTTCTTTTACGATCCCACCGTTAAACACGGGACCGAATTGTCGGCGCTGATCGACGCCGCCGTGGCGGCGGATAAGGCGCACGGCGAAATCAATACGCCCCCTGCATCGGAAGCCCCGTCACCCCCATCCCGTTCCCTTCCCCCGTCGAGGGGGAAGGGTAAAGCTGTAACGGCGCGTAAGAAGGGCGATTCATGAAACGCCGCGGCCGCGACGTGCACGGCATCGTGTTGCTCGACAAGCCGGTGGGCATCACTTCCAACGCCGCGCTGCAAACCGTCAAACGCCTGTATCAGGCGCGCAAGGCCGGACACACCGGTAGTCTGGATCCGCTGGCCGGCGGCCTGTTGCCGCTCTGCCTGGGCGAAGCGACCAAACTCTCCACATTTCTGCTCGACAGCGACAAGCGTTACATCGCGCAGTGCCGCCTGGGCGTGACCACCTCTACCTCCGACGCCGAGGGCGAAGTGCTGGAGACGCGTCCGGTGGAAAACCTGAGCACGGCGCGCATCGAGCAGGTGCTGGCCGCCTTCACCGGCGACATCGAACAAGTGCCGCCTATGCATTCCGCGCTGAAGTTTCACGGCCAGCCGCTGTATAAATTGGCGCAGCGCGGCGTCACGGTGGAGCGCGCCGCGCGCCGCGTGCATATCTACGCATTGCGTCTGCTGCACTACGCCGGCGATACGCTGGACATCGAAGTGCACTGCTCCAAGGGCACCTACATCCGCACGCTGGTGGAAGATATCGGCGCGCGGCTCGGCTGCGGGGCGCATCTCGCGGCGCTCAAACGCACCGCCGTGGGCGGTTTCGACGCGGCGCGCATGGTTACCCTGGAGCAGTTGCGAGCGCTGGCTGAGCAGGGGTTGGAGCATCTCGATAGCGTGATCATCCCCATGCAGGCGGCGCTGAATGGTTTCCCCGACGTGCGGCTGTCCGCGGACGCGGCCTTTTACCTGCGCCGCGGGCAGGCCGTGTTCGTGCCGCGCACGGCGCATACCGGCTGGGTGAAGCTGTTCGCGGACGATAACCGCTTTCTGGGCGTGGGGCAGGTGCTGGAGGATGGGCGGGTGGCGCCTAAAAGATTGGTAATGGGTAATGGGTAATGAGTGATGGGCAAAGGCACACCCCATTACCCATTACCCATTACCCATTACCGGCCGTTTTAGGTATCTAGCCCCCAGCCCCCATTTCATATAAAATAGTGTTTTTAAAGTCTAGAGAAATCGCGTAGCAGGAGTTTGTCATGCCGTTTACCACCGAGCAGAAGTCGCAAGTCGTCAAGAATTATCAACGCAAGGCCGCCGACACCGGTTCTCCCGAAGTGCAAATCGCGCTGTTATCCGCGCGCATCGAGCACCTCTCCAATCACTTCAAGACCCACGCCCACGATCACCATTCGCGCCAGGGTTTGCTGCGCATGGTAAGCCAGCGCCGCAAGCTGCTGGATTATCTCAAGAGAGAAAACGCCGAGGCTTACCAAAGCCTGCTCGGGCGCTTGGGCCTGCGTAAATAAACCGGCGCCACAGCGCCTTGCCACCCCTTATCAAGCCGTTCGCCACGAGGACACAGAAGTGACCCCCGTTAAGAAAGCATTTCAGTACGGTGACTACACCGTCACCATCGAGACCGGCGAGATCGCCCGTCAAGCCAGCAGCGCCGTCATGATCAGCATGGGCGACACCGTGGTGCTGGTCACCGCGGTCGGTGTCAAAGAGGCCGTGGAAGGCCGCGACTTCTTCCCGCTCACGGTCAACTACCAGGAACGCACCTATGCCGCCGGCAAGATTCCGGGCGGATTTTTCAAGCGCGAAGGCCGCCCCAGCGAAAAAGAAACGCTCACCTCGCGCCTCATCGACCGCCCGCTGCGCCCGCTGTTCCCCAAAGGTTTCACCAATGAAGTCCAAGTGATCGCCACCGTGATGTCGCTGGACGCCGAGATCGATCCCGATATTCCCGCCATGCTCGGCGCCTCCGCGGCGCTGGCGTTGTCCGGCATACCATTCAACGGCCCGATCGGCGCCGCGCGCGTCGGTTACAAGGACGGTGGCTATATACTCAACCCCACGCTCACGCAGTTGCAAACGTCGGCGCTGAACCTGGTGGTGGCCGGCACGGAAAACGCCGTGCTGATGGTGGAGTCCGAGGCCAACCAGTTGCCCGAGGAAGTCATGCTCGGCGCGGTAATGTTCGGCCACAAGCAAATGCAGACCGCCGTCGCGGCGATTCGCGCGCTGGCCAAGGAAGCCGGCAATGCGCCGTGGGACTGGCAGCCGGCCGCCGAGAACGCGGCGCTGACGCAAGCCGTGGCGGACGCCGCGCAGGCCGCGGTCAACGAGGCGTATCAGATACGCGAAAAGCAAGCGCGAGCGCAGCGCCTGGCCGAAATTCGCGCCGAAGTCACGGCCAAGCTCGCGCCCGAAGGCGGCGCGTGGAGCGCCGACGAGGTCAAGGGCGCCATCGAAAGCCTGGAGAAAAACATCGTACGCGGCCAAATCCTTTCCGGTAAGCCGCGCATCGACGGGCGCGGCACGCGCACCGTGCGCCCCATCACCATCCGCACCGGCGTGTTGCCGCGCACCCACGGCTCGGCGCTGTTCACGCGCGGCGAGACGCAGGCGCTGGTGGTCACCACGCTCGGCACCGAACGCGACGCGCAGTTGATCGACGCCATCGAGGGCGAGCGCAAGGAACCGTTCATGCTGCACTACAACTTCCCGCCGTACTCCACCGGCGAGACCGGCATGGTAGGCAGCCCCAAGCGCCGCGAAATCGGCCACGGGCGGCTGGCCAAGCGCGCACTGGTCGCGGTCATGCCGACCATGCAGGAATTCCCCTACGTGGTGCGCGTGGTCTCGGAAATCACCGAGTCCAACGGCTCCAGTTCCATGGCCAGCGTATGCGGCGGCAGCCTCTCGCTGATGGACGCCGGCGTGCCGCTCAAGGCCCCGGTGGCGGGTATCGCCATGGGCTTGATTAAAGAGGCCGATCGCTTCGCCGTGTTGTCCGACATTCTCGGCGACGAAGATCATCTCGGCGACATGGATTTCAAAGTGGCCGGCACCGCGCAAGGTGTCACCGCGCTGCAAATGGACATTAAGATCGACGGCATCACCGAAGAAATCATGGCGGCGGCCCTGGCGCAGGCCAAGGAAGGACGTCTGCACATCCTCGGCTTGATGAACCAAGTCATTTCCACCCCGCGCAGCCAGATGTCCGAATACGCGCCGCGCATCGTCAGCTTCAAGATCAACCCCGACAAGATTCGCGACGTGATCGGCAAAGGCGGCGTCACCATCCGCGCCATTACCGAAGAGACCGGCACCACCATCGACATCGCCGACGACGGCACGGTCAAGATCGCCTCGGTGGACAATGCCGCGGGCCAGGAAGCGCGTCGCCGCATCGAAGAAATCGCCGCGGACGTCGAGGTCGGCAAGATATATCACGGGCGCGTGGCCAAGCTCATGGACTTCGGCGCGTTCGTCACCATTCTGCCGGGCCGTGACGGATTGGTGCACATCTCGCAAATTTCCGAAGAGCGCGTGGAGAACGTCAGCGACAAGCTCAGCGAAGGCGAGATGGTCAAAGTCAAAGTGCTGGAAATCGACAAGCAGGGCCGCATCCGCTTGAGCATCAAGGCGGTCGAGACCAGCGAGGCGTAGCGCTTAGCTAAAAATTAACGCCAAGCCTTGGCGTGAGGAATCCGTATAAAGGGGGAGTTATGCGGCTTATCTCGACGTTATGCGCCGGTTTGATCGCGGCAACGTGTTGCGCCGCGCAGGCCGCCGATGCGTATAAGTGGATCGACGAACAAGGCAGGGTGCACTACGGCGACCGCCCCGGCAACGCCGGCGCGCGCGAGGTGCCGATCAAATCCGCGCCGGCGCCGGCGCCCGATTCCCACCTCGAACAGCGCCGTACCCAGCAAGACAAACTGCTGCGCGCCTTCGAGGACGAGCGCAAGCTCAAGCAGCAGCACCAAGCGCAAGCCAAGGCCGAGGCCGAACAGCGCGACAAGGAATGCAAGCTCGCCAAGCTGCGCTTGAAAAACTACGAGAAGGCCGACTATCTCTACGCCGAAACCGACGACGGCAAGCGCAATATTCTAAGCGACCAAGAGCGCCAACAAGCGCTGGAAGAGGCGAAGCAGGCGGTGGAGTATTGGTGTAAATAGCGCCAGCGGCCACTCTATTTCAGGGTATTACGTCATAAACATCAGCGCGGCAAACAAATACGCGACATAGAGCGCACCGTTCACGCCCAGGTGCCACACCTGCAAGCGTCCGCGTTGCAGCATGAATCTCATCCACAGCGCCGCCGCCAGCGTGATGAACACGCCGAGCGCCACATCGGCGCGCGCCTCCCAGGGCGTCAGCAGCACGCCGATGGCGGGCAACAGCGTGCCCTGAAACACCATGGCGCCGGTGATGTTGCCGAACGCCAGCGTATCCTTGCGTTTGCGTATCCATAAAATGCTGTTGACCTTCTCCGGCAATTCCGTGGCGATCGGGATGATCAGCAGCGATAGCAGCAGCGCGGAAATGCCGAGCAGCGGCGCGGCTTCTTCCACGCCATGGATAAAGCCCTTGGCGCCCGCCACCAGCAGCATCAGACCGGCGGCGAGCTGGATTAGAATGGTAAAGAAATTTTCCGGCAGGCCGATGCGACAGAACAGCATGGTGCCGTGCGCCTCGGTGCCGTGACCGTCTTGCACGAGTTGCGCGGAGGCGCGTACCGTCAGCATGATGTAGATGAAATACACCAGCACCAAACCAAAGGCGATACTGGTGCGCACGATGTTCATGCCGCTCGGCACGAACAGCGCCACGCCGGCGAGCGTGAAGGCGAGAAGGAAGAAATTCAAATCGCGCGTCAGGCCGGTCTTTTCCGGCGTGAAGTGGCCGTTCATCCCGCGGCTTTTCAGCGTGAACACGGTGAGCAAGGACAGAGACAGCGTGGACAACATCAGCGGTGCGCCCAGGATGGCGCCCACGCCGATTTCGTGATTGAGTTCGGTGTTGGCGGTGCCCGCGAACACCGCCAGGATCGGCACCATGGTCTCCGGCAGCGCGGTGCCGACCGCGGCGAACAGCGAACCGGTCACGCCCTCGGAAATTTTCAGTCTTTCCCCCAAGTGCTCCAAGGCGTTGCAGAATATCTCCGCGGCGATCAGGATCAGGACAAGCATGAGCAGCAGATTGAGAAAGATCAGCATGGAGGCTCTCTAGTAAGATTACAAAGTTACCGGATTTTAAGGGAAAGGGTGTCCGGCGGCAAACAAAACCTAACGCAAAGACGCCAAGACGCGAAGAAAACCGATATCAAAAAAAGTAGGTCGGATCAAGCGTAGCGGATCCGACATGCAGTTCGTCGGTTCCGCCCCGTACCTTGCTGTCCACGCTGCTGATAGAACACAAAAGCGAGTGAATCAAGGTGCGGGGCTTGAGCCGACCTACATGGCTTACAAGGGTTAGAGGATAGCGCAGAGGGTGTTTCGCGCTACGCTTCCACGCTACGCCATCCTGGCTACGCGGGAAATCCAGCCAGGCATCCTTGCCTGGCGCTCGCAGCAGTGCTGCTCGCCCCTGCTACGCGCGAAACACGGGGTTTATATCTCTGTAAACCCGTTCGGCGCTTCGCGCCTCACCTTGGCGTTGGGTTTTGGAAGAAACGGGGAAATCGCAGGTGAAGGTGCTGCCTTTGCCGAGCTCGCTGTGGATGCGCAGTTGCGCGCCGTGGCGGTTCAATACGTGTTTGACGATGGCGAGCCCCAGTCCGGTGCCGCCGCTTTGCCGCGAGCGTCCGGTGTCGACGCGATAGAAGCGTTCGGTGAGGCGCGGCAGGTGGTGCGCGGCGATGCCCTCGCCGGTGTCGCGCACGGCGAGGTGCGCGCCTTGGGCATCGCCGTACCAGCGCACGTGGATCTCGCCGCGCGCCGGAGTATACTGCACGGCGTTGAAGATTAAGTTGGAGAAGGCGCTGCGCAGCTCGTCCTCGTTGCCGCGCAGCCACAGCGTGGGATCGGCGTCGAGGTGGATGGAATGGGCGCGCTCGCCGCTCAGCGCGCGCGCCTCGGTCACGATGGCCTCCAGCAGGTCCGGCACCGCCACGTCGTTCTGCGCGGACGCGCGCTGATCGGTTTCCAGGCGCGACAACATCAGCAAATCGTTGACGATGTTTTTCATGCGCGTGGTCTGTTGTTTCATGAGTTGCAGCGAGCGCGTCCACTGCGGTGGACATTCCGACGCGTCTTCGTTAAGACTTTCCAAAAAGCCGTTGACCACGGTGAGTGGTGTGCGCAGTTCGTGCGAGACGTTGGCGACGAAGTCGCGGCGCATTTGTTCCAGGCGATGCAGGCGCGTGACGTCGCGCGCCACCAGTAGGCGGTTTTGCTCGCCGTAGGGGACGATGAGCGCGGTGAGTCGCACGTCGGCGGCGCACGGCGAGGGCAGTTCGACGGTTTTGGAATAATCGCCGGCGCCGAGATAGTTGATGAATTCGGGGTGGCGCACCAAGTTGACGATGCGCCGTCCGGCGTCGTCCGGCCAGCGCAGACCGAGCAAGTGCTGCGCCGCGTCGTTGAACCATTCGATCTCGCCGGTGGTGCTGAGCACCACGGTGGCGTCAGGCAGCGCCGAGGCGGCTTCCTGGAAACGGATCAGGATGCGCGCGAGTTTTTGCTTGCGCTTGCGGTTGCGCGCCTGCATGCGGTGCAGCTCGTCGAAGACGTCGCCCCACACGCCGGGCGCGACCGGCAGTTGCGCCTTTTCCCGGCCTTGCAGCCAGCGTTGCAGGCGCGCGAGATTGAACAAATGCCAGCCGAGGTAGGCCGCGACGCCCAGCAGCACGAACAGCGCCGGATGGCCGCCGATCCAACCGATCAGCAGCAGCACGGCGGCGACGGCGGCGGCGTACCATAATTCTCGGACCCAACTGGGTTGCAATGTATTACGCCTCCATGGACAAACGATAACCCGCGCCGCGCACGGTTTGGATCAAGCGGTCGTGGCCGTGACGCTCCAGCGCGCGGCGCAGGCGCCGGATGTGCACGTCCACGGTGCGCTCCTCCACGTAAACGCTTCTGCCCCACACCAGATCAAGCAGTTGACCACGGCTGTAGACGCGCTCGCTGTGCGTCATGAAAAAATGCAGCAGGCGGAATTCGGTCGGCCCCATCTCCAGCGTCTCGCCGCGCGCCGTGACGCGGTGGCCGGCGGGGTCGAGGCGCAGTTCGTCGATCTCAATGACTTCATCGACGGCCTGCGGCGCGGTGCGGCGCAGCACCGCCTTGATGCGCGCCAGCAATTCCTGCGGTGAGAACGGCTTGGTGACGTAATCATCCGCGCCGGATTCCAGGCCCTTGATCTTGTCTTCCTGTTCGCCGCGCGCGGTGAGCATGATGATCGGCACCTGCGCGGTAAGCTTTTCCTTTTTCAAGCGCCGCGCGTAATCGACGCCGCTTATGCCCGGCAGCATCCAATCGAGCAGGATGAGCATGGGGGGTTCGGCGAGGATTTTGGCCTGCGCTTGCTCGGCGTTCGCCACCGTGTCGTAGGCGTAGCCGGCGCGCGCCAAGGTGAAGCCCAGCATCTCGCTGATGGCCGGTTCGTCTTCAATAATCAGTATCTTGCCTGCCACGTAATGTTCCCTCTAAATTTCCGTTAAGAGAATATTACATAGCATTACTATGACATTTTTGTGACCGGCATGAAAGCCGGGCTGAAGGAAAGCCGGGCGGTGCTTGCACACCGCCCGGCTGAGACGGGGGTTACAGCAACGGCACGATCAACAAGGCCACGATGTTGATGATCTTGATGAGTGGGTTTACCGCCGGGCCGGCGGTGTCTTTATAGGGGTCGCCCACGGTGTCGCCGGTAACGGCGGCCTTGTGCGCATCGGAGCCTTTGCCACCGAAATGGTTGTCCTCGATGTGCTTCTTGGCGTTGTCCCAGGCGCCGCCGCCGGTGGTCATGGAGATGGCGACGAACAAGCCGGTGACGATGGAGCCAAGCAGCACGCCGCCCAGCGCCTGCGGCCCCAGCACCAGACCGACCACCACTGGAATCAGCACCGGCAACAGCGACGGCACGATCATCTCCTTGATGGCCGCGCCGGTGAGCATACCGACCGCGCGCGAGTAATCGGGCTTGGCGGTGCCCGCCATGATGCCCGGTATCTCGCGGAACTGACGGCGCACCTCGACCACCACCGCGCCCGCCGCGCGTCCTACCGCCTGCATGGCCATGGCGCCGAACAGGTAGGGCACCAGGCCGCCGATCAATAGGCCGATGATGACCATGTGATTGGACAGATCGAACGTGGTGACGCCGCCGGTGTGGCGGCCGAGTTCATGCGTGAAGTCGGCGAACAGCACCAGTGCCGCGAGGCCCGCCGAGCCGATGGCGTAACCTTTGGTGACCGCCTTGGTGGTGTTGCCCACCGCGTCCAGCGGGTCGGTGATGTTGCGCACCTCTTTCGGCAGACCGGCCATCTCGGCGATGCCGCCGGCGTTGTCGGTGATCGGCCCGTAAGCGTCCAGCGCCACGATAATGCCGGCCATGGACAGCATGGAGGTGACCGCGATGGCGATGCCGTACAACTCGGCGAGCGCGTACGAACCCCAAATACCCAAGCAGATCACCACCACCGGCAGCGCGGTCGCTTTCATGGAGATCGCCAGTCCGGCGATGATGTTGGTGGCGTGGCCGGTGGTGGAGGCCTCCGCCACGTAGCGCACCGGCGCATATTCGGTGGCCGTGTAGTACTCGGTAATGACCACCAGCGCGGCGGTTACCGCCAGGCCGATAAGCGCCGTGCCGTAGATTTGCATGACGCTGTACGTGCCGTTGGCGCCCATCAAACTATCGGTGACGAAGTAGAATGCGACGGCCGATATCACCGCGGCCACGATCAAGCCGCGATACAGCGCGCTCATGATCTTGCCGCCCTCGCGCGCGTTCACGAAGAACGTGCCGATCACCGAGGCGATGATGGACACGCCGCCCAGCACCAGCGGATAGAGAATCGCATCCGTCGCCGCCGTGCCGCTGAACACCAGTCCGCCGAGCAGCATGGTGGCGATGATGGTCACCGCGTAGGTCTCGAACAAGTCGGCGGCCATGCCGGCGCAGTCGCCGACGTTGTCGCCCACGTTGTCGGCGATCACCGCCGGGTTACGCGGGTCATCCTCCGGGATGCCGGCCTCTACTTTGCCCACCAAGTCCGCGCCGACGTCCGCGCCCTTGGTGAAAATGCCGCCGCCCAGACGCGCGAAGATGGAAATCAGCGAACCGCCGAAGGCCAAGCCGACCAGCGGCGCGAGATTCACGCTCTGTCCATCGGGCGTCATGTTGATCAGCACCGCGTAGTAGCCCGCCACGCCGAGCAAGCCCAAACCCACCACCAACATGCCGGTGATGGCGCCGCCGCGGAACGCGACTTGTAGTGCCGGATTGATGCCGCCGCGCGCCGCCTCGGCGGTGCGCACGTTGGAGCGCACCGAGATGTTCATGCCGATATAGCCGGTGGCGCCGGACAGAATCGCGCCGACCGCGAAGCCGATAGCGGTCATGGCGTCCAGGGCAATGAGGATAACGATGAACAGTAGCACGCCGACCGCGCCGATGGCGGTGTACTGCTTGTTGAGGTAGGCCGAGGCGCCTTCCTGGATGGCGGCGGCGATTTGCTGCATCCGTTCATTGCCGGGCGATTTATTGAGAATCCATTTAACGGAGAAGGCGCCATAGAGTATGGCAACAATGGCGCTGAGCAACGCAAACGTGAGGCCTACGGACATTACACTCCCTCCATATAGCTATGGTTATTAAAGTGACCGCTCTTACTTTTTATTACCCCTCCATTCGAAGAGGGGCGATAAAATTTTTGGGGTGCCCTGCGCCCGCGACGGTGTGCTCCCGCCGCGTTATCCGTTTTATTTCTTCAATTCGAACTTATCCTTGAGTTTTTTGGGCACCGCTGTGTTCTTCAGCCGCACGTAGACCGGCAGACCGTCCTTATAAGGAGGATAATCCTCGCCGGCGATCAGCGGCTGCAAATAGGCGCGGCACTTGTCGGTAATGCCGAAGCCGTCCGCGCTGATGAAATCCTTGGGCATCATTTTTTCCACGTTCGCCACCTTGGCGAGCGGGGCCATGCCCACTTTCCATTTATAGGGTTTGTCGGATACGCGCACCACCGTGGGCATCACCGCGTTGTGGCCCTTAATGGCGAACTCCACCGCCGCCTTGCCCATCGCGTAGGCCTGCGCCACGTCGGTCTTCGAGGCGATGTGACGCGCCGCGCGTTGCAGATAATCCGCCACCGCCCAGTGGTATTTCAAGCCCAGCCCTTCCTTGATCATGTTCGCAACCACCGGCGCGACGCCGCCCAATTGCGCGTGGCCGAAGGCGTCGCGCAAGCCTTGGTCGGAGAGGAATTTGCCGTCCGCGCCCTTCACGCCCTCGGACACCACCACCGAGCAATAGCCGAATTTTTTCACCTGCTCGTCGACCTTGGCAAGAAACTTCGCCTGATCGAACGGCACTTCGGGAAATAGAATGACGATGGGGATGGGACAGTCCTTGCTGGAAGCAAGTCCGCCTGCCGCGGCGATCCAGCCGGCGTGGCGGCCCATCACCTCGACCACGAACACCTTGGTGGAAGTCTTCGCCATGCTCGCCACGTCGAAGCTCGCCTCGCGCGTGCTCACCGCGATGTACTTCGCCACCGAGCCGAAACCCGGACAGGTGTCGGTGATCGGCAGATCATTATCCACGGTCTTCGGCACGTGGATGGCTTGCAGCGGGTAACCGAGCTTCTCGGAAAGCTGCGAGACCTTGAGGCAGGTGTCGGCGGAATCGCCGCCGCCGTTATAGAAGAAGTAGCCGATGTTGTGCGCCTTGAAGACTTCGATGAGTCGCTCGTACTCGGCGCGGCTCTGCTCCAATCCCTTGAGCTTGAAGCGGCACGAACCGAACGCGCCGCTCGGCGTGTAACGCAGCGCGGCGATATTTTTCGCCGATTCCTTGCCGGTGTCTATCAAGTCTTCGGTGAGCGCGCCGATAATCCCGTTACGACCGGCATAAACCTTGCCGATCTTGTCTTTGTGCTTGCGCGCCGTCTCGATGACGCCGCAAGCGGAAGCGTTGATGACGGCGGTCACGCCGCCGGATTGCGCATAAAAGGCATTTTTCTTAGGCATGGCGGTATAGGCTCTTTAACAAACGGATGAAACGGAAATGGCGTGCGCAACGGCGTGGAGTTGCGCGCGCGGCGAAGAATTTCGGCGCTGCAGGATCAGCGCGTGACGGAAGCGGATGAGCATAATTTTGCGCGTAAGGGATTCCAAAATCGGCTGCTTCATGCTAAAAATTTGCCTAAGAATACCCTAAATTGAAAATTTTTTCATAGAGTTCGTTGACTTATACACTAATCTGAGAGTAGTTTAACGCCTGCCGCGGCGGTGGGGCTTAAAAAACCGGCCCGCAATGCGCACCACGCGGCATGGTTAGGGTAGTGAAGAATTAACACGCATATCGGATGTCTCGTAAATTTAGAGGCGTTCGAAAGAAAAAGGGGAAAGTAATGAGAATCGTGTTGCTGGGGGCGCCCGGTTCAGGGAAAGGCACGCAGGCCAAACTGCTGGCCGAACAGTATAAGGTGCCGCAAATCTCCACCGGAGATTTGCTGCGCGCCGCAGTGGCGGCGTCCAGTCCGCTCGGCAAGCAAGCCAAGGCGGCGATGGACGCCGGACACCTAGTCTCCGATGAGATCGTGCTGGGCATGATCGAAGAGCGGCTCGCCGCGCCCGACGCGCAAAAGGGTTTTATCCTCGACGGCTTCCCACGCAACATACAGCAGGCCGAGGCGCTGGACGCCATGCTCGACAAGCTGGGTCGCCCGCTGCAGGCCGGCATACTCATCGACGTCGATTTCGATATCCTCATGCAGCGCCTGACCGGCCGCCGTACCTGCGAATCCTGCGGTCAGACGTATAACATCTACACCTCTCCATCCAAGCTCGACGACCGCTGCGACAAATGCGGCGGCAATCTGCGCCATCGCGCCGATGACAACGAAGAAACCATCGGCAGCCGCTTGCGCGTGTACGAGGCGCAGACCGCGCCCCTGGTTGCGTACTACCGTAAGCAGGGCAAGCTACGCACCGTGCAGGGGGTGGGGGAAATTCCCGATATTTACCAGGCGTTGCGCAAAATCGCCGACGAACTGCTGCGCTCCGGCAGCCCCCCGGCGCCCGCTGCCGTCCCAACGCCCAAGCCTGAACCGGCTGTCGTGACAGCCCCCGCCGCCAAGGCGCCGGTTCCGATCGCCGCTCCCAAGGCGGCGGTCGCCATAGCTCCAAAGAAGGCACCCGTTAAGAAGGTAACCACGAAGAAGGCGCCCAGTAAAAAGGCGCCCGCAAAGAAGGTGACCGCCAAGAAGGCGACCCGTAAAAAGGCCGCTGCCAAGAAGGTCACCACCAAGAAGGCGCCGATAAAAAAGGCAACCACTAAGAAGGCAATCACTAAGAAGGAGACACTGAAGATGGCAGTAGCAAAGAAAGCAGCACCTAAGAAAGCAGGTCGTAAAGTGACCAAGAAGGCGGCGCCCAAGAAGAAAACCGCCGCCAAAAAGGTAGGGGCCAAGAAAAAGACCACTACCAAGAAAAAGACCACTAAGAAAAAAGCCAAGAAGTAGTTTGCTATTCCCGTAGGGATGGTTGACGGGCCCGCTGTGGGTGGCGGGCCCGCTTGTCCCCGGGAATCACTACAACAACCGGCTGTACATTTAAGCGGCTTCGGCCGCTTTTTGTTTTTTTAGCCGCCGGATGCCGAAAACAGCCTCGCGCAAAGACGCAAAATTCGCAAAGATTTAAAACCATACATCAACTTGGATCATGGGCTTTATAGCTTTGCGTGAGACATTCGATACCGTGACGGTTAAAATAGCCCCATGAAATTCATCGACGAAGCGGTCATCCGAGTGGAGGGAGGCAAGGGCGGCGACGGCTGCGTGAGTTTCCGGCGCGAAAAATTCATTCCGTTCGGCGGCCCGAACGGCGGCGACGGCGGCGACGGCGGCAGCGTGTACTTGGTGGCGACTCCCAGCATCAACACCCTTGTCGATTTCCGCTACACGCGCGTATTCAACGCCGAGCACGGTCAAAAAGGCATGGGCCGTGACTGCACGGGCAAGAGCGGTAACGATCTTTACATCCCCGTGCCGGTCGGCACCGTGGTCACCGACCAGGACAGCGGCGAACTCATCGGCGACCTGGTCACGCCGGGTCAAACTCTATTGGTCGCGCGCGGCGGATTCCACGGGCTCGGCAACACACGCTTCAAAAGCAGCACCAACCGCTCGCCGCGCCAGTTTACGCACGGTACGCCGGGCGAGTTGCGCAATCTGCGCCTGGAATTAAAACTGCTTGCCGACGTGGGCTTGCTGGGCATGCCGAACGCCGGCAAATCGACGTTCATCCGCGCGGTGTCGGCGGCGCGCCCGAAAGTGGCGGATTATCCGTTTACTACACTTTATCCCAGTCTCGGCGTGGTCAGCGTCGAGGCGCATCGCAGTTTTGTCATCGCCGACATCCCCGGCATCATCGAAGGCGCCGCCGAAGGCGCGGGCCTGGGATTGCAATTCCTCAAGCACCTGTCGCGCACGCGCTTGCTGCTGCACTTGGTGGACGCCGCGCCGTTCGGTACGGACGCCGATCCGGCGCAGGACGTGCGCAAAATCGAGATTGAACTGGAAAAATACAGCCCGGAACTCGCAGCGCGTCCGCGCTGGCTGGTGTTGAACAAAATGGACTTGCTTACGCCCGAAGAGCGCGAGGCGCGTTGCCGCGATATTATTGAGCGCCTACACTGGCAAAGCCCGGTGTTCGCCGTCTCCGCCCTGCAAGGCGAAGGCTGCCGCGAACTCACTTTTCGCATCATGGAATATCTGGAAGAAACAGATACAAGAGAAAAGAGACAAGAGAAAAGAGGAGGAGAGTGAGATCGGCATTGGAAGAATTGTTTTTTTACTTTACTCTTTTATCTTGCCTCTTTTCTCTGTCTTATTATGAACAACCGCCAAAAAATCAGTCAAACGCGCCGCTGGGTGGTGAAAATCGGCAGCAGCTTGGTGACCGCCGACGGGCGCGGCCTGGACGTTGCCGCCATGCGCGCCTGGGCGGAACAAATGGTGGCGCTGCGCCAGCGCGGCGTGGAAGTGGTGCTGGTGTCCTCCGGCGCGGTGGCCGAGGGGATGAAACGCTTGGGCTGGGCGCGGCGCCCCAGCGCCGTGCATGAATTACAAGCGGCGGCAGCGGTCGGCCAGATGGGCCTGGTGCAGGCGTACGAGTCGTGCTTCCAAACGCACGGCATGCACACCGCGCAGATTCTGCTCACGCATGATGACCTGTCGAACCGCAAGCGCTATCTGAATGCGCGCAGCACCTTGCGCACGCTGCTGGAATTGGGCGTGGTGCCGGTGATCAACGAAAACGACACGGTGGCGACCGACGAAATTCGCGTCGGCGACAACGATACGCTGGCGGCGTTGGTGGCCAACTTGGTGGAGGCTGGGCTGCTGGTCATACTCACCGATCAGGCCGGTATGTTCGACGCCGATCCGCGCCACAATCCCGACGCTCAGCTCATCCACGAGGCCCAGGCCGGCGATCCGCGCCTGGAGGCGATGGCGGGCGGCGGCGGCGCGTTGGGGCGCGGCGGCATGTTGACCAAGGTGCAGGCGGCGGCGCGCGCGGCGCGTTCCGGCGCCGCGACGCTGATCGTGTCCGGGCGCGAATCGCAAGTGCTGGAGCGCGTCGCGCAAGGCGAACAACTGGGCACGCTGTTGACGCCGCCGCAGGAGCCGGTGGCGGCGCGCAAGCAATGGCTGGCCGGGCATCTGCAACTGCGTGGCCGCTTGCTGCTCGACGCCGGCGCCGCCAAGGTGCTGCGTGAATCCGGCAAGAGTCTGCTGGCGGTGGGTGTGGCGGGCGTGGAGGGCGACTTCATGCGCGGCGAGATGGTGGCCTGCATCGACCCCGCCGGTAAGGAAATCGCGCGCGGCTTGGTCAATTACGGCGCCACCGAGGCGCGCAAAATTATGGGCAAACCCAGCGACCAGATCGAAAAGCTGCTCGGCTACGTGGATGAAACCGAACTGATCCATCGCGATAACCTAGTGTTGGTTTAGCCTGTAAAAACTAAAGACTCAACGCCAAGACGCCAAGACGCTGAATTTAAATCCTTTTGATATTTTTCGCGTCTTGGCGTTAGATTTTTATTTTGGTTAGATTGATTTAAGTTGCGCTTGCAAAAACTCCGGCAACGCCAAAGCGCCGCGGTGGATGTCTCCGTTGTAGTAGCGCGTGGCGAAGGTTTTGTGCGCGGCGGCTTCGGCGCGGAAGTTGGAGGCGGTGCGCTCCTTGCCGGCCAAAGTGGCGCTCCACCAGCCGGAAGGGTACGTGCACTGCGGAAAGTGCACGGTGCGAGCATCTTGAAAACCCGCGCCGCGCAGCGCCCGGTGCATGGCGGTGATGAGCGGCGCGTGGAAGAGCGGCGATTCGCTCTGGCCGATGAGCACGCCGCCGCCGCGTAGCACGCGCAGGCAATTCTTGTAGAACGCCTCGGAAAACAGCCCCGCCGCCGGGCCGATGGGGTCGGTGCCGTCGACGATGATCACATCGACGCTGTGCGCCGGGGCGTCGGCCATCCAGCGGATGCCGTCGGCGAAGTGGAACTGCGCGCGCGCATCCTTGTTGGAAGCGCACAGCTCCGGGAAAAATTTCTCGGCGACGCGCGTTACGCGCTCGTCCAGCTCCACTTGCACGACCTGCTCCACGCCGGGGTGCTTGAGCACCTCGTGCAGGGTGCCGCAGTCGCCGCCGCCGATGATGAGCACGTGCTTGGGGTTGGCGTGGGTGAACAACGCCGTGTGCGCCATCATCTCATGATAGATAAAGTTATCGCGGTCAGTGACCATCACCAGCCCGTCCAGCGTCATCAGCGTGCCGAAGGCCGCCGTCTCATAGACCTCGATGCGCTGGTAGGCGGAGCGCTCGTCGTGCAGCTTGCGCTCGACGTGCAGCGCAATGGCCGACCCTTGCCCTTCCCACTTTTCGCTGAACCAACTATTATCCAATGCTGTCATTGAAATTCTCCTTGGGTGTGCGGTGAAGACGCGCGATAATAGCAAACTATGTACTCGAGGTGTATGAAATAAACCATGCAGGTCAGCGATCAAAAAGCGGCGCGTTGGACTATTGAACAGGCGCGTGAATTGTACAACGTCGCGCACTGGGGCGGCGGCTATTTCGACGTCAACGAGCGCGGTCACGTGGTGGCGCGGCCGACGCGCGCGCCCGATCACGCCGGCATCGATCTGTACGCGCTGAGCGCCGAGATCAAGGCGGCGGGCTTGTCGTTGCCGGTGCTGGTGCGCTTTTCCGACATCCTGCATCAGCGCGTGGACACGCTGTGCGACGCCTTCGCGCGCGCCATGGCCGCCGATGATTATCAGGGCGGCTTCACCGCGGTATATCCCATCAAGGTCAACCAGCAGCGCCGCGTGGTGGAGGAAATCCTCAAGCACGGCGGCGCGCGCGTGGGACTGGAAGCGGGCAGCAAACCGGAGCTGCTGGCGGTGTTGGCGCGCTCCGACGCCAACGGCGGCGTGGTGGTGTGCAACGGCTACAAAGACCGCGAATACATCCGCCTGGCGCTGATCGGCAAACAACTCGGCCACCGCGTCTATATCGTGGTTGAACGCTTTTGTGAGGTGGAACTGATCGTCGAGGAGGCGCGCAAACTCAAGATCGATCCGCTGATCGGCGTGCGCGTGCGCCTGGCTTCCATCGGCGCGGGCAAATGGCAAAACACCGGCGGCGAAAAATCCAAGTTCGGTTTGTCCGCCGCGCAGGTGCTGCGCGTGGTGGAATACCTGCGTGCGGCGGACATGCTCGTGTCACTGCAAATGATGCACTTTCACCTCGGCTCGCAAATCGCCAACATCCGCGACATCCAGCTTGGTATGCGCGAGTGCGCACGCTACTACGCCGAACTGCGCAAGCAAGGGGCGAACATCCAATGCGTGGACGTGGGCGGCGGCCTGGGCGTGGACTACGACGGCACGCGCTCGCGCAATTTTTGCTCCATGAACTACAGCGTGCAGGAATATGCCAACAACGTCGTGCACACGCTGTATGAAATCTGCGCGGCGCAAAACCTGCCGCATCCGCATATTATCACCGAGTCGGGACGCGCCATGACCGCGCATCACGCCATGCTCATCACCCACGTCATCGACAACGAACAGGCGCTCGCGCAAAATGCCGTCGCCCCGGCCGCGCCGGACGAACCGCACATTATTCAAGACCTCTGGGAAGGATTCAGCACGCTGTCCGGGCGCTCGGCGCTGGAGGTGTACCATGACGCCGTGCATTGGCTGGCGGAGGCGCACGTCATGTTCACGCACGGCGTTCTGACCCTCGCGCAGCGCGCGCGCGCCGAACAAATTTATACCGCCATTTGCTGGAAAGTGCGCGAGCATCTGCAAGCCGGCTCGCGCACCCAGCGCGAAGTGCTCGACGAACTCAACGAAAAACTTGCGGATAAATATTTCTGCAATTTTTCCTTGTTTCAATCACTCCCCGACTCCTGGGCCATCGACCAGATATTCCCCATTATGCCGCTGCATCGCCTCCTTGAGCCGCCGACGCGCCGCGCCACGCTGCAAGACATCACCTGCGACTCCGACGGGCGCGTCGACTTCTACGCGGACGGCGCGGGCGTGGAGACCAGCCTGCTGCTGCACCCGGTGCGCGCGGATGAACCGTATCTGCTCGGCATTTTTTTGCTCGGCGCCTATCAGGAAATCCTCGGCGACATGCACAACCTGTTCGGCGACACCGATTCGGTGCACGTGGAACTCACGCCCGACGGCGGCCACCGCCTGGTGCAGCCGCTGCGCGGCGACACCGTGGAGACCGTGCTGAACTACGTGCATTTCAACGCCGCCGATCTGCTCGCCGCGTTCCGCACCAAGATCGACGCCGCGCCACTCAGCAGTGCGCAGCGCACGGCGTATCTGCAAGAATTGACGGACGGACTGAGTGGGTATACCTACTTGGAAGACTAAGGCTGTTTCTTTAAGGAGGAGAAACCATGAACTGGAATCACATCGACGATTGGGAACAGCTCAGGAAGAAGGCCAGGGAAAAGTGGAAAAATCTGAGCGATGCCGACTTTGACATGATTGCGGGCAAGCGTGAAAAACTTGTCGCCAAGCTGCAAGAACTTTACGGCATGACGCAGCACGAGGCCGAACGCGAAGCCGATCACTTCGCGCAAGGGTGGTTTCGTTAGTAAAGCTCTAAGGCTCCGCTATTTCCCAAAACCACACCTGTTCAGCGTCGTCGAACGGCGTGGAAGAATCCGAGGCGATGTGATCGGCATCCCACACATCGATGTGGTCGCCGGTGCGCTCCCCGGCGCTGCCCGCGCGCCGGTAGGCGTTCTGGATAAAGATGACGCCGCGCTTGCCACTGATGGCTTCCAGCGTCTGCGGACCTTCCACCGCCAGCGGTTCGCCCCATTCATCGCGCAGCCTATCGGCCAGTTGCTGCGCCTTAATGTAGTAGCGTTTAGCGATCTCGGCGTCGGCCACCGCGTCGATAGTGTGCGGTTTGTCATCCATCGTGACGTGGCGCTTGATCTGCTTGGCGATGGCGTGCAGCTTGTTGCCCAGCGCCTCGACGGTTGCTTCGCCGGCACGCGGTTCGAGGCCGAGCGTCATGCTCAGCACGATGGCGCATCTGTTTTCGTCAGGGACGAGGCCCTCGGCGATAGGCCGGTTGTAGCCGTAATAATCCCACAGCGGCTGGAACGGCGGCTTTTCGCCTTGCGCCACGGCATCGCGTATGAGTCGCACGTTTTTCAAAGCGTTCGCCCTGTCGAGCGGAATTTTTTCCGCAGCGGCCAGTGCCTGATCCACGTCCTGCATGAACACTGCGAGCGTCTGCACCCAGTCGGCATTTAGATTATCCGCCTTGTCGTTGAGCTGCGCCTGCCATGCGTCCAACCGGGATTTGCGCTCCTCGATGCGTACGCTCCACTCGTTGAGATACGCCGCGCGTTCGTTGATTGCCTCAGCCCATGCGTTGCAATCGGCCAGTTGCCCTTCGGTGTCTACGATCGTGCACTTTTCCATGTAATCGGCGCGTTCGCGTTCGTGCTCCGCCGCCTGCGCGCGCTGCTCCGCCGCGTCCTTATTGTGCTCCTCGATCTTGCTTAGATACTGCCGGTTTTCTTCGCAGAACTGGTGCGTGCCATAGTAGAAACTGTCATGCCTGCGCTGAAGATCAGCGTAGCGCGACGTTAAACTGCCGCGCGTACCCTCGGGCACGCTAGGGCCGGGCAGGTTGGACAGTCGACTCATCTTCTCGACCGTTTGATCCCACTCCGCGAAGTGCGCGTAGCAGCCGGATGGCTCCTGCTCCGCTGCAAAGGATGGCGCAATGATAGAGAAGGGCGCAACGAGAATGGCCAACGCCAGCGGATACCAAAACCGTCCAGCTTTCTTGTTCACGATGCTCCTCTTGGCAAGAAATGCGTTGCTGCAAGCCGTGGGCTGCAACAAAGTTATTTGGCGAGAATATCGGCGCGCCGGGGGCAAAAAGACGAAGCCTTCGAGCGCCAAGCCATGGATGGTTTGGTCGGAACGGCGGGCAAGCTGTGCGGGATAACACAGCGAGCTGCTCCTCTTCCCAACCACAAATGATAGCTTACCAAAATTGGCGCGCCCGGAGAGATTCGAACTCCCGACCGCCTGGTTCGTAGCCAGGTACTCTATCCAGCTGAGCTACGGGCGCGTGTATGGTTGCTTCAATGACGCCCTCCTTGGCGAGACTTCGGTGGACTTAATCAGCCCCAGCCAAGGCATCCTGCCTTGGCCTTCGCCGCTTCGCGGCTCAGCCAGCTGAGCTACGGGCGCGTGTAACATCAAAGTGTGCGTAGAGCCTCGGCTCGCCCCCTTCTCCCTCTGGAGGAGGGGAGGGGGATGAGGGCAGTTCCGCTTACATCTGTACAACTTAAAGAATATTTATTTTAGCTCTTTTCCAACTCTGAGTCTCTAGCTCATAAGATGGCGGAGAGAGAGGGATTCGAACCCTCGATGGAGCTTTTGACCCCATACTCCCTTAGCAGGGGAGCGCCTTCGACCTCTCGGCCATCTCTCCGTAATTTAAATATTGGTGATGCCATCCCTGGCGAGACTTCGGTTTTTTCCTAAGCACCCGCCACGCCATCCTTGGCGCGGCCTTCGCCGCTTCGCGGCTCAGCCTCTCGGCCATCTCTCCGTAATTTAAATATTGGTGATGCCATCCCTGGCGAGACTTCGGTTTTTTCCTAAGCACCCGCCACGCCATCCCAACCTTGGCGGGGTGTTCGCTGTTTAGCGACCGATACTACTCGCCATAATTGCCGCCGTCGCCGCCCGGGCCTTTTTCCTTTTTGATGCGCTCGTAAATTTCTTCACGGTGCACGGTAACGTCCTTGGGGGCGTTGACGCCTATGCGCACTTGGTTGCCCTTGATGCCGAGCACCGTTACCGTCACCTCATCCCCAATCATGAGGGTCTCGCCTACACGCCGCGTTAAAATCAGCATTCGTTGACTCCTTACCAAAATTGACTAAGCCGGCCTCGTTCCTTAAGGCCGCTCTAAGTACCCAACAACTTTACCCTGAGACGTTTACTCAGGAGTCAGAAACAAAGACGACATCGCTTATGAATGACTCCTGAGTAAACACCCTGCTTACTCTACCCCCACCCTGTCCCGCCCCCTAAACAAAGAGCGGAGACGTAGCGTGAGGCGTCGTCTTACTTGCTGACCTCTGTGTAACATTAAAATGCTGTGCCATCCTCCAGGTACTGAGCGAGACCGTCCCGATGCTCGCCTTGGGCACATGCCGCGCCCCCTTACGCCTTGGAATCCGCCAAGGACAACCAACGGCGCCGCCGTTTTTAACGGCGGCGTAAACTCAGCACGCGCGTTCTTGCTTATTAGGTGTGCCGGTTCCGTTATTGCTCTGCGGAGCTCGGTCGAGCTTAAACGCGCTATGCAGAGCGCGCACGGCCAGCTCCATGTACTTTTCGTCCACCACCACGGAAATCTTGATCTCCGAGGTGGAAATCATGCGAATATTAATGTTTTCCGCGGCCAATGCCTGGAACATTTGGCTGGCGATGCCGGCGTGCGAGCGCATGCCCACGCCCACCAGCGACACCTTGACGATGGTGTTGTCGCCCACCACCTCGCGCGCGCCCATCTGCTTCGAGGTCTTTTGCAAAATTTCCAGCGCCTTGTCGTAATCGTTGCGGTGCACGGTGAAGGTGAAATCGGTGAGACCGTCGGCGCCGACGTTTTGGATAATCATATCCACCTCGATGTTCGCCGCGGCGATCGGCCCCAAAATACGGTGCGCGATGCCCGGCTGATCGGGTACGCCGACGATGGTGAGCTTGGCCTCATCGCGATTGAACGCGATGCCCGATATCAACGCTTGTTCCATGACTCCTTCCTCAGAGGTGATCAAGGTGCCGCGGCCTTCCTCAAACGAGGATAGCACGCGCACCGGCACATTGTATTTGCTGGCGAACTCCACCGAGCGGATCTGCAACACCTTCGCTCCCAGGCTCGCCATCTCCAGCATTTCCTCGAAGGTGAGGCGTTCCAGACGCCGCGCCTGCGGCACCACGCGTGGATCGGTGGTGTACACGCCGTCCACGTCGGTGTAAATCTCGCACTCGGCGGCCTTGAGCGCCGCGGCCAACGCGACCGCCGTGGTGTCCGAGCCGCCGCGTCCCAGCGTAGTAATGTTGCCGTCCTCGTCCACGCCTTGAAAGCCCGCCACCACCACCACGCGGCCCTCCGCCAAATCCTTGTAGATGCGCGCCGCTTCAATGTCCAGGATGCGCGCTTTGTTGTGCGCGCTGTCGGTGCGAATATGCACCTGACTGCCGGTGTAGGAGCGCGCCGCGCAGCCGCGTTTCTCCAAGGCGATGGACAGCAGCGCGATAGTGACCTGCTCGCCAGTGGCGAGCAGCACGTCCAGTTCGCGCGCGTTGGGGCGGCTGTCCAATTCCTTGGCCAGTTTAATCAGCCGGTCGGTTTCGCCGCTCATGGCGGACACCACGACCACCACGTCATGGCCTTGCCTGCGGTAGGCGATAACCTTTTCCGCCACCTGCGCGATGCGCTGCGGGCTGCCCACCGAGGTGCCGCCGTACTTTTGTACGATCAATGCCATACTAAAACTCGGGAAACCCTGGATAAATAGAGTTTCTCTGCAACAAAATGGCGCAGATTAGCACTAGTTGGGCTTTTAGACAATGAGAAGCGGCGAAGGTGGTTTTTAATGCCCGAGTTGCCGGCGCACCCAGTCGGACACGGATTGCAGCGCGCCGTCCAGCGCCGCCGGGTTGTTACCGCCCGCCTGGGCCATGTCGGCGCGCCCGCCGCCCTTGCCGCCCACCTGCTGGGCGACCACGTTGACCAGGTCGCCGGCCTTGATTTTATTGACATAATCCGGCGTCACGCCGGCCACCACGCTGACCTTGCCGTCGCTTACCGCGGCCAGCACCACCGCCGCCGAGCCCAGCTTGTTCTTCAACTGATCGACGGTGTCGCGCAGCGCTTTGGCGTCGGCGCCGTCCAGACGTTCGGCCAATACGTGGATGCCGTTGATCTGTTGCGCGCGCGCGGCCAGGTCGCTGCCCGCCGAACTGGCGAGTTTGCCCTTGAGCTGCTCCAGTTCTTTTTCCAGCTTGCGCGTGCGCTCCAGGAGTTGCCGCACTTTCTCATCGGCGTTGTCGCGGGCGCCCTTCACCAGTTCCGCCACGCGCAGCAGACGCGCCTCGCTGTCCGCCAGCCAGTCCAGCGCGCCCTGGCCGGTCACCGCCTCGATGCGGCGCACGCCCGAGGCGATGCCGCTTTCGGAAACAATCTTGAGCAATCCGATGTCGCCGCAGCGCCGCACGTGCGTGCCGCCGCACAGTTCCGTGGAGAATTCGCCCATGCGCAGCACACGCACCTCGTCGCCGTATTTTTCGCCGAACAGCGCCATCGCGCCGCTGGCCATGGCTTCCTCGATGGGCATGAGTTTGGTTTCCACGGCATGGTTGACGCGAATCTGCTCGTTGACGAGATGCTCGATGGTCTTGATCTCCTCCGCCGTGAGCGGCTGGAAATGCGCGAAGTCGAAGCGCAGACGTTCGGCGTTGACCAGCGAGCCTTTCTGCGTGACGTGCTCGCCCAGCACCTTGCGCAGCGCGGCGTGCAGCAGGTGCGTGGCCGAGTGGTTGCGCGCGGTGGCGGCGCGCGCGGCGGCATCGACCTGCGCGTCCAATTCCTCGCCGACGCGGATATGCCCGTAGCGCACCGTGCCGAGATGCGCGTGCACCGCGCCTTGCTTTTGCGTGTCGTTCACGTCGAACAGCGCCGCCGGATTGCGCAGCGTGCCTTGATCACCGGCCTGTCCGCCGGACTCGGCGTAGAACGGCGTGCGATCCAGAATAACCGCGCCGCGCTCGCCCTTGACCAATTCCCGCACCGCCTCGCCATCGACGTACAGCGCCAGCACGCGGCCTGTCGCTTCCAGAGCTTCGTAGCCACGGAATTCGGTCGCGCCTTCGATCTCCATTTTGCCAGCGTAGGCCGCGCCGAATTGGCTGGCGGCGCGCGCGCGTTCGCGTTGCGCTTCCATGGCCTGCTCGAAGCCGGGCATGTCCAGCGTTAGATTACGCTCGCGCGCGATCTCGGCGGTGAGGTCGAGCGGAAAGCCGTAGGTATCGTAGAGACGGAACACCGTGGCGCCGGGAATCACCGCGCCGCTGAGTGCGGCGATGTCCTGCTCCAAAATGCGCAGGCCCTGTTCCAGCGTTTCGGCGAAGCGTTCCTCTTCGTGCTTGATGACGCGCTCGATGCGCTCGCGCGCCTTGGGCAGCTCGGGATAGGCCGCGCCCATTTCGTCAGCGAGCACTTCGACCAGCTTGTAGAAAAACGGTTCGTTGAGTCCCAGTTTGTAGCCGTGACGCAGCGCACGGCGCATGATGCGGCGCAGCACGTAGCCGCGCCCCTCGTTGGAGGGCGTGACGCCGTCCATGATGAGGAACGACGCGGCGCGAATGTGATCGGCGATCACGCGCAGCGAACTCTGCTGCGCGGGGCCGATTGCGCCGCCCGCGGCTTGCGCGAGTTTGGAAACGGCGCCGATCAAATGCTTGAATAAATCGATGTCGTAATTGCTGTGCACGCCCTGCATCACCGCCGCCAGGCGCTCCAGGCCCATGCCGGTATCGACCGACGGGTGGGGCAGGGGCGTGAGCGCGCCGTCGGGCGCGCGGTCGTACTGCATGAACACCAGATTCCAGATTTCCACGTAGCGGTCGCCGTCGGCGTCCTTGCTTCCCGGCGGGCCGCCGGCGATGTGCGCGCCGTGGTCGTAGAAAATTTCCGAGCAGGGTCCGCACGGCCCGGTGTCGCCCATCGACCAGAAATTATCCTTGGCCCCGCAGCGCGAGAAACGCTTGGCATCGACGCCGATTTCCTTCAGCCAGATGTCCGCGGCCTCATCGTCTTCCTCGAACACCGTGACCCACAATTTTTCCGCGGGCAGTTGCAATGTTTTGGTCAGAAATTCCCAGGCGTAGCCGATGGCCTCGCGCTTGAAATAATCGCCGAAGCTGAAATTGCCGAGCATCTCGAAAAACGTGTGGTGGCGCGCCGTGTAGCCGACGTTTTCCAGATCGTTATGCTTGCCGCCGGCGCGCACGCAACGCTGACTGCTCGCCGCGCGCGCGTAGGGACGTTTTTCCAGGCCGAGGAAGACTTCCTTGAATTGCACCATGCCGGCGTTGGTGAACAGCAGCGTGGGGTCGTTACCGGGCACTAATGGACTGCTGGGCACGATCTCGTGTCCGTGCGTGCGGAAATAATCGAGAAAAAGTTGACGTAGGGCGGCGCTGCTTTTCATAGGGCGTGGATCAAGAAACTAGTCGGTGTCGTCGGACTTAAATGCTGCACTAATCTGTTCGGCGGTAAAACCGCGCTGTTGCAAAAAACGCATTTGCCGCACGCGTTCGCGCTGGTCGCGCGGGGCCGCGCCGAAGCGTTTGTGGCGCACGCGCCGCGCCGCTTCGCGCCAGTGCGGCGCGCTGACTGCTATGGCGTCGGCGATCAGCGTGCGCGCCACGCCGCGCGCCTCGAGTTCCGCGCGGATCAGCAGCGGGCCGTGGCCCTTGGCGGTGCGCACGTGGATGAAGCTCTCCATGAAGCGCTCGTCGCTCAGCAGCTTGTCGCGCGCCAAACGTTCCAGCAGCGCATCGACTTCGTTGCCGGGATAACCCTTGTCGTGGAGTTTGCGGCGCAGTTCCTGTGCGGAATGTTCGCGCCGCGCTAGCAGGCGCAGCGCGGTTTGCTCGATGCTAGGCTTCATCCTCGACCGTCTCTTCCCTAGACGGTGCTTTACTGACCAGCAACTTGGTGCGTAGCTTGGTTTCGATGTCGCGCGCCACGGCGGGGTTGTCCTTCAGATAGACGCGCGCATTGTCCTTGCCTTGGCCGATGCGGTTGCCGCCGTAGCTGTACCAGGCGCCGGATTTCTCCACCAGGCCCTCCTGCACGCCCAGCTCGATGATCTCGCCTTCGCGCGAAATGCCTTCGCCGTAAAAAATTTCGAACTCGGCCTGCTTGAACGGCGGCGCGACCTTGTTCTTGACCACCTTGACGCGCGTCTCGCTGCCGACCACCTCTTCGCCTTTCTTGATGGAACCGATGCGGCGGATGTCCAGGCGCACCGAGGCGTAGAACTTGAGCGCGTTGCCGCCGGTGGTGGTTTCGGGATTGCCGAACATCACGCCGATCTTCATGCGGATTTGGTTGATGAAGATCACCAGCGTGTTGGAGCGCTTGATGTTGGCGGTGAGCTTGCGCAGCGCCTGCGACATGAGGCGCGCCTGCAAGCCCATGTGCGAATCACCCATCTCGCCCTCGATCTCGGCCTTGGGCGTGAGCGCGGCGACCGAATCGACCACCACGATATCGACCGCGCCGGAACGCACCAGCATGTCGGTGATTTCCAGCGCCTGCTCGCCAGTGTCGGGCTGCGACACCAGCAGGTCATCGACGTTCACGCCGAGTTTCTGCGCGTATTGCGGATCGAGCGCGTGCTCGGCATCGACGAACGCCGCGGCGCCGCCCAGCTTTTGCGCCTCGGCGATCACTTGCAGCGTGAGCGTGGTCTTGCCGGACGATTCCGGGCCGTAGATTTCCACCACGCGCCCGCGCGGCAGGCCGCCGATGCCCAGCGCCACGTCCAGCCCCAGCGAGCCGGTGGAGACCGCCTCGACGTCGCGCGCCACGCCGCCGTCGCCCATGCGCATCACCGCGCCCTTGCCGAACTGCTTCTCGATCTGACTCAGCGCGGCGCTCAGCGCCTTTTGCTTGTTGTCGTCCATTTGTCTGGTACCTCTCATGATCTAAAATTACGTGACATTATCGCACAAACCGCTCGCATTCCGGTTACTTTTTGAGTTCCGGCGGCAGGTGCGGCGCGATGGTTTGCACGATGGCCTTGAACACGCGCGCATTGCCCGCCACCACGTTGCCGGTGCTGAAATATTCATCACCGCCGCTGAAATCGCCCACCAGACCGCCCGCCTCCTGAATGAGCAAAATACCGGCGGCCATGTCCCATTCCGACAGCCCGATTTCCCAAAAGCCGTCCAATCTGCCGGCGGCCACGTAGGCCAAATCGAGCGACGCGGAGCCGGCGCGGCGGATGCCGGCGGTCATCGGGAACAGCGCGCGGAAGGTGGCGAGATAGGGGTCGAGATAATGCTGTTTTTTGAACGGAAAGCCGGTGCCGAGCAGCGCGCCGTCGAGGCCCTTGATGCGCGTCACGCGCAGACGGCGGTCATTGAGCTGCGCGCCCGCGCCGCGCGTGGCGGTGAACAATTCCTGGCGCAGCGGATCATAGACCACCGCCTGCTCGAGCTGGCCCTTGTGCTTGAGGGCGATGGACACGGCGAACTGCGGAAAGCCGTGCAGAAAATTGGTGGTGCCGTCGAGCGGATCGATCACCCACAGATACTCGTCGCCGCTCTGCGCGCCGCTTTCCTCGGCGAGAATGGCGTGCTGCGGATAGGCCTTGCGGATGACCTTGATGATCTCCTGCTCCGCCTGGCGATCGACCTCGCTGACGAAATCGTTTTGCCCCTTGAGCGAAACGGCGTAGCTATCGACGCGATCCACGGCGCGGGCAATGATATTACCGGCGCTGCGCGCGGCGCGCACGGCGATGTTGAGTAGGGGGTGCATTGTCTAAGAACCGGAGAAAGCGCAAAGATACAAGAGAACAGAGGAAAAGGACAGGCCGAGATCAGCGTATATTCAGATTTCCCTATTTAACCCTAGTCGCCCCCTGAAAAGAGTGGGGGAGGTGTGCGTTGACAGGGCTGGGTTCGGAGCTTAAAGTGTAAACTTTCTATACATTTTGGCAAGAAAATACCTATGAGCGCTCAAGGACGTTCGGTCATTCTCATCGTTAATCGTGATAAGAAAGTCTGCGCGGCCTTGCGCCGCTGCCTAGCGGAAGATTATACCGTGGTGACGGCGGCCGCGGCAGCGGAGACCTCACGGTTGCTCGAAGGGCGTGAAGTTGATCTGGTGCTGTGCGATCAGCAGCTATCCGAGATGAGCGGCGTGGATTTCCTGCATCAACTGCGCGTTTCCCATCCTGAAATCGTGCGTATCCTCATCACCGACGACACTGATCCGGCCAATGTCATCAAGGCGATCAACGAGGCGGCGGTGTATCAGTTCATTCCCAAGCCCTGGCAGCCGGAACAATTGCGGCTCATTGTCAAACGCGCCCTGGAAGGCTGCGAACTCGCCCGGCGCCACCGTTACCTGAGCCGCGAACTCAAGTTCGCGGAAGACGTGCTATGGAAGCAAAACGACCGCATGGTGCGCCTGTTGCAGGATATTTACGAATTCGACAAATTGGTGTTCGCCAGCGACGCCATGGTGGAGGTATGCAACCTGGCGCGCAAGGCGGCGGTAACCGATCTGCCGGTGTTGATTCAGGGCGAGACCGGCACGGGCAAGGAATTGATGGCGCGCGCGGTGCATTTTTTCAGTGGCCGCCAGGCGTTCCCTTTTCTGGCGCAAAATTGCGGCGCGTTTCCCGATGAACTGCTGCACTCGGAGCTGTTCGGCCACAAGCGCGGCGCCTTCACCGGCGCCATCAGCGATCGCCTGGGCCTGTTCCCCGCGGCGGATGGCGGCACGGTATTTCTGGATGAAATATCCGAGGTCTCGCCCGCGTTCCAGGTGAGCTTGTTGCGCTTTTTGCAGGAGGGTGAAGTAAAGCCGCTGGGGACCAACCAGACCCGACAGTGCAACGTGCGCATCATCGCCGCCGCCAACCGGCCGCTGGCGGAGCTGGTGGAGCAGGGCAAATTCCGCCGCGACCTCTACTACCGGCTGCGCGGTTTTGAAATCACCATCCCGCCGCTGCGCGAGCGGCCCGCGGATATCCCGGTGCTGGCGGAACATGCGGTGCACAAATACGCGGCGTCCATCAATCGCAAGATCGCCGGCCTCGGTTCCGAAGTCGTCCAGCGCCTCAAGGCCTATGCCTTCCCGGGCAACGTGCGCGAGTTGGAGAACGAGATGCGGCGGATGGTGGCCATGGCCGAGGACGGTGAAATACTCACGGTCAAACACATGTCGCCGGAACTTGCCCGCCTCACGGCGCCGCCGGACCAGGCGTTGCCCACGGATTTTCTGACCGGCGTGGGCACGCTCAAGGAGCGCGTCGAGGCCTTGGAGATGCACCTGGTTACGCAAACGCTGCTCAAGCATAAATGGAATCACAGCCGCGCGGCCCGCGAATTGGGCCTCTCGCGCGTGGGGCTGGCCAATAAGGTCAGGCGCTATAAGCTGAATGAAAAATCTGTTTAGCAGGGTGTTGAAAAACACCCTGCTAAGGCGGCGCATGTATGCGCCGTGCATTTTTCAAAT
>JBFLZV010000020.1:0-30202 GCA_040756035.1 Pseudomonadota bacterium
TCACCCCTCACCCCTCACCCCTCACCATCTTTACATTAGCGCACACCTTGAGCGCCTCCACGGTGGCGCGCACGTCATGCGCGCGAATAATCAGCGCGCCTTGCCAGGCGGCGATTACGGCCAATGCCAAGCTGCCATGGAGGCGTGCTTCCACGGGCGCGCCGAGCAGGTCGCCGATCATGCGCTTGCGCGACAACCCCACCAACAGCGGCAAACCCAGCGCCGTCAGCCGATCAAGCTGTGCGAGCAAGCGTAGATTATGCACCAGCGCCTTGCCAAAGCCAAAGCCGGGATCGAGCAGCAGCCGCGCGCGCGGGATGCCCGCCTGCACGCACGCCTGCACGCGTTCGCTTAAAAAGGCGCACACCTCGGCGACCACGTCGTCGTAATGGGGATTTTGCTGCATGGTGCCGGGGTCGCCCTGCATGTGCATCAGGCACACCGGCACGCTGGCCTGCGCGTTCAACTGCGCCGCAGCATCCAGCGCGCCCGGCGCGCGCAGCGCGCGCACGTCGTTGATGAGGCCCGCCCCGGCGGCGACGGCGGCGCGCATGACTTCGGGCTTGCCGGTGTCGATGGAGATGGGGACGGGTATTTCTTTATGCAGCGCCTCGATCACCGGCATGACGCGATCCAGTTCTTCCTGCACGGAAACCGGCTGTGCGCCGGGGCGCGTGGATTCGCCGCCGACGTCGATGAGCGCCGCGCCCTCCTCGACCATGTGTTGAGCGCGCGCCACGGCGGCGGGGGGGGACAAAAAACGACCCCCGTCCGAGAAGGAGTCGGGGGTCACGTTGAGGATGCCCATCACTTGAGGATGGGCTAAGTTGAGCGGCTTACCTCCACAGTTTAAGGTTAGAGTACGGCCCATTTTTCAGCGGGAGAAAAGTGAAAAGAGCAAAGAGAAAAGATTAACCACTTCGCACTTTTCTCTTGTATCTTTGCTTTTTTCTCTGTCTTTATTATTTAATGTTCCCCCGCCGGCGCGCCGATCTTGCCGGTGGCCTTGCCTTCGTCCTTGGCGGCGCGCGCGGGCTTGGCGCCGGTGTCGATGTCCTGCGGCGGACGCGGCGGTTTGCCGGCCATGATGTCACTGATCTGCTGGCTGTCGATGGTCTCGTACTTGATCAGCGCCTCGGCCATGAGGTGCAGCTTGTCGAGGTTGTCATGCAGTATCTGCCTGGCGCGCTTGTAGTTGCGATCCACCACCGCGCGGATTTCCTCGTCAATGAGGTGCGCGGTTTCGTCGGACACCATCTTGTGCCGACTCACGCTGTGGCCGAGGAACACCTCACCCTCATCCTCGCTATAGGTGAGTGGGCCGAGCTTTTCGGACAGGCCCCACTTGGTGACCATGTTGCGCGCGATCTCCGTGATGCGCTGGATGTCGTTGCTCGCACCGGTGGTGACCGCATCGGGGCCGAAGATCAGTTCCTCGGCGATGCGTCCGCCGAACATACTGCAAATCTGGCTCTCCAGGCGCTGCTTGCTGTAGCTGTAGCGGTCCTGCTCCGGCAGAAACATGGTCACGCCCAGCGCGCGCCCGCGCGGGATGATGCTGACCTTGTACACCGGATCGTGCGCGGGCACGATCAAGCCGACGATGGCGTGACCGGCCTCGTGGTAGGCGGTGAGTTTCTTTTCCTCCTCGCTCATCACCATGGAGCGACGCTCCGCGCCCATCATGATCTTGTCCTTGGCGCGTTCGAAGTGCTCCATGCCGACCACGCGGCTGTTGGCGCGCGCGGCGAACAAGGCGGCCTCGTTCACCAAGTTGGCGAGGTCAGCGCCGGAAAAGCCGGGCGTGCCGCGCGCGATGATGCTGGGATCGACGTTGTCGGCGAGCGGCACCTTGCGCATGTGCACCTTAAGAATCTGCTCGCGGCCGCGCACGTCGGGCAGCGGCACCACCACCTGGCGGTCGAAGCGGCCGGGGCGCAGCAACGCGGGATCGAGCACGTCGGGACGGTTGGTGGCGGCGATCACGATTACGCCCTCGTTGCCCTCGAAGCCGTCCATTTCCACGAGTAATTGATTGAGCGTTTGCTCACGCTCGTCGTGTCCGCCACCCAGGCCGGCGCCGCGATGGCGGCCCACTGCGTCGATTTCATCGATGAAGATGATGCACGGCGCATGCTTTTTGGCCTGCTCGAACATGTCGCGCACGCGCGAGGCGCCCACGCCGACGAACATTTCCACGAAGTCGGAGCCGGAGATGCTGAAGAACGGCACCTTGGCCTCGCCGGCGATGGCCTTGGCGAGCAGGGTCTTGCCGGTGCCGGGCGAGCCCACCATGAGTACGCCGCGCGGAATCTTGCCGCCGAGTTTTTGGAATTTGGCGGGATCACGCAGGAACTCGACCAATTCCGCCACTTCTTCCTTAGCCTCGTCCACGCCGGCCACGTCGGCGAAGGTGACCTTGACCTGGTCCTCGCCCAACATGCGCGCACGGCTCTTACCGAACGACAGCGCGCCGCGTCCACCCGCGCCGCCCTGCATTTGGCGCATGAAAAATATCCACACCGCGATGAGCAACAGCATGGGGAACCAGGAGATAAACATCTGCATGAGCAGACCCTGCTGCTCCGGCGGGCGCGCGTCAATCTTCACGCCGTTGTTGAGCAAGTCGCCGATCAGGCCGGGGTCGCCGGGGCTGTAGGTGGTAAAGCGCTCGCCGTTTTGCATGATGCCGTGAATGGTGCGGTCTTCGATGCTGACCTTCTGCACGCGACCTTCCTTGACGTCGGCGATGAACTGCGAATACTCGAGCTGCTGCACGGCGGGTTGGCGCGGGCCGAAATTATTGAAGACCGACATCAATACGATGGCGATCACCACCCACAAAATTAGATTCTTGACAATATCGTTCAAAATGACGCCCTCAATATTGGATGATGGGTGAACAGTGATGAGTAAACAGTAAACCCATCATTCATTGCCCATTACCATTTACTCATCACCCACCAGGTAACTTTGAATCTAGCTTATCACTAAAATTAGAGCAATTCTAATATTAGACATCAATGGCCACGATAGTTTCTGGCTAACAGATAAACTTCCGGTGTGCGCGCCCGCGACGCCTTGGGCTTGCGCGCCACGACCTGCCCAAAGTCGGCGCGCAGCGTCTTGTAAAGCTCATCGAAACCACTGCCTTGAAAAACCTTTATCAGCAAATCGCCGCCGGGTTTTAGTACCTGCCGCGCCAAATCCAGCGCCAGTTCAGCCAAATACATAGCGCGCGGCTGATCGACCGAGCGCATACCGCTGATATTGGGGGCCATGTCCGATAGTACAAGGTCCGCCTGGGAGCCGCCCAGTGTCGCCAATAGCGCATCGAACACCGCTTGCTCGGTGAAATCACCCTGCAAAAATTCCACCCCCTTTATCGGCGTCATGGGCAAAATATCCAGGGCGACGATGCGCCCTTTTTCGCCCACCCGCTGCGCCGCATACTGCGCCCAACCGCCAGGCGCAGCGCCCAAGTCGATCACCGTCATGCCAGGGCGCAGCAACCGGTCGTGCGCGTCGATCTCCTGTAATTTATAAACCGAACGGGCGCGATAACCCTCGCTCCGCGCCTTCTTGACGTAGGCGTCGTCAAAGTGTTCCTTGAGCCAGCGGCGGCTGCTTTTGGTGCGGGGCATGGTGAGGCGCCTTTGGCTAGTGAGGCGTGAGGGGTGAGGTGTGAGGAGTAAAATCTCTGCTCGGGATGCGCGGGTTTTTACCCCTCACAGCTCACTCCTTACTGGTTTTTAACCCGAATATCACTAACACCAACCCCAGCAAGCTGGTGGCGAGGAACAGCGTGGAGGAAACACCGTGCAGCATCCCGAAGCGTGCGGCTGCGGTGCTGTCCGGCGTGAAACCTTGCGGCGCGGCGGCCTTGAGCGCTTGCATCATGGGTTGCAGAATGAACTCGCCGATGCCGGTGAGCAACAGCATGGCCGCGAGCACCCAGATTTGCCAGATGCGCAGCCATGGACGCGCCGCGCCGGCGATTACGGAAACAAGCAGCAGCGTACCGCACACCAAGCCGATGTAATTCAGCACGCTGAACATCTCACCGGCAATGGCGCCCGCCAGTCGGCGGTCGTCCAAGGTGTGAAACAGCATCGGGGCAACCATGTAGCCGACGCTCCATAGGCCGCCGACCCATAAGGTCAACACTATGCGTTGGCCCGCGCCCATGTAGCTAAACATAGCGCACGGCTAAAATTTCATACTCTTTAACGCCGCCCGGCGCTTGCACCGACACGACGTCGCCCTTTTCCTTGCCGATCAACGCACGTGCGATGGGCGAGCTGATGGAGATGCGGCCTTCCTTGATGTCGGCCTCGTCGTCGCCGACGATTTGATAGGTGAATTCCTCGCCGGTCTCCTCGTTGATGAGATCGACTGTGGCGCCGAATACCACCTTGCCGTTGGCGTTGACGCTGCTGATGTCGATGATTTGCGCATTGGAAAGTTTGCCTTCGATTTCGGCAATGCGCCCCTCGATGAAGCTTTGCTGCTCCTTGGCGGCATGATACTCGGCGTTCTCCTTCAAATCGCCGTGCGCGCGCGCCTCGGCGATGGCGGCGATGACGCGCGGCCGCGCCACGGATTTGAGTTCCTGCAATTCAGCGCGTAGTTTTTCCGCGCCGCGGACGGTGATGGGCACTTTGCTCATGTTCTTAGCTCCTTATGCAGATCCTGCAAGCGATTTACCGTGCGCGCCTCCAGTTCCTTGAGCGCCAGGCACACGGCCTTGGCCCCGGCCAAAGTCGTCGTATAGCTGACTTTATGCTGCAACGCCGCGCGGCGAATCTCGTAGGAGTCCTTGATCGCCTGCCGCCCTTCCACAGTGTTGACGATCAGGCTGATCTCGTCGTTTTTAATCATGTCGACGATGTGCGGACGCCCCTGCGTGACTTTGTTCACGCGCTTGTGCGCGAGCCCGGCGGCGGCCAATTGCTCAGCGGTGCCGCGCGTGGCGTAAATCTCGAAACCCTGCGCGATCAGCGCGCGCGCCACTTCGGCGACCAGCGGCTTGTCGGTGTCGCGCACGCTCACGAACGCGCGTCCGCCGCGCGGCAGGCTCTGCCCCGCCGCCTGCTGCGACTTGGCGAACGCCTCACCGAAGCTGCGCCCCACGCCCATCACCTCGCCGGTGGATTTCATTTCCGGTCCGAGCAGCGTGTCCACGCCGGGGAATTTAATGAACGGGAATACCGCTTCTTTCACCGAATAATAGCCTGGAACGATCTCTTGGGTCACCCCTTGTGCGGCCAGGGTTTGACCCATCATACAACGCGCCGCGATCTTCGCCAACGAGCGTCCGGTGGCCTTGGACACGAACGGCACGGTGCGCGAGGCGCGCGGGTTGACCTCCAGCACGTAAATTTTATCACCCTGGATGGCGAACTGCGTGTTCATCAATCCCACCACGCGCAACTCGCGAGCCATCCGCGCGACTTGCTGGCGGATTTGTTCCTGGATGCGCGCGCTCAGGTTGAACGGCGGCAGCGAGCACGCGGAATCGCCGGAGTGCACACCGGCTTGTTCGATGTGTTCCATGATGCCGCCGATGAGCACGTCGTGGCCGTCGCAAATAGCGTCCACGTCCACCTCGGTGGCGTCATCCAGAAAACGGTCGAGCAACACCGGACATTCGTTGGACACCTGCACCGCCTCGCGCATGTAGCGGCGCAGGTCTTCCTCGTGGTGCACGATTTCCATGGCGCGGCCGCCGAGCACATAGGATGGGCGCACCACCAGCGGATAGCCGATCTCCTCGGCGTAGCGCACCGCTTCCTCGGCGGTGCGCGCGGTGCGGTTGGGCGGCTGCAGCAGTTTCAGTTTAGCAAGCATTTTCTGGAAACGCTCGCGGTCCTCGGCGAGATCGATCGAATCCGGCGAGGTGCCGATGATCGGCGCGCCCGCGGCCTCCAAGGAACGCGCGAGTTTCAGCGGCGTCTGGCCGCCGTATTGCACGATCACGCCTTGCGGCTGTTCAACGTGGATGATTTCCAGCACATCTTCCAGCGTCAGCGGCTCGAAATACAGGCGATCCGAAGTGTCGTAATCGGTCGACACGGTCTCCGGATTGCAATTGACCATGATGGTCTCGTAGCCGTCCTCGCGCAGCGCCAGCGCGGCGTGTACGCAGCAATAATCGAACTCGATGCCTTGGCCGATGCGATTCGGCCCGCCACCCAGCACCATGATCTTGCGGCGCTGCGTCGGCTGCGCCTCGCATTCTTCTTCGTAGGTCGAATAAAGATACGCGGTGGCGGACGCGAACTCGGCGGCGCAGGAATCCACGCGCTTGTACACCGGGCGCACGCCTAGGCGCTGGCGTGTCTCACGAAGCGTTTGTTCATTAATGCCCAGCAAATGCGCGAGCCGGCGGTCGGAAAAACCTTTGCGCTTGAGGGCGCGCACGCGCGCGGCGTCCAACTGCGCGAGCTTGAACGTGCGCGTCTCCTGTTCGATTTTAATCAACTCCTCGATCTGCGCCAGGAACCAGCGGTCGATGAAGGTCAGCGCGTGCACCTCGTCCACGCTCATGCCGGCGCGGAACGCATCGCCGACATACCAAATGCGCTCGGCGCGCGCCACGCGCAGTTCCGTGGCGATTTTATCGCGCGCGTCCGGCGCGCTTAGATCGACTTTCTCGTTAAAGCCGTCGCTGCCGGTCTCCAAGCTGCGCAGGGCTTTTTGCAACGACTCCTGAAAAGTACGGCCGATGGCCATCGCCTCGCCCACCGATTTCATCTGCGTGGTGAGGCGCGAATCGGCGTTGGGGAATTTCTCGAAGGTGAAACGCGGAATTTTGGTCACCACGTAATCGATGGCCGGCTCGAACGAGGCCGGCGTGGCGCCGCCGGTAATGTCGTTGCGCAGTTCGTCGAGCGTGTAGCCCACCGCGAGCTTGGCCGCCACCTTGGCGATGGGAAAACCGGTGGCCTTGGAGGCGAGCGCCGAGGAGCGCGATACGCGTGGGTTCATCTCGATGATGATCATGCGCCCGTTTTCCGGATTGATGGCGAACTGCACATTGGAGCCGCCGGTATCGACGCCGATCTCGCGCAGCACGGCGATGGACGCGTCGCGCATGATTTGATATTCCTTGTCGGTGAGCGTCAGCGCCGGCGCGACGGTGATCGAGTCGCCGGTGTGTATGCCCATGGGGTCAAGGTTTTCGATGGAACAGACGATGATGCAATTATCCCGGTGGTCGCGCACCACCTCCATTTCGTATTCCTTCCAGCCGATCACCGATTCCTCGATGAGCAGTTCGTGCGTCGGCGAAGCCTCCAGCCCGCGCTCGCAGATTTCGGTGAACTCCTCGCGGTTGTAGGCGATGCCGCCGCCGCTGCCGCCGAGCGTAAAGGACGGACGGATGATGGTCGGAAAACCGATTTGCGCCTGCACCTGCTGCGCCTCCTCCATGCTGTGCGCGAGCGCGGAGCGCGGCGTCTCCAGGCCGATGCGGCGCATAGCCTTGCGGAAACGGTCGCGATCCTCGGCCTTGTCGATGGCCTCGCGCGTGGCGCCGATCATCTCCACGCCGAATTTTTCCAGTACGCCCTCGCGCACCAGGTCGAGTGCGCAGTTGAGCGCGGTCTGTCCGCCCATGGTGGGCAACAGCGCGTCGGGACGTTCTTTTTCGATGATGCGCGCCACCACCTGCCAGGTGATCGGTTCGATATAAATAGCATCGGCCATGTCCGGATCGGTCATGATGGTGGCTGGATTGGAATTCACCAGCACCACGCGATAACCTTCCTCGCGCAGCGCCTTGCACGCCTGCGCGCCGGAATAGTCAAACTCGCAGCCCTGCCCGATGACGATCGGACCCGCGCCGATGATGAGAATGCTTTTTATGTCAGTGCGTTTGGGCATATCAATATAGGGAAAAGGGCAAAGGGAAAAGAGAAAAGGGAGAAATGTCCATTAAAATGCTCATGATGCCTTCCCTTTGCCCTTTTCCCTTGTATCTTTTCCCTGTCTTTTCATCAAATCAATAAAATGCTTGAACAGCGGAATCACGTCGTGCGGCCCCGGCCCGGCCTCCGGGTGGCCTTGGAAGCTGAACGCGGGTTGATCGGTGCGCTCCACGCCTTGCAGCGTGCCGTCGAACAGCGAGCGGTGCGTAGGGCGGAGATTTTTCGGCAGCGTGGCCTCGTCCACCGCGAAGCCGTGATTTTGGCTGGTGATGAGCACGCGGCCGCTGTCCAATTCCTGCACCGGATGGTTGGCGCCGTGATGGCCGAATTTCATCTTGACGGTCTTGGCCCCGCTGGCCAGCGCCAGCAGTTGATGGCCGAGGCAGATGCCGAAGGTCGGCACACCGTACTCTATTAGTTCGCGTATGGAACTGATCGCATAATCGCACGGCTCCGGATCACCGGGGCCGTTGGACAGAAACACGCCGTCCGGTTTCATCTTCAGTATTTCCGCGGCGGGCGTCCGCGCCGGCGCCACGCTGACGCGGCAGCCGTGATCCACCAAAATACGCAAAATAGTGCGCTTCACGCCGTAGTCGTAGGCGACCACGTGATATGGTAACTGTGAGGCAGACGCCGGCTCCGGCAGCCCGGCGCGCAGTGTCCAACTGCCCGCGCGCCACTCATAAGGTTCCGGCGTGCTGACCACCTTGGCTAAATCCATGCCCTTGATGCCGGGGAAGGCGCGTGCAGCGGTCAGCGCGACGGCTTCATCGATGCGTTCGCCCGCCACGATGCAGCCGTTTTGCGCGCCCTTCTCGCGCAGCAGCCGCGTCAGCCGGCGCGTGTCCACTCCGGCGATCGCCACGGTCTTGTTGGCGCGCAGATAATCTTCCAAGGAATGTTCGCAGCGCCAGTTGCTGGAAATCAGCGAGGCGTCGCGGATCACCAGCCCGGCGGCCATGACGCGCGCGGCGTTCTCGTCCGCGGCGTTCGCGCCGACGTTGCCAATGTGTGGGCAGGTGAGGGTGACGATTTGTTGCAGATAAGAGGGGTCGGTGAGGATTTCCTGATAGCCGGTCATGGAGGTGTTGAACACCACCTCCCCCACCGTCCGGCCCGCAACGCCAATGGATTCCCCGTGAAACAGACTACCATCTTCCAGGGCCAACAAAGCGGGTGTACGCAGGCTCATTTCCACTCTTCGCATGTGAAAAGCGGGAAGGTGACCAAGTCGCCTTCCCGCTCAAGTTGTAACATTTACAATTTTACTTCATCCGGCCCGCGAGTGTCTACGCGGCGCGCTTAATCAATGTGGCTTACTTCAACCCCAGCACGTCCTGCATGTCGAACAAGCCTTGGTCGTGCTGCATGAGCCAGTGCGCGGCGCGCAGCGCGCCGAGGGCGAAGGTGAGGCGGCTGGAGGCCTTGTGGGTGATCTCGACGCGCTCGCCGCCGCCGGCGAACAGCACGGTGTGGTCACCGACGATGTCGCCGGCGCGGATGGTTGCGAAGCCGATGGTGCGGCGCGCGCGTTCGTCGGTCGCGCCGGGGCCGCGTCCGTAGACGGCACATTCGCTCAAATCGCGGTCCAGGGCGGCGGCCACGATTTCGCCCATGCGCAAGGCGGTGCCGGAGGGTGCATCGCGTTTGTGGCGATGGTGCGCCTCGATGATTTCGATGTCCACCGCGTCACCCAGCACGCGCGCCGCCGTGTCGAGTAATTTAAAACAAAGATTGACGCCCACGCTCATATTCGGGGCGAGCACAATGGCGACGTCTTCGGCGGCCGCGGCGATTTGCAGGCGCTGCGCCGCGTTGAATCCGGTGGTGCCGATCACCATGCGCCGCCGCGCCTTGCGGCAGAAGCCGAGATATTCCATGGTGACGTCGGGGCGCGTAAAGTCGATGAACACGTCGAATGCCGGCGTGGTGTTGGAGAGGTGATCCGTCACCGCCACGTCCAACTTGCCGACGCCGGCGAGTTGCCCGGCGTCCTGGCCGACAGCCAAGCTCGCGGGGCGCGCCAGCGCGGCGCTCAACGTAAAACCGGGGGTTTGCCGGACGGCTTCGATAAGGCTGCGGCCCATGCGTCCGGCCACGCCGCTGATGGCGATGCGTGTCATTGTTATCTCTAAATTAAAGTAACAAGTTACAAGTTGTAAGTAACAAGAAAAGGCTTTTCTCTTGGCACTTGTTACTTGTAACTTGTTACTGTTTTTTCACATTTGAATATTTTCGAAAAACTTTTTCACGCCGTCCAGCCACGAACTGGCGCGCGGGTTGTGTTTTTTGCCGCCCTCCGTAAGCGAGTCCTCGAATTCGGAGAGCAGCGCCTTTTGCCGGTTGTTTAGATTGACCGGCGTTTCCACGATGACCTTGCACAGCAGATCGCCGACCGTGCCGCCGCGCAGCGATTTTACGCCCTTGCCGCGCAGCCGGAATACTTTATCGGTTTGCGTCTCGGCGGGTACGCGCAATTTGACACTCCCGTCCAGCGTGGGCACGTCAAGTTCGCCGCCCAGCGCCGCGGTGACGAAGCTGATCGGCACTTCACAAAATAGATTGTTGTCCTCGCGCGTGAAAATAGGATGTTCGCGCACCGTCACCTGCACGTACAGATCGCCTGGCGGTCCGCCGCTGTCGCTGGCCTCGCCCTCACCGGCCAGGCGTATGCGATCGCCGCTGTCCACGCCCGCCGGCACCTTCACGGATAAGGTTTTGTGTTCCTGCACGCGTCCTTGGCCGTGGCAGGTCGCGCACGGCTCGGTGATGATTTTGCCCTTGCCGTGACAGCGCGGGCAAGTTTGCTGAATGGAGAAAAAGCCCTGCTGCATGCGCACCTGACCGTGTCCTTGGCAGGTGGGGCAGATCTTGGGACTGCTGCCGGGTTTGGCGCCGCTGCCTTCGCAGGTCTTGCAGGTAACGTGCACGGGGATGCGGATGCTGACCGTGGCGCCGTGCACGGCCTCTTCCAGGCTCAATTCGAGGTTATAGCGTAGATCGGCGCCGGCGTACACGCGCTCGCCGCCGCGCCCGCCGCCGAATATGTCGCTGAACATGTCGCCGAAGATGTCGCTGAAGCTCGCACCGCCGCGCGCATAGCTCGCGCCCGCCGCCGCGGGATCGACACCGGCGTGGCCGAATTGATCGTAGGCGGCGCGCTTACGCGCGTCGCTTAAAATTTCGTAAGCCTCCTTGGCCTCTTTGAAATTTTCCTCCGCCGCCTTATCGCCGGGATTGCGATCGGGATGATGTTTCATGGCCAGACGACGATAGGCCTTTTTGATGTCATCCTCGCTGGCGTTGCGCTCTACGCCCAGCACTTGATAGTAATCGCGTTTCGTCATCCGGGTGCAACTCTACTTTTTATAAAATGGGCAAGCTGGGGTTCGCCGCGCTTACCCCAGCCTACAAGTTATATGCGGGGTTCCACCCGCGAAAATCATTTCTTGTTTTCCTTTACCTCTTCGAATTCCGCGTCCACCACTTCGCCCTGCTCGCCCTTGGCGCCCGCGCCGGTCGTTTCGGGCTGCGGCGCCTCGGCCTTTTGCGCGTAGACGCGTTCCGCCATCTTGGCGGACGCCTCGGAGAGCGCCTTGGTTTTGGCTTCGATGTCCGCCGTGTCCTCGCCTTTGACGGCCTCTTGCAAGTCTTTGACCGCTGCCTCGATACGGCTCTTCTCGTCAGGCTCGAGCTTGTCGCCCAAGTCGGCCAGTGACTTGGTCGTGGCGTGGATCAGGTTATCGGCCTGATTGCGCGCCGTGACCAGGGCGTGGAACTTACGGTCTTCCTCAGCGTGCGCCTCGGCGTCTTTCACCATCTTCTGGATCTCCTCTTCCGAGAGACCGCTGGACGCCTTGATAACGATGGATTGGCTCTTGCCGGTGGCCTTGTTCTTGGCCGACACGTTCAAGATGCCGTTGGCGTCGATGTCGAAGGTGACTTCGATCTGCGGCACGCCGCGCGGCGCGGGCGGGATGTCGGTGAGGTCGAAACGCCCCAGCGACTTGTTCGCTTGAGCGATCTCGCGCTCGCCCTGCAACACGTGCACGGTCACCGCGGACTGGTTGTCCTCCGCCGTGGAAAACACCTGCGACGCCTTGGTGGGGATGGTGGTGTTCTTCTCGATGAGCTTGGTCATCACTCCGCCCATGGTCTCGATGCCGAGCGACAGCGGCGTGACGTCGAGCAGCAGCACGTCCTTCACCTCGCCGCCCAGCACGCCGGCCTGGATCGCGGCGCCGACCGCCACCGCCTCGTCCGGATTCACGTCGCGGCGCGGCTCCTTGCCGAAGAAGTTTTTCACCGTCTCCTGCACCTTGGGCATGCGCGTCTGACCGCCGACCAGAATCACGTCGTCGATCTGCGCAGCCGTGAGGCCCGCATCCTTGAGGGCGATTTTGCACGGCTCGATGGTGCGCGCGATGATGTCCTCGACCAGCGCCTCGAGCTTGGCGCGCGTAAGCTTGATGTTCAGGTGCTTCGGGCCGCTGGCGTCCGCCGTGATGTAGGGCAGATTCACATCGGTCTGCTGACTGGATGACAACTCGATCTTGGCCTTTTCCGCGGCGTCCTTCAGGCGCTGCAGGGCGAGCGGATCTTTGTGCAAATCGACGCCGGCGTCGCGCTTGAATTCGTCGACCAGGTAATCGATGATGCGCTTGTCGAAATCCTCGCCGCCCAGGAAAGTGTCGCCGTTGGTGGACAGCACCTCGAACTGGTGCTCGCCGTCGACCTCGGCGATTTCAATGATGGAGATATCGAACGTGCCGCCGCCCAGGTCGTACACGGCGATCTTGCTGTCACCGCGCTTCTTGTCCATGCCGTAGGCCAACGCCGCCGCGGTCGGTTCGTTGATGATGCGTTTCACCTCCAAACCGGCGATGCGGCCCGCGTCCTTGGTGGCTTGACGTTGCGAATCGTTAAAGTAGGCCGGCACGGTAATCACCGCCTCGGTGACCGGCTCGCCCAGGTAATCCTCGGCGGTCTTTTTCATCTTCATCAGCACGCGCGCGGAAATCTCCGGCGGGGCCATTTTCTTGCCGTTGACCTCGACCCAGGCGTCGCCGTTATCGGCGGGTACGATCTTATAAGGCACCATTTTAATGTCACGCTGCACCACCTCGTCGGTAAACTTGCGACCGATCAGGCGCTTCACCGCGAAGAAGGTGTTTTTCGGATTGGTCACCGCTTGGCGCTTGGCGGACTGGCCGACCAGAATTTCACCGTCACTGGTGTAAGCGACGATGGAAGGCGTGATACGGTCGCCCTCGCTGTTCTCGATGACGCGCGGCTTGCCCCCCTCCATAACGGCCACGCAGGAATTGGTGGTGCCCAAGTCAATACCGATAATCTTTCCCATGTTGAAAATCTCCGCTGTAAATCCGCTGTAAATCGGCTAAAAATCTTGAATACTTGTGATATTGGGACGGCGGGGCGAATTTCAAGCCCGGCCAGCGCGGTTTTTACGCGGCGGACGGCGGTTGCGCGACGATCACCCTGGCCGGGCGAATAAGCCGGTCGTGCAGGGTGTAGCCCTTCTGCGCCACTGTGATTACGGTGTTCGGCTCCACGTGCGCAGCCTCTTGCATGGACATAGCCTGGTGCAAGGCGGGGTTGAATTTTTCGCCCTGCGGATTGATCTCTTTAACGCCGAACTTTTCCAGCGCGGCGTGCAGCATCTTGTGCGTCAGTTCCATGCCCTCGCGCAGTCGCGCCAGCTCTTCCGCTGCCGCTGCACCGCTGGCCGCCAGTCCCATCTCCAGGCTGTCTTTGACCGGCAGCAGTTCCTGCACAAAACGCTCCAGGGCGTACTTATGGGCGTTTTCCAGGTCGCGCTCGTGACGGCGGCGCAGATTTTCCAAATCGGCGCGCATACGCAGCACCTGGTTCCAATGCTCATCCGCCTTAGCGCGGGCGTCCTCCAACATCTGCATGGTGTCCGCGTGGGCTGTCTGTTCGTTCGGCGGGGATTGCTCGTTGGCGAAGGATGTGGGTTCGGTATTATCCATAATGTAGTCTCCTATATACCTCGAACCACCCGGCCACCGCGGCGCGGATGGGTCAGACTCGGTGTGCTGAACGGTAAAGCAATTATGATAGCACAGAGGCTAGTGGCGCTGTTCCAGGGCCGCACCCAGTAATTTAGCGGTGACGTCGACGATGGGAATAACGCGCTGATACAGCATACGCGTCGGCCCGATCACGCCCAGCACGCCGACCACACGGCCATCGACGGCGTACGGCGAGGTGATCACGCTGAAATCCTTGAGCACCTCGTACCCTGATTCCTGGCCGATGAATATCTGTACGCCCTGCGCGCGCAGGCACTGATCGAGCAAGTGCAGAATGTCGCGCTTGTGGTTGAACGCCTCGAACAACTGGCATAGTGTGTCGATGTCCGATTGCTCGGCCACGCTGAGCAACTTGCCCTGCCCCGCCATCAGGTAATCGTCATTCTGCGGCGCCGACATGAACACCTTCTCGGCCATCTCCACCGCCGCCAGCATCATGCGGTTCATATTCTCGCGCGTCTCGTTCATCTCGCGCAGCAGACGCTCGCGCACGCGGTGCAAATCCAGGCCGGCGAAGGCCGCGTTCAGATAATTGGTGGCTTGCTGCAACTCCGCGGGGGAATAGGCGCGCTCGGTGTGGATGATGCGGTTCTGCACCTCGCGCTCGTTGATCACCAAAATCACCAGCACGCGGTTGTCCGACAGCGGCAAAAATTCCACCTGGCGCAGCGTCACGTACTCGCGGCGCGGCATCATCACCACGCTGGCCAGTTGCGTCACCTCGGACAGCAGCGTCGACGCGGTCTCCAATAAGCCGTGGGTATTTTGGTCGGGATCGAGCTGCTGCTTGAGGCGCTGCACCTCGCTGCTGTCCAGCGAATCGACGGTCAACAGACTATCGACAAAGAAACGGTAGCCGCGCAGTGTGGGAACGCGCCCGGCGGACGTGTGCGGCGACGTCACCAGCCCCAAGTCCTCCAGGTCGGCCATCACGTTGCGCACCGTGGCGGGGCTCAAGTCCAGCCCGGCATCGCGCGCCAGCGTGCGCGAACTCACCGGTTGGCCATCGCGGATATACCGCCCCACCAGCGCCTTCAACAGGTGCTGCGCGCGCTCACTAATAACCTGGCCGTCAGTTAATTTCATATGCCGTGATACCCTATTCAAGTCAAGCCCTTAGCGCTCTCACCGGGGGAGTGCTAAGACCAAACTACCAACCCCGGCGCGGCCTGTCAAGGGCGGGTGATCGGCCTAAGATAGTGGCTGACGTGAATCTGTTTAAACAAACGGTTTACGCAACGTTTTGCATACGGTTGGCAAATTCGCGGCCAGAGGTCGCGGGCGGCAGAGGCTTGTCATCTTTCCGATACAACTCGATAGCTTCCTCGACGATCTGACAAAGCCCATCGAAAACCAATCTCAAAGGGTCATGTTTTGTATTTTGACATTCTCTCCGTCGGCGGCCAACGTCTGAGCATCAAAATACAAGACGTGACCCCCTTGGCTTCGCACAAGACGTGACCCCCTTGGCTTCGCACAAGACGTGACCCCCTTGGCTTCGCACGTGACCCCCCTTGGCTTCGCATGACCCCCTTGGCTTCGCACTCAGCGACGCGCAGATCGAACATTATTTAAGCGCGAACCCGCCTACCAATGCACCGGCAGTTTCAAGTCCGAAGGATTGGACATCAGCCTTGTGGAAAAAATCACCGGCGACGACCCCACCGCGCTGATCGGCCTGCCGCTGATCCGCCTGACGTCGATGCTGGAAAACGAAGGCGTGCGCGTGCTTTAGCGTAAGCTGACGCCGTTGACGTTGATGCCCAGCTTGGCCAACAAGGCATCGAGCATTTCCACGCCGAAACGTCCGGTCAGGCGGCTCAAATAATCCTCGCGCGGCGTGAAGTCCACGATATCGGCTGCGCCGATGATTTCGCGGGCGACGTAGCTGCTGCTGCCCAGCGCATCGACCAGCCCCAGCGTGACGCCCTGCTCGCCGGTCCATATCAGGCCGCTGTAAAGTTCGGGGCTTTCCTTGAGGCGCGCGCCGCGTCCTTTGCGCACCGTTTCGATGAATTGCTTGTGAATGACGTTGAGCATGTTTTGTATGTGAGCCACGTCTTCCGGCTTGGCGGGCGAGAACGGATCGAGCAAGCCCTTGTGTTCGCCGGCGGTGAGCAGGCGCCGCTCGACGCCGAGTTTGTCCATGGTTTCGACGAAACCGAAGCTGTCCATCAGCACGCCGATGGAACCGACCAGACTGGCCTTGTCGGCGTAGATTTTGTCCGCCGCCACCGCCACGTAATAGCCGCCCGAGGCGCACATGTCGGTGATGACGGCGTACAGCGGTATCTTGGGATACTTGCCGCGCAGGCGCTTGATCTCGTCGTTGATGTAGCCGGCCTGCACCGGGCTGCCGCCGGGACTGTTGATGCGCAGGATCACGCCCGCCGTGTTGCCGTCCTTGAACGCCGCGCGCAGACCGGTGATGATGTTGTCGGCGCTGGCTTCGGCGTCGTCGGCGATGACGCCGCGCACTTCCACCAGCGCGGTGTGCTTGCCGACCGCCACCGATTTTGTCCACGTGCCGGGCATGTACATGATCAGCAGTAAAAACAAATACAGGAACAGCAGCGATTTGAAAAAGATGTTCCAGCGCCGCGCACGCCGCTGTTCGTTGAGGCCGGCGAACAGCAGGCGATTGATGACGTCGCGCTCCCAGGCGGAATTGGCCGGGGCGCGTTGAGTATTTTCCGGTTCGTGGTCAGTCATGTATGCGGTTCCTTATTGTTGAGGAGCTTCCGGGTTACGAATCCAACCAGACAGGCAGCGCGCTGATGCTGTCCAGGCAATCCAATGGGCCGCATTGCAACAGGCGTTCGCGTTCGTGCACGCCGTAGCTCACCGCCAGCGCCGCCGCGCCGGCGTTGGCGGCCATGCGCATGTCGTATTCGGTGTCGCCGATCATCAGCGTGGCCCGCGGCGGCACGTTGAGTTCGTCCATAATGTCCAGCAGCATTTGCGGATGCGGCTTGGAGAAGCTTTCATCGGCGCAGCGCGTGGCGTCGAACAAGCTCCGGCAACCGGTTTCGCGCAGCACGCTGTCCAGTCCTTGGCGGCCCTTGCCGGTGGCCACCGCGAGCAAATAACCGCGCTCGCGCAGCGCGGTCAAGGTTTCCAGCGCGCCGGGAAACAGCGGTGACGCGGCGTGATAGCCGCCGAGAAAGTGATAACGGTAGCTCTCCACCACACGCTGCCGCACGGGCTCGGTGCAGCCGGGGAACAATTGTTCCAGCGCCTCGCGCAGTCCGAGTCCAATAATATTCCGGATCGCGGCGGTTTCCAAGGCGGGCAATCCGACATCTTGGATGGCGGCCTGCATGCAGCCGACGATGCGCGCCTCGGAATCCATCAGCGTGCCGTCCCAATCGAACACCAGCAAGGGAAATTTCATAACGGTTGTAATCGTTCCAACAAGTGTTGCAAGTCCGCGCTCAACGGCGCGCTCACGGTAATCTTGTGTCCGTTCTCCGGCCCGTGCACGCTCAGGGAATGCGCGTGCAGGAACAGGCGCTTTAGACCGAGCTTGCGCAGCGCGCGGTTAAATTCGCGGTCGCCGTATTTATCGTCCCCGGCGAGGGGGTGGCCGATGTGCGCGGCGTGTACGCGGATTTGATGGGTGCGTCCGCTCAATAGTTTCACGTTCATCAGGCTGGCATCGCGGTAAAGCGTGTGCGGCAGGAACACCGTGCCGGCCTGTTTGCCTTCCTCACTGACCTTGACCATGCGCTCGCCGGATTGCAGCACGCTTTTTTGCAGCGCCAGCCGCACGGTGCGTGCACCGCCGCGCCAGCGGCCCTTGACCAGGGCCAAGTAATGCTTGTCGATGCCCTGCCCGGTGCGCAGCATGTCGTGCAGGCTGCGCAGCGTGCTACGCTTTTTGGCGATCATCAGGCAGCCCGAGGTGTCGCGGTCCAGGCGGTGCACCAGCTCCAGAAACGGCGCGTCAGGACGCAGCACGCGCAGCGCCTCGATAATGCCGTAACTCTGCCCGCTGCCGCCGTGCACGGCGATGCCGGCCGGCTTATTGAGCACCAGCAGGTTCTTGTCCTCGTAGAGCACGGCGGCGCGGATGCGTTCCAGAACTTGCGCGCCGGGCGCGGCGGGGACTGGGGTTTCCGCCACGCGCAGCGGCGGCACGCGCACGCTGTCGCCTACTTGCAGGCGGTAATCCGGCTTGGCGCGCCCCTTGTTCACGCGCACCTCGCCCTTGCGCACGATGCGGTAAATATGGCTCTTCGGCACGCCTTTCAAGCGCGCGACCAGGAAATTATCGAGGCGCTGCCCGCCTTGTTCGCTTTGAATTTCGATGAAATAGGGCTGATTGTGCGCTTTTTTGCAAGATTCGCTGATTTTTGGCATACTATTTATGTAACTGTGATTTTTGTCAGCTTACGCAGTAAGGATTGATGCTGTGTCGGCGTACGATGCGCCCGGCCTCGAGGCCGATGAGCGCGCCACCGCCTTGCAAGCGGTGTATCGCGGCGGTGCTGCACGTCCCGCTAAGCAGCCTGATCAACGGATGGCGATAACACAGCGTAACGAAGGGTTTTTATTCGCTCGCCCGATTTCGAGAGCGGACAATAAACGCGCTCCCATGCCCATAGTCATACGGAGCCGAACTCTCAGATGGCGGCCCCAGACTCCGCACACCTGACCTAGCGGTTATTCTACACGCTAATGAGTAGTCCGGCGACCCCACATGAAGTGTGGTCGAGCGCTGAAGGACAACACAATGAAGAGAATGCTATTCAACGCAACTCAGCAGGAAGAGTTGCGCGTGGCGCTGGTCGACGGCCAGCGTCTATACGATCTGGACATCGAAAGCTCCTCCCGCGAACAGAAAAAATCCAATATCTACAAGGCGCGCATCACGCGCGTCGAGTCGAGCTTAGAGGCCGCGTTCGTTGATTACGGGTCGGAACGCCACGGCTTCCTGCCGTTCAAGGAAATCTCCCGCGCCTATTTCAATCCCGCCCACGCCAACAACCCCCGCGCCACCATCCGCGAATTGATCCAGGAAGGCCAGGAGATCGTGGTGCAGGTGGAAAAGGAAGAGCGCGGCACCAAGGGCGCGGCGCTGACCACCTTTATCAGTCTGGCCGGACGCTATCTGGTGCTGATGCCCAATAATCCGCGCGCCGGCGGCGTGTCGCGCCGTATCGAGGGCGACGAGCGCGACGAAATGCGCGACGCGTTGAGCGCGCTGAACGTGCCGGACGGCATGGGCCTGATCGTGCGCACCGCCGGCGTCGGCAAGAGCGTGGAAGAATTGCAATGGGACCTGGACTACCTGGTGCATCTGTGGAACGCCATCGAGGCCGCTGAAAAGACCAAGCCCGCGCCGTTTCTGATCTATCAGGAAAGCAACGTGGTGATCCGCGCGCTGCGCGATTACCTGCGCAAGGATATCAACGAAATCCTGATCGACGACCCCACCGTCTACCAGCAGGTGATCGAGTTCATGCAGCAGGTGATGCCGTACAACATGAACAAGGTCAAGCTGTATCAGGACACCGTGCCGCTGTTCACGCGCTACCAGATCGAAAGCCAGATCGAGACCGCGTTCAGCCGCGAGGTACGCCTGCCGTCCGGCGGCTCGATCGTCATTGATCACAGCGAGGCGCTGGTATCCATCGACATCAACTCGGCGCGCGCCACGCGCGGCGGCGACATCGAGGAGACCGCGCTCAACACCAATCTGGAGGCGGCGGACGAGATCGCACGTCAGTTGCGGCTGCGCGATATCGGCGGGCTGATCGTGATCGATTTCATCGACATGACCCCGGCGCGCAATCAGCGCGAGGTGGAAAATCGTCTCAAGGAGGCCCTGAAGATGGATCGCGCGCGCGTGCAGATCGGACGCATCTCGCGCTTCGGCCTGTTGGAAATGTCGCGCCAACGCATCCGCGCCTCGCTCGGCGAATCGAGCAGAATGCTGTGCCCGCGTTGCCAAGGCCAGGGCAGCATCCGCAGCGTGGAATCTTCGGCGCTGGCCATGCTGCGCATCATCGAGGAAGAGGCCATGAAGGACAACACGGCCAAGGTCATACTGCAAGTGCCGGTCAACGTCGCCACCTTCCTGCTCAACGAGAAACGCCAAGCGCTCAACGCCATCGAGCAGCGCCACGCCATCAGCGTGCTGCTCATCCCCAACGTGGCGATGGTGACGCCGCATTACGAAATTCAACGCCTGCGCAAGGACGAGGTCGGCGAAACGGCTAAGCCCAGCTACGAAATGGCCAGCAAGGTGGAGGAAGTAAGCGAAAAGATGGCGCCGGTGGAAAAGACCGCTGCCGAGGAACCCGCCGTGAAGGGTGTGGTTCCGCCCACCCCCCTGCCGCCGCCCGCGCCGCGCGAGGCCATGGAGCACAAGGCCGAAAAGGTCGGCTTTATCCGTCAATTGTGGATGAACCTGTTCGGGCCCGGTCCCACGCAAGTGGAACGCAGAAAGGATTTCGAGACGCGCGCGGCTTACCAGCGTCCCGCTCCCGCCGTGCAACCTCGGCGCGAGCACGCCGCCGCGCGTGCTGAATCCACCGCACCTGGTGGCGGCGCGCGGCGCGGCCACAACGGCCAGGCGCGCAAGCCGCGCCACGACCGGCAACAACGCCCGCAGCGCGAGCGTCCGCCACGCGAGGCGCGTGCGCCGCAATCTTCCGAAGCCCGGCCCGCGTCCGTGGAAAAGCCGATCGCGCCGGTTGAGGCGAGTAAACCGGAACGTAGTGCGCCGTCCACCGTGCCGGGAGCGGAATCCGCAAACGGACCCTCCATGGCCCGCGGCCCTCGGCTCGATGCTATCACCGAAAAACCGGCGGGCAGCGGACGCCGCGGACGGCGCGGCGGACGCCGCCGTCGTCAGGAACACGGCGCGCAAGTCACGGCCAACGTCGCCGGACAGCAACCGGCTGGGTTAGAAAATCCCGCGCAGCCGCCGCGCGCCGAACAGCACCCGTCGCCTCAGACCGCGGAGCCGAGTGAGATTTCCGCCGCCCCACAAACGGAAAGCACCGTGCAGCGTGAAGCCTTTACGCCGCCCGTCGAGACTCGCGCGCCGGAACGCGCCATGCCGGTTCCGTTGGACAACGTGGCGCGCCAGGTCGAGGCGGTGTTGCCGAAACCGGCGGCGGACGTTCCGTTACCCATTCCGCATCACGAGTCCGCAAACGGGCCCTCCATGGCCCGCGGCCCTCGGCTCGATCCTATCGCCGAGTCCGCAAACGGGCCCTCCGTGGCCCACGGCCCTCGGCTCGATCCTATCGCCGAGTCCGCAAACGGGCCCTCCGTGGCCCGCGGCCCTCGGCTCGATCCCATCGCCGAGTCCGCAAGCGAGCGTACGGAGTCGAGAGATGAGTCCGTGGCGAATCGTTCACCGTCTTCGATGGCTCACAGCAAACCGCGGTTGCTCCAGATCGAGACGGTGGATGCCGGAGCGCCCTCCTCCGAGCCGGCCGACAACGTCGAGCGCAATCAGTAGCCGAAGCGGCGTAAGGTATTATCGACCGACTGCGCGTAGCCGCCGCCGAACAGGCGCACGTGCACCAGCAGCGGGTAGAGGTTGTAAATGTCGCGGCGCGTGTCCATGAAGCCCGGGGCGATGGGACGAATCTCGTTATAGCGCTGAAAAAACGCCGCGCCGAACGTGCCGAACAGCGTGGTAAAGGCAAGTTCGATTTCCGAATGCGCGTAGTAAATCGCCGGATCGATGAAGCCGGTGATGCGCCCGCCGCGCGCCAGCACGTTGGTGGTCCACACATCGCCGTGGATGAGCGCGGGTTGTTGCGGTTCCTCCAGCCAATCGCTCAAATGCGCGGCGAAATTCTCCAGACGCGCCAACAGGGCGTGTCCCATGCGCCCGGCGCGCAGCGCCTCGCCCCCCATGTAGAGCAGCCGCTGGTCGCGGAAGAATTCCAGCCAGCTAGGATTTGGCGGATTGGGCTGATGCAAACCGCCGATCAAGGTGTCTTCATCGAATCCGAAATGCGGCGCCGTGACACAGTGCAGATCGGCTAATAACTCCGCGGCATGCCGCTCGGCGGCGTCGGAAAAATGGCTGTCGCCCTCGATGAATTCCATCACCAGCAGGTCGTCCGCGCAGTGCAGCACCGCGGGCACCGGCAGGCGGCTGTGTTCGGCTAGATAGCGCAGCATCATGCCTTCGCGTTGCAGCCGCCTGCCCCGCACATCGACCTTGGCGACGGCGAGCGTATTGTCGGCCAGACGCAGTTTGTATACCTCGGCGACGCAACCGCCGGAGAGCGCCTCAATGGCGCGTGGCGCTTGTCCTAAAGCGGCCTCGACGATGCTGTGTAGGCGCGAAGTTGTCATCCCGAGGGCGCTGCTTTAGCGCCCGAAGCATTGCCGAGGTGATGGCGGCGAATATGTTCCAACAGGCCCTGCGCCGCTTCCTCGACCATGTCCAACACGCGCTCGAAGCCGCTCGCGCCGCCGTAGTAAGGATCGGGCACTTCCGTCTCGTTCAAGTGCGGCGCGAATTCCATGAACAGCCGCAGCTTATGCCTGTGATCGTTGTGGCACAGTGCTTCGAGATGCCGGTAGTTTTCCTGATCCATGGCCAGCACGTAGTCGAACTGCTCGAAGTCGCGTTTCTCCACGCGCCGCGCGCGCAACCCGCTCAAGTCGATACCGCGCCGCAGGGCGCCGGCCTGGGCGCGGCGGTCCGGCGGGTTGCCGATGTGGTAGGAATGCGTGCCCGCCGAATCGACCTCGATCACGTCTTGCAAACCCTCGCGCTCCAGCAGCGCGGAAAAAACGCCCTGCGCCGTGGGCGAGCGGCAGATATTGCCCATGCACACGAATAAAACCCTCACCATTCTAATACTCCATGCGTTACGTTGGATTGTTCTGCGATGTTCATTATACTTCGGGATTATGACGGGAACTAAAATCACCGTGGAACAGCTGCGCGGACTCATCGGTAAGCGTCTGCGGCATGACGGCGCGGACTGTCAGATCATCGAAGTGCTGGAGGACGGCCCCAGCCTGGTGCTGCTGGAAACTTCCGCGCCGGGTGTGATCCAGAATGACCAGTACGGCGAAGGCCACCGCCGCGTCGCGCCGACGTTTACGCTGTTAGTACATGACGCCGCGTCGGGCGAGGCGCACCCGGCGCTACTTGATATGCTCGGCGCGCGCGGCCAGCAGTGACTCAACGCGCGCAATATCCTCTTCGGTATCCACGCCCGGCCCCGGTGTTTGCGACGCCACGCTGACGTGAATCTTCGCGCCGTTCCACAACACGCGCAGTTGTTCCAGCGCCTCGCTCAGTTCCAAATCACACGCCGGCCAGCGCACGTATTCCTTTAGAAACCCCGCGCGATACGCGTACAGTCCGATGTGCCGGTAATAGCGCGAGCGCGGGGGCGGCTGCGCGTCGCCGCTCGCCGCAAAGGCCGCGCGATCCCACGGGATCGGCGCGCGGCTGAAGTACAGGGCGTAGCCGTACTTGTCCATCACCACTTTGTTGATATTCGGATTGAACAAATCCTCGCCGCGGGTGATTTGCTCGCAGAGCGTGGCGACACTCGCCGCCTCGTGCTCATGTAGGGCGTCCGCCGCCTGGCGGATCAGCGCAGCGGGGATCAATGGTTCGTCACCCTGCACATTCACCACGATATGGTCGTCGGGAATATTTAATTTTTCCACCACCTCGGCGAGACGATCGGTGCCGGACGGATGTTGCGCGGAGGTCATGCACACCTGCGCGCCGCACTGCTCCGCCGCGCGTGCGATGCGTTCGTCGTCGGTGGCGATAATCACGCGCTGCGCGCCGCTCACCGCCGCGCGCTCGAACACGTGCTGCACCAGCGGCTTGCCCGCGATCAGGCGCAACGGCTTGCCCGGCAGGCGGCTGGACGCGTAGCGCGCGGGAATGATGACGCTGAATGACACGTTAAACTTCTTCTTCCGCCGGCAGTTGCCGCGCCTCCTGCTCCAGCATCACCGGGATGTCGTCGCGGATCGGATAAGCCAGACGGTCCGCCTTGCAGATCAATTCCCCTTCCGCTTTTTTATACACCAGCGGGCCTTTGCACACCGGACACACTAATATTTCAAGCAGTTTTTTGTCCATGCGTTTTGCACTCCAATAAGCTGATAATGCGTTGTTCGAAACCTTCGTCGAAATGCGCCGTGACCGGCACGCACCAAACATGCGGTTCCGTGAAGTCTTTGCATTTTACCGCGTCCTTCTCGGTCATGATAATTGGATATTCATCGCCGAACGCCAGATCATCCGCGCTGTAGCGGTGGTGATCGGGAAACGCATGTTCGATAACGGTTAATCCCGCCGCGCGCAGTTGCGTGAAAAAACGCGCCGGATGGCCGATGCCGGCCACCGCGTGCACGGGCGTGCGGATGAATTCCTCGAGCGCAACCGTTGTGCCGTCGCGCATATTACGCGCGCCTTGTGCAGCGAGTCGCATGACGCCGGTAACCGGCACATCCGGCAGCGTTCGCGCGCCGTGTTGTACTACGGCATCGACTTCACGTAGGCGCGACACAGGCTCGCGCAACGGCCCAGAGGGTAGGCAGTAACCGTTACCAAAACCATGCGCCACATCGATCACGGCGATTTCCAGCGTGCGGCCCAGGGCGTAATGTTGCAAGCCGTCATCGGCGATGAGCACGTCGCACTCGTGCTCGAGCGCTTGCGCGGCGCGCGCGCGGCGCGGGTCGATCATCACCGGACAACCGCCGCGCTGCGCCAGCAGCACCGGCTCGTCACCCACTTCGAAAGGGTCGTCGTCCGGGTGTACGCGCCGCGGAAACTCGCGCGCCGCGCCGCCGTAGCCGCGGCTGACGATGCCGGGCCGGTAGCCGCGGCGCTTGAGCGCGTCCGCCAGCCAAATGACCAAGGGCGTCTTGCCGCTGCCGCCGACGCTGATGTTGCCGACTACGATCACCGGCACCGTGCTGTGATAAACGCGCAACACGCCGCGCCGGTACGCCGCGCGGCGCAGCCACGCCGTTGCGCAAAACAGCCAGGATAATGGTAGCAGTAATAGGGAAATTAGATTTTTACTATACCAGTGACGCATTTGTTTATGGGTAATGAGTGATGAGTAATGGGTGATGGGAATTGCTCTTTGCTCATTACCGCTCGCCCATCACTTGTTACCCATTACTAGTAAATTGCATTTTGTGCAGCGCGGCGTAATGGCCGCCACGCGCTACTAGATCGGCATGACAACCACTCTCCACGACGCGGCCTTCGTGCAGCACCAGGATCAAATCGGCCTTCTCGATGGTGGATAAACGGTGCGCGATGACCAGCGTGGTGCGCCGCTGCATGAGCCGTTCCAGCGCCGCCTGAATGTGGCGCTCGGATTCGCTGTCCAAGGCCGCGGTGGCCTCGTCCAGAATCAGCACCGGCGCATTTTTCAGCAGCGCGCGCGCGATGGCGAGGCGCTGGCGTTGCCCGCCCGACAGCAGCACGCCGTTCTCGCCCACTAAAGTGTGCAAGCCTTGCGGTAGACGGCGGATGAATTCCATGGCGTGCGCCGCTTCGGCGGCTTGCACGATCTCTTGCTCGCTCGCGCCGCGCAGCGCGCCGTAGGCGATGTTGTTGGCGACCGTGTCGTTGAACAGGATAACGTCCTGGCTGACCAGCGCGATTTGATTGCGCAGATCCTCCAGTTTTACATCGCGAATGTCGTGGCCGTCGAGACGGATCACGCCGGCGTCGATAGTGTAAAAACGCGGCAGCAAACTCACCAGCGTCGACTTACCGCTGCCGGAGCGTCCCACCAGCGCGATGGTCTGGCCCGGTTCGGCGCTGAAGCTGACGTCGTGCAGCACTTTGCCTTTGGCGGCGTTGTAGGTGAACGACACGTGCTCGTAAGCCACCCTGCCCTGCGCGCGCACCAGGCGCTGCGTGCCAGCGTCCTCTTCGACGGCGCTGTCGAGCAGATTGAATACGCTCTGCGCCGCCGCGATGCCGCGCTGAATGGCGGAGTTGACGGTGGTCACGCGCTTCAGGGGCGCCAACAACATTACCATGGCCACGGTGAACGAGGTAAAGCTGCCGGCGCTGATTTGCACCAGCATGAAATCCTGCATGGCTAAATAAATAATGCCGGCCAGCGCGCTGGCGGCGATGAGTTGAATGATGCCGACGCTGGAGCCGCTGGTCGCCTCCATTTTCATGTTCAGATGGCGGTTGGTGTCGTTGGCCTTTTCGAACTGCTCGGTTTCGTATTGCCGTCCGCCGAATATTTTAATGACGCGATGTCCGAGTATGGCCTGCTCCGCTGCGTGCGTGACGTTGCCCATGGCGGCCTGAATGCGGCCGCTGATGCGGCGGAAGCGCCGGTTGACGTGCAGCACCAGCAGCGCCACCAGCGGTCCGGCGATGATAAAAATCAGCGCCAGCAGCGCGTTCAAATAAAACATCCAGGCCAGCAGGCCGAGCACCGTCAACGTATCCTTCACGATCACGGTGATCGCGCCGGTGGAGGCCTGCGCCACCTGCTCGACGTCGTAAATAATTTTGGAAAGAAGTTGCCCGGAAGAGGTGTTGTCGTAGTGCGCGGCGGGCAGGCGCAAAAGATGATTGAACATTTGGCCGCGCAAGTCCTTGACCACGCGCCGCCCGACCCAAGCCATGCAGTACGACGACAGAAATCCCGCTACGCCGCGCAGCAGAAACAGGCCGACCAGCAGCAGCGGCACATATTGAATAGCCTGCAAATTTTTGGCGACGAAGCCTTCGTCCAGCAGCGGTTTCATCAGCGCCGCGAAGCCGGTCTCGGTGGCGGCGTACAGCGCCATCGCCACGCTGGCGACCGCGAAGCCTTGCCAATAGGGCGTAACGTAGCGCAACAGGCGGCGGTAGATCGCCATGGCGTCGGCCGCGCGCGGCGCGGCGCGCACCGTCTCCGACGCGGCGTTGTCCTGTGCGCCGGAGACGGTCTTTAGTTGTTGCGCGGACATTTAACGCTCAGACGTGGGTTGCGTGGCGAAAGTCAAATGCACAAAACCAAGTTGCCGCGCCGCGTCCATCGCGGTGATCACCGCTTGATGCGGCGTCTTGGCGTCGGCGCTGATGATGAGCGGCGGATCTTTGACCTGCAACGCCTCCGCCTCCTTCCGCAGGGCGCGCTTCACCGTTTCGAGTTCGGTATTCACTACTTCCTGGCGATTGATGTAAAAACGCCCGCCCGCGTCGATGCTGACCTCCAGCACTTTTTCCTCGGTCTTGAGTGGATCGGCGTCGGCGGTCGGCAGGTTGATGTTGATCTCGGTGTCGCGCGTGAACGTCGTGGTCACGATAAAAAAGATCAACAGCATGAACACGATGTCGATCAGCGGTATAAGGTTGAGTTCCGGCTCCTCGCTGCGGGATCGGCGCAGATTCATTGTGCGTTCTCCTCGGCCTTGTCGCGCTCGCGGTCGCCGTGCAGCACTTCCACCATTTTAATGGCCTCCTGCTCCATGGTGACCACCAGTTGATCGACGCGTCCGCGAAAATAGCGGTAAAACACCAGGCTGGGAATCGCCACCAGCATGCCCGCCGCCGTGGTGATGAGCGCCTTGGCGATGCCGCCGGCCATTTCCGTGGGGCTGCCCACGCCGTGCTCGTTCACCGCGCCGAACACCTGGATGGTGCCGAACACCGTGCCGAGCAGGCCCAGCAGCGGACTGATGGCGGCGATGGTGCCGAGCGCGTTGAGATAGCGCTCCAGCTCGTGCGCCACGTGGCGTCCGGTGTCCTCGATGCTTTCCTTCATCACTTCGCGGCTGTGCTGCGCGTTCACCAGCCCCGCGGCCAGCACGCGTCCCAGCGGCGAACTCGTGCGCAGCGCGTTGATGCGCTCGGCGTCCAGTTGATTATTCTTGGCCCAGTGCCAGATTTGCGCGACCAGATGCTTGGGACAAATGCGCTTTTTCTGCAGCGACCAGAAGCGCTCGAGGATAATGGCGCTGGCCAGTATCGAGCACAAAATAATCGGCCCCATGAGCCAGCCGCCCGCCTTAATCAGTTCGAACATGCGCGTGCCTTTAAAAACCTAATCGAAATAATGTAACAAATTAACCGCCTTTCAGCACCCCGTCTTCCAGCGTCAGCACGCGATCCATGCGCGCGGCGAGCGCGGGGTCGTGCGTCACCACCACCAAGCTGGTGCCCAGCGCTTGATTCAATTCCAACATCAATTGATAAACCTGCGCGGCGTTGCGCTGATCGAGATTGCCGGTCGGTTCATCGGCCAGCACACAGTAAGGGCGCGTGACCAGCGCGCGCGCCACGGCGGCGCGTTGACGTTCGCCGCCGGACAACTCGCCGGGCTTGTGCGCGAGGCGCGCGCCCAAGCCCACCCTGTCGAGCAACGCCTGCGCCTGCGCCGCCGCGTCCCGCGGCGCCAGTCCGCGAATCAACAGCGGCATACTGACGTTCTCCAGCGCGCTAAACTCCGGCAGCAAATGGTGAAACTGATACACGAACCCCAATGCCTTATTGCGCAGCGCGCCGCGCTCGGCGTCGCTGAGGCGCGCCATGTTGGCGCCGTTGATGAGCACGTCACCGCGCGTGGGCAAGTCCAACCCGCCCAGCAGGTGCAGCAGCGTGCTCTTGCCGGAGCCCGACGCGCCGACGATGGCCACGCGCTCGCCCTGTGCCACGCGCAGACTCACGTCGCGCAGCACCTCCACGTATAACCCGCCCTCGTCGAAGGTTTTCGCCAGGCCGCGGCATTCCAGCACCGTGTCATTCATAACGCAGCGCCTCGGCGGGCTGGGTGCGCGCGGCGCGCCAGGCCGGGTAAAGCGTGGCGAGCAGGCTCAGCACAAAGGCCACGGCGGTGATGTGCAGCACGTCGCTCCAGTGCATGTCCGACGGCACTTCGCTGATCAGATAAACATCCGGCGATAAAAAGCGGATGCCGAACAGATTTTCGATGAACGGCACCACGGTCTCTACGTTGAGCGCCAAGCTGATGCCGCCGGCCATGCCGAGCAGCGTGCCGAACAGCCCGATCACCGTGCCTTGCACCATGAATATGCCCATCACGCTGCGCGGCGTTACGCCCAAGGTGCGTAGAATAGCGATGTCGCTCTTTTTATCCGTTACCACCATCACCATGGTGGACACGATGTTGAACGCCGCCACCGCCACGATCAGCGTGAGGATGATAAACATGATGCGCTTTTCGATTTCCACCGCGCGGAAGAAATTGGCGTGCTGGCGCGTCCAGTCGGTCACTAGATAATTATCCGGCAGGGTCTGCTGCAGGATGCGCGCCACGGACGGCGCGGCGAAAATGTCATCGAGCTTGAGGCGCACGCCGGTCGCTTGGCCCGGTATCTGGAACAGCTTGGCGGCGTCGTCCATGTGCAGCAGCGCCAGCGCGCCATCGTATTCATTGTTGCCGACGTGAAAAACACCCACTACCGTAAAGCGCTTTAAGCGCGGCAGAATGCCGGCGGGACCGATGGTGGCCTGCGGCGTGACCACTGTAATCTTATCGCCCGGTATCACGCCTAAGAAACGCGCCAGATCGCGGCCCAGAATAATGCCGAACTCGCCCGCTTTGAGATTGTGCAGGCTGCCCACGATCATCTTCTCACCCACGTACGAGACCTTGGGTTCTTGATCGGGCAAAATCCCGCGGATCAACGCGCCGCTCACCACTTCGCCGGTGGTCAACATGCCCTGCGCCTCGATATAGGGCGCCACGCCCGTCACGCGCGGCTGCTGCGCCACCCGCGCGGCCAAACTTTGCCAGTCGGACACTCCGCCCCTGATATCGGTAATGATAGAATGCGAAGCCATGCCGAGGATGCCCTCGCGCACTTCCTTTTGAAAGCCGTTCATCACCGACAGCACGGTAATGAGCGCGGTCACGCCGAGCGCGATGCCCAGCATGGAACTCAGCGAAATGAAAGAAATGAAATGGTTGCGGCGTTTGGCGCGCGTGTAGCGCAGACCGATGAACAATTCCAAGGGCTTATACATGAGGCGTGCATTAAAACATACTTGGCAATAAAACGCTCATTCCAAAGACGTAACCACCAAGACGCAAAGGCGCCAAATTAAGGAATCTCTGATTTATTCAGAGATTCCTGCGGCGCACGGATGTGCCGCTTTTTTTCAAATACGTAAGTATTTGAAAAATGAAGAAAAGCAAAAATCACATTTTTGCTTTTTGCTGGGCAGGAAGCCCTAATGCCGCGGGC
>JBFLZV010000021.1:0-30014 GCA_040756035.1 Pseudomonadota bacterium
GCCGTGGACAACGCATCCGCGTTGCCCACCGCGCCGGCCTTCGCCCACAAGCTCCACAGCCTCCCACCACCATCAATGAACCAGTCTCACAGCTCTGGTCCTATCGGGGCGACAAGTATTCTGACGCGGGGGGATAGGATGCCCGCATCTCTTTGCCCCGAACGGCACGAAGGCCCGCGACGCGGAGTGAACCTTCTACTGGTGCAACCGTCGCGCTGCTGCGTGACCTCCCAGGCCCGAAGTTCGGCGCAATGGACCGAGACTGGGTGCGCGGGTGTGCCGAGCTAGCAGGCCGTTGAAAAATCCCCCGTCGACGCTGGCGTCGGCCAGTACGATCTGAAGCCATCGGCGAACAACCCAGACGAGGACGATGAGAGGCAACCAAGACTTCCCAGGCAAGCGATGTTCAGCTACATCAGCCTTGAAGAGCGCGTGCCGCAGACACACCCGCTGCGCAAACTGCGCGCCGCAGTCGTTGCGCTGCTGGCGACGATGAACCGCGAGTTCGACGCGGTGTACGCCCGCCGGGGCCGCCCCTCGGTGCCGCCGGAGATGCTGCTCAAGGCCCTGCTGCTGCAGATCCTGTTCTCCATCCGCAGCGAGCGCCAGTTGGTCGAAGCGGTCAACTACAACCTGCTGTACCGCTGGTTCGTGGGCCTGAACATCGAGGACAAGGTCTGGGACCACTCCACCTTCAGCGCCAACCGCGAGCGGCTCTTCAACGAAGACTTGGCCCGCGCCTTCTTCGAGCGGGTCAAGCACACCGCCGATTGGGCGAAGTTGACCAGCGACGAACACTTCAGCGTGGACGGCACGCTGATCGAGGCCTGGGCCTCGCACAAGAGCTTCAAGCGCCGGGACGACGACAGCGCCAGCCCGCCCGGGCGCAACCCCGAGGTGGACTTCAAAGGGCAGGAGCGCTGCAACGACACCCACGCCAGCACCACGGACGCCGATGCCCGCCTGTTCAAGAAGAGCCAGGGCGACAAGTCCCGCCTGTGCCACATGGGCCACATCCTGATGGAAAACCGCAACGGGTTGATCGTGGACGTGGAGATCACCCATGCCAGCGGCACCGCCGAGCGCGAGGCGGCGCTGGCCATGTTGAAGCGTCGGGACAACAAGAACAAGCGGGCTACGGTCGGGGCCGACAAGGGCTACGACAGCAAGGCCTTCATCAAGGGCTGCCGAAAGCTCAAGGTCACGCCGCACGTAGCGGCCAAGGACAAGCACTCGGCGGTGGATGCCCGGATCACCCGACACGAGGGCTACAAGACCAGTCAGAAGGTGCGCAAGCGCATTGAGGAGGCCTTTGGCTGGATCAAGACCGTGGGTGGTCTGGCCAAGACCAAGCTCATCGGTCAGGCCAAGCTCACGGGTCAGGCGCTGCTGTGCTTTGCCACCTACAACCTGGTGCGCATGGGCAGCATCGGCGGCTGGTGGGACGCGCATCATGCGTGAGCCCGGGGATACGTGCGCCCGAAATGGGCGAGATGGCCTGCAAACAGGCCAGATTGGCCGGTGCAATCGCTGCGCAGACGCGTCTGGGCCACTCGTTTCTTCGAAAACAGCGTCCCTGATGCGTTCGATGCCCACTTTTTCAACGGCCTGCTAAGCGGAGCCGAATCCGGCCCTTCCGCCAAAACACTATAGCTGCTACAATCTTGTCCATGCGTCGCTTGTTTATGATTTTTCTGCTGGTATTGATGCCGCTGCAGCTCAGTTGGGCAGCGATTGCATCCTATTGCCAGCACGAAACTGGGGCCGCAGCCAAACACTTCGGTCACCATGACCATCAGCACAAGGCTACTGATGGTAAAGAGACAGCACCCGATCCAGCCAAAACCGGTGGCGGTGACCCTGATTGCGCATCCTGCCATGCGGGGTGTTCATCAGCCCTGCCTGGGGAGGTGACTCTCCCGCCGATGTTCAGCTCGTCCCTAGACATAGCGGACTACTGGCTGCATCTTACGTCGCCCCCTTTCGAACGCTTAGAACGCCCGCAGTGGCGTGTCCTCGCCTGATCGGCGGGGAGCGCGTTCCTTCCCTCGTCGTCACTAAAGCAGTCGCGCTTGGTGCGTGACCGCACAAAGCCGCCTTTGCGCCGCTGACGTGACGATGTAGCAGGCGATCATTTGGATCGCTCTCCGCCGATTTCCTCGTGTCTTTGAAATCACTGGAGAATCGGATGTTGAAGAGTATTCACAAGCAAAAACGACGGGCGTCACTTGCCGTTCATAGGGCTACAAAAAAGGCAACTGCAGCGGGCCTGCTTATTGCGCTCACCGCAGGGGTATCTTTTGCCCAATCGCTGCCTGCTGCGCAAGCCAACCGCACAGCCCAATCTGAGTCGCAGGCCGATGTGGCGACGCTTCTGACGTTGCAGAGAGCCATCGCGTTGGCGCTCGACGGCAATCCAGACCTTACCGTCGCAAAACGTGAAATTGAGGCTGCTGAAGGTCAGGTGCTTCAAGGGCAAGCGCGCCCTAACCCAGAGCTTGCCTATTTACTGGAAGACCAGCGCGCACAGACCCGTACACAAAGCGTGCAGATCAACCTTCCCGTTGAAATGGGCGGCAAGCGCGCGGCCCGTATCGCGGCCGCCGAGCGAGGGCGCGACATCGCAGTGGAAGACCTGAATGTGCGGCGCATCGAAATCCGCGCCGCTGTGGTCGCCGCCTTCTTCGAAACGCTGGCAGCCCAGGAGCGTGTAGCACTGGCTCTTGACAGTGTCGATTTGGCGAGAAAAGCGACCGACGCGGTTGCCAAGCGCGTGGCAGCGGGTAAGGTTTCTCCCGTCGAAGAATCAAAGGCCCGGGTGGCTGAGGCCGGGGTGCGCGTTGAACTCGCCCAGGCGCAAAGCGAGCACCGCAACGCTCGGGGACGTCTTGCCAGCTTGCTGGGTGCCAATCCACCTCGCTTCACCCTCGTCGCGGGCAATGTTGAAGCGCTCCCGCCCGTTCCAAGCTTCGACAGTGTCCAGCAACGCCTGTCTGTCTCGCCAACCTTGCGTCGTGCGCAGCTAGAGATGGAACGCCGCAGATCACTGGTCGATTTGGAGCGCAGCAAGCGGGTACCCGATGTCACCTTCAGCCTGGGAGTGAAGCGCTCCAATGAGCTGCAGCGTGATCAGCTGCTGTTCGGCGTCTCCGTGCCGTTGCCGTTGTTTGATCGCAATCAGGGCAACTTGCTGGAAGCGCTGAAGCGCGAAGACAAAGCCCGGGACGAACTCCAGGCGTTGAACGTGCGAGTCGGCACTGAAGTGATGCAAGCCCGCGAGCGGCTGGACGCCATTCGCAGGGAAGTCGAGGTCTTGCAACGGGACGTACTCCCCGGGGCTAAGAGTGCCTACGACGCAGCCACCATCGGATTCGAGAACGGCAAGTTCAACTTTCTAGAAGTGCTAGACGCGCAGCGCACCTACTTCGCCGCCAAGTCCCAATACCTCAAGGCACTGGCCGAAGCGCATCGCGCGGCGGCGGACATTGACCGGGTGCTCGGCGACTCCACCCCGAATGCCGACAAGCCATCCAATCAGGAATGAATATGAAAATCGACACAAAAAAACTGAACATCAGCAAAAAGCAGTTGGTCGCCATCGCTGCAATTGCCGTGACTGGCGTAGTGCTTGGCACCGCCATTCTGAGCAACAAGACAAGCAAGACGGCGGAAGATGATGGCCACGGTCATGGCAGCCACGTTGAAGCGAAAGCGCACAGTGATGGTGAGCACCACGGCAAGACGAGTGGCGATGGGCACGATCATGACAAAGGCCACGCTGACGGCGAGCACCACGAAGGCCCCAGCAAGGGGCCTCATGGCGGCAAGCTGTTCAAGGAAGGAGATTTTGGGCTGGAGGCTTTGCTGGCCGAGGACGGAGGCGAACCACGCCTGCGGATCTGGCTGTTCAGCAAAGATAAGCCGCTTCCAAACAATGCAGCCACAGTCAGCGCCACCATCACGCGCTTGACCGGAGAGACGCAGACCCTCAACTTTGCACCTGACAAGGACAGCCTGGTGAGCCGCGAGGTGGTGCCCGAGCCACACGCGTTCGAGATCAGCATCGTTGCCCAGACTGCCACCGAGCCCTTCATGTTCGTCCTGAACCAGGAGGAAGGGAAGGTCGAGCTTAGCGATGCACAAATCAAGGCCGCATCCATTGGCATCGACACGGCAGGTGCTGCGCGCATCAAGTCTGCTTTGCAATTGCCAGGCGAAATTCGTCTGAATGAAGACCGGACTTCGCACGTTGTTCCGCGCATTGCCGGTGTGGTCGAGAGTGTGCAGGCCAGCCTGGGGCAAGCGGTCAGACGGGGTCAAGTTCTGGCCGTCATCGCCAGCCCGGCGGCATCAGAGCAGCGCAGCGAGTTGCAGACGGCACAAAAGCGATTGACCTTGGCCAAGACCACGTATGAGCGTGAAAAGCGGCTCTGGGAGCAGAAGATCTCTGCCGAGCAGGACTACCTGCAAGCCAAGCAAGCCTTACACGAGGCAGAGGTCGCCGTGGCCAACGCCCAGCAGAAGCTGTCCGCCTTGGGTCTGACATCAGGATCTTCGGGGGGGCTCAATCGCTTCGAGCTGCGCGCGCCATTCGACGGCTTGGTGATCGAAAAACATCTCAGCCTCGGTGAGGCAGTCAAGGAAGACGCCGCCGTGTTCACAGTATCTGACCTGGGACAGGTCTGGGCCGAGATCAACGTGCCCGCGAAAGATCTGCCACTGGTCAGGGTTGGCGAGAAGGTCACCATCAAAGCGACGGCCTTCGATGCCAGCGCGACCGGAACCATTACTTTTGTGGGCTCATTGATCGGTGAGCAGACCCGCATGGCCAAGGCCCGCGTGGTCTTGGCTAACCCCAAGGGCGCTTGGCGTCCTGGTCTGTTTGTCAGTGTGGAGGTGACTGCATCGGAGGCGGAAGTACCCGTGACTGTGGCCAGTGACGCCATTCAGACCTTGGGCGACAAGCCCGTGGTGTTCCTGAAAGTGAACGGAGGCTTCATTGCCCAGCCCGTGCAGTTGGGCCGCAGTGATGGCAAGCGGGTCGAGGTGGTGCAAGGACTCAAGCCGGGGGCTCCCTATGCAGCGGCAGGCAGCTTTGTCGTGAAGTCTGAGCTCGGCAAAGCCTCTGCCGAACACACCCATTGATACCGGAGCCACGCACATGTTTGAAAAACTTATTCGTTCAGTCATCGAGAATCGATGGCTAGTGTTGCTGGCAGTCATCGGTATGGCGGCTGTCGGCGTATTCAATTATCAGAAGCTCCCCATTGATGCCGTACCGGACATTACCAACGTCCAGGTACAGATCAACACCCAAGCACCAGGTTATTCACCGCTAGAGACTGAGCAGCGGGTGACCTATCCAATTGAAACGGTCATGGCAGGTCTTCCAGACCTAGAGCAAACCCGATCCCTGTCCCGCTATGGTCTGTCACAGGTGACCGTGATCTTCAAGGACGGCACAGACATCTACTTCGCACGCCAATTGGTCAATCAACGGATACAGGAGGCGCGTGACAAGCTGCCTTCTGGCATTACCCCAGCGATGGGGCCAATTTCGACCGGCTTGGGTGAAATCTACCTGTGGACGGTTGAAGCCAAGGATGGTGCGAAAAAGCCTGATGGCCAGCCCTATACGGCCACTGACCTGCGCGAAATTCAGGACTGGATCATCAAGCCACAGTTGCGCAACGTGACCGGTGTCACAGAAATCAACTCCATTGGCGGCTATGCCAAGGAATACCAGATCTCGCCTAACCCTGAGCGACTCACCTCGCTGGGCGTCACGTTGCAGGACATTGTGACGGCATTGGATCGCAACAATGCAAACGTGGGCGCGGGTTACATCGAAAAGCGTGGAGAACAATATCTGATCCGTGCCCCAGGGCAGGTCAAGACGCTGGACGACATCGGCGATGTGATTCTCAGCAGCGCGGGTGGCGTACCCGTTCGGGTGCGTGACGTCGCCGAGGTTAGCCTGGGACGTGAACTGCGCACGGGCGCTGCCACAGACAACGGGCGCGAAGTGGTGCTGGGCACGGTTTTCATGCTCATCGGCCAGAACAGCCGAACCGTCTCTCAAGCCGTCGACAAAAAAATGGTTGAAATCAACCGCAGCCTGCCTGAAGGTGTGCATGCGGTGACCGTTTACGACCGTACTGTCTTGGTGGATAAAGCCATCAGCACGGTGAAGAAGAACTTGTTGGAGGGTGCGATCTTGGTGATTGTCATCCTGTTCCTTTTTCTGGGCAACATTCGCGCGGCCATCATCACGGCGACCGTCATTCCCTTGTCAATGCTGTTCACCTTTACAGGAATGGTGACCTACAAGGTGAGTGCCAATTTGATGAGTCTGGGGGCCCTGGACTTCGGCATCATCATCGACGGGGCGGTTGTGATCGTTGAGAACTGTGTTCGTCGTCTCGCGCACGCGCAAGCTCAGTACGGCAGGCCATTGACGCGCTCAGAGCGTTTTCACGAGGTATTTCTTGCCTCCAAGGAATCGCGCCGCCCGCTCTTGTTTGGTCAGCTCATCATCATGGTGGTGTACCTGCCCATCTTCGCCCTGACCGGCGTTGAAGGAAAGATGTTCCATCCCATGGCGTTCACAGTGGTTGCTGCGCTGGTTGGGGCGATGATTTTGTCAGTGACTTTCATCCCGGCTGCAGTCGCACTGTTCATCGGCAACCGCGTCAGCGAGAAGGAAAACTGGCTGATGGTGCAGGCCAAGCGCTGGTACGGTCCTTTGCTGGACCGTGTCATGGCTGCCAAGGCCGTCGTCTTGGCGGTTGCCGCAGTAGCGGTGGTTCTGTGCGGCTTGATCGCGACCCGCATGGGCAGTGAATTTGTGCCCAGCTTGAACGAAGGCGATTTCGCCATTCAGGCTTTGCGCATTCCTGGCACCAGCCTTTCGCAGTCAGTGGCAATGCAGCAGCAGCTGGAATCAACGCTCAAAGCCAAGTTCCCCGAGATCGAACGCATTTTTGCGCGAACGGGAACGGCCGAGATCGCCTCCGACCCGATGCCTCCGAACATCTCCGACGGTTACATCATGCTCAAACCGCAATCGGAGTGGCCGGAGCCACGCAAGTCGCGTGACGAGTTGCTTGCAGCGGTGCAAGAAATCGCCGGCAAGATTCCGGGCAGCAACTACGAGTTCTCTCAACCGATCCAGCTGCGGTTCAACGAACTCATCTCAGGTGTCCGCAGCGACGTTGCGGTGAAGATATTCGGCGACGACATGGCCGTCTTGAATAAGACGGCTGAAGAAGTCTCGTCAATGCTGCAGAAGATCCAGGGCGCGTCCGAGGTCAAGGTTGAACAGACCACTGGATTGCCAATGCTGACAGTGAACATTGATCGTCAGAAGGCCGCCCGCTATGGTCTGAACGTGGGTGATATCCAGGACACCGTGGCTACGGCCATCGGAGGGCGTGAGGCCGGGACGCTGTTTGAAGGCGACCGTCGATTCGACATCGTGGTTCGGTTGCCAGAATCCCTGCGCAACGACTTGGAAGGCATGAAGCGCTTGCCGATTCCTTTGCCGCGCGGAACAGGTACGGGAGGTCTTGAAGGCCGAACCAACTTCATTCAACTGGGTGAAGTGGCGAGCTTCGAGTTGGCACCCGGCCCGAATCAGGTCAGCAGGGAAAATGGAAAACGTCGCATCGTTGTAAGTGCCAACGTTCGTGGTCGAGACGTGGGCTCGTTCGTCGCGGATGCAAAAGCAGCTCTGGCACAGGTCAAGATCCCTCCTGGGTATTGGACGAGTTGGGGCGGAACTTTTGAGAACCTGCAGTCGGCAACACAACGCCTGCAGATCGTTGTTCCAGTCTCTCTGCTCCTGGTGTTCGTCTTGCTCTTTGCGATGTTCGGCAACGCCAAGGATGGTTTGCTGGTTTTTACCGGCATTCCGTTCGCGTTGACGGGTGGAATCCTGGCGCTGTGGCTGCGCGACATCCCCATGTCGATCTCGGCGGCAGTGGGCTTCATCGCGCTCTCAGGCGTCGCCGTACTCAATGGCCTTGTGATGATTTCCTACATCCGCACCCTGCGAGAGGAGGGAATGCCTCTGGACGCGGCCATTCGGGACGGCGCGTTGACCCGTTTGCGTCCCGTGCTGATGACGGCCCTGGTGGCGTCTTTGGGTTTCATCCCGATGGCGATTGCCACTGGAACCGGCGCAGAAGTTCAGCGGCCCTTGGCCACTGTGGTGATCGGCGGCATCGTGTCTTCCACATTACTGACGCTACTCGTACTCCCCATTCTTTATCGTCTGGCCCATCGACCAGACGAGCAAGAAGAGGATGTCACTGCTGAGCCGGTGCATCCGCAAGATGCGACCACCTTGCACCAAACGTGATCCCTGCCACCCAAGCATTGAGTTTTTAACCCGTACTTTGAAAGGAAATTTTATGAAACTAATCTCTACTGCCCTTGCTTTGACTCTGATGTTGTCGGGTGCCGTGTTCGCGGCCGACAAGCACGACCATGGCCATGAAGACAAGCCCTTGCACGGGGGCTTGGTCACCGAGATCAAGGATGTGGACTACGAATTGGTGGCCAAACCCGATGTACTTCAGTTGTACGTGCGCGATCACGGAAAACCAGTCGACGTCAGCAAGGCGACGGCCAAGATTACCTTGCTCGCCGGTACCGACAAGCAAGAGGTCGAGTTGAAACCATCGGGGGATAAGCTTGAAGCCAAGGGCAGTTTCAAAGTCACAGCAGGCACGAAGATCGTCGCCCAGGTGAATGCCGCCGGCAAGACAGCGACTGCACGTTTTCTTTTGAAGTGAGTGAAAGCTGGGGCAAACGCCTCAGCTTTCCCATTTTTTCGTCACTTTTTTGGAAGGATTGGCTATGAGAATGTTGCCCCTCAAAGGTCTCGCGATATCAACAAGCATATTTATCTTGGCGGGTTGTGCTACCCCAGTAGATCAACTTGCCGAAAAGCCCTATTGCCACACGGACCGTGGCAGAAATGCCTACTGCACCAAAGAGAATGCGCCCAGTCTTAAGAGGGATGGTAATCCCCCCATTTTTAACGTGAGTCAGAAGTAGGGGTTAAGCGGCCATGGCCAGCCGCTGAATGGGTGTGAATCCGCCCAAGGCCATGTTTGGGCGTTCGTGATTGTAAGTCCAGAGCCATTGGGTGGCGAAGTCCTGCACCTCCTGTATGGATTCAAACAGATACTGTCCAAGCCAGTCGTAGCGCACCGTCCGGTTATAGCGTTCAACATACGCATTCTGCTGTGGCTTGCCGGGCTGGATATGCTCGATGCGAATCCCTTGCTGTGCTGCCCAGTTCAGCAAGGCTGCACTGATATATTCCGGACCGTTGTCGCAACGAATGGCAGCGGGTCGCCCCCGCCACTCGATCACCTGCTCCAGGGTACGGATCACCCGCCCGGCAGGAAGCGAGAGATCAATCTCCATCGCCAGTCCTTCGCGATTGAAGTCGTCGATCACGTTTAGCAGGCGGTAGCTGCGCCCATCCGCCAATTGGTCATGCATGAAATCCATCGACCACGTGGCATTGACTTCTCCGGGCACGGCCAAGGGCTCTGGCCGCTCACGCACGATGCGCTTCTTCGGCTTGATGCGCAGGTTAAGTTCCAACTCCCGGTAAATCCGATACACCCGCTTGTGGTTCCATGGGTAGCCCTTCACATTGCGCAGATACAGAAAGCACAATCCAAAGCCCCAGTTACGCTGATTGTGCGTCAGTCGAATCAGATGGTCGGCAATCTCTTCATTCTCTGCTGACAGAGCAGCCTGGTAGCGATAGCAGGTTTGGCTGATACCAAAAGCGGTACACGCCAGGCGAATGCTTACAGCATGTGTATCCACGGCGGTTTTAGCCATCTCACGCAGGCGAGATGGCTTCACCATTTTTTTGCGAGGGCCTCCGCAACGATTTCGGCTTTGAGCTTCTCTTCGATGTACATCTTCTTGAGCCGGGCATTCTCGGCCTCCAACTCTTTCATCCGCGCCATGAGCGAGGCGTCCATACCACCGTACTTCGATCGCCATTTATAAAACGTCGCCGAACTGATCCCCAGTTCACGGCACAACTCCGGCACCGTAACGCCACGCTCAGCCCGTTTCAACGTCTCGATGATCTGGCTGTCACTGAATTTCGATTTCTTCATGCAGAACTCCCTCTAACGAGAAAATTCTACTTCTGAATACGTTTGTTTTACGGGGGGATTACCGGATGAGGAAGCAAAGCAGTTCCCCTCTAACCCGGAGGCACTTACGGTATACCTAGTTCGCTATTGGGGTGATGGACACCATCCGCTGGATATTTCGGTCAATGGCGGGACTGCGATGGAAACTGTTCCGAACTCAATGATCCGCCTACGGGTAAAGGCTGGCAGCCATCGAATCGCCTTCAGTGCTGGCGGAAAGTCGTTTGACCGAACAATTTCCGGCATGGCAGGAGAGGTTCGCTTGGTGGGCATTACTGGCACAGACTGGTCTTGGGGTAGTTCGTCTCACGCGTGGGCAGACGACTCTGATGATCAGGTCAAAAGACAGGCTCGCCGGTCTCGTCTGATCAAAGATATATCGTTGCTGTGAACAGACTCGGCCAAATGGTCGAATCCGTGCCCTCAAGACCCACCTGTTACTATCTGTCTCTGAAAGCGGACGCGGGTTCGGTTCCGCGTTCCGCCCAGACCCCGCAGGAGTTCGAATCTTTCCGCATGAACCCGCAGGAACCCTCACCAGCCCGCACGGCCTGATGCTAGGGCGTTGATTTTTAACAAATCGCTCGATCGATCCGCGCTTGCGGACTGCGGACTTCCAATGGGCCAGAAATCTGGCTCGTCCAGACGGCTCTCGGGACCGACACGTTGCAAACAGTCGGTACTTCTCGATAACTACCCGACGAATCGGAACATCTCAGCTCGCCCTAATGTTGCCCCTGCTTGCTGACGCAGCTTGGAAGTTCTGGCTGCAATATCGCCCCCCCAATCGCTGTGGAAGGTAGCTCCCTGGGCAAGTGCAATTGGAGGGGGACGCTGCGTAGGGCCGTGTGACCCCATCCTGCAGCATGACCTGATTGGGTCAAGGTCGAGTTGTCATGCAGGCAGTTTGGCTGCAAGCAGTTCGACCTTCTCGATATTGGGCGGAGAACTGAGCAAGGTCGCTGCGTTGGCGATCAAGGCCGCGGCGATCTGGCCGTTCAGATGTGCCTGGCGACCTGCCTCATCGGCAAAGGCATCGAACACACCAAACGTCGAAGGGCCAAACTTCAATGCGAACCAGGCAGTGGTGCCGGACTCGGCGTTGGCGAGCGGCAGTGCGCTGGCCAGGAAGTCGGCAAGCGCAGCCTCCTGGCCGGGTTTGGCTTCGAGGCGAACAAACAGGGCGAGCTTGGTCATGCTGTATTCCTTTGGGTAAATGGAAAAGTGGGTGAAGGGATCGAAGAGACTGCAGTCTAAGTCTTCATGACAGACATCTCTATAGGCAATAATGACAACATTGATATCATTATTGCCATGAAACTCCACCTCCTTGTTTGTGATGGCGTGTTTGATCTGGGGCTTGCGGCGCTCACCGACACAGTGGGCTTGGCCAATGCGATGGCGGGCTCGCTGCCACAGACTCCCGCGCACATAGAGCTCACGCTGGTGGGCGTGCGGCGTTGCATCCGAACTGCGCAAGGCTTGACGGTCCCCGTGGTCCCTGCGCATGGTGTGCCCGAACCAGACGTCGTGCTCGTGCCCGCGTTTGGAGACAAGATGCCTGACACGCTCTCGGCTCGTCTCACACGCCCCGATGTGCTCGACGCGGTCGCGGCGCTACAGCAGTGGTCCACCGCTGGCGCGCACCTTGGTGCCGCTTGCTCCGGTAGTTTCTTGCTTGCAGAGAGTGGCCTGCTTGATGGGCATCGTGCGACGACGTCATGGTGGCTGGGGCCGATGTTTCGGCAGCGCTATCCGAACGTCAAGCTGGACGAATCACGCATGATCGTGAACTCGACACGCTTCACCACCGCGGGTGCCGCTTTGGCCCACGTCGACCTGGCCTTGCGCATCATCCGGGGGCGCAGTCCAGCGCTGGCGGCCCTGGTGGCACGCTATCTGCTGGTCGAGGCACGCAGTTCGCAAGCCGAGTTCGTGATTCCCGACCACCTTGCACATGCCGACCCGATGGTGGAGCGCTTCGAGTGCTGGGCCAGAAGTCAGCTCGCGAAGGGGTTCTCGCTGGCCGAGGCGGCCAGCGCCGTGGGCACAAGCGAGCGCACCTTGGCGCGGCGGCTGCAAAGCGTTTTGGGCAAGACACCGCTGTCGTATTTCCAGGACCTGCGCGTGGAGCATGCCGTGCATCTCTTGCGCACCGGAAACGCGAGCGTCGACCAAGTCGCCGCACAGGTCGGGTACTCGGATGGGGTGACCCTGCGGGCCCTGTTGCGCCGCAAGCTGGGCCGGGGTGTCAGGGAGTTGCGACGCGGTGGATGACCAGAAGCGTTTGGTGTATGTACGGCTGGAGACCGCCGGGAAACTGACGCAGGCCAAACGGCGCATTTGGACCTGACAAAACTACTGCCCGCCACGGCGCGCAAGCTCCAGTTTGACCCCGGACAAAGTTTTGCTGGCAATGTCGTGGTTGAGCAAATCAATACCTTGATTGAGCAACGCTGTGCACTGACGATTCGGCGGCTCACCGACCCCGCCGCCGACAATGACGCAGCCGCCGAGCCCACCGTTTGAACTACCGTGCGGACACGGGTTCGATTCAGGGTTTGGGAATTGAACCGACATCCCATCGCAGACGAGTTTGATGCCCGTTTCCGGCGACTGAATCGCCCAGATGGCCGGCGGTGCCGCCGACGTTGCAAATCGTCGGTACTTGTCGATATCTACCGGCGAATCGGAACATTTCTCAGCTGACACTGACCTGGGCCACCACGGTCTTGGTCGAGGTCGCCAGGCACGACTCCTCGTATGCCTCAATGTCGGCCTGCCGGTAGAGCACGCGCCCGCAGAGCTTCAGAAACTTGGGGCCGATCCCCGCGCTGCGCCAGCGCTCAAGGGTGGCCTCACTGATACTCCAGCGGGCAGCGAGTTGTTTTTGATTGAGGTGAGCGACTTCCATCTTGGTCTCCGTCCGAACGAGTTGGCAGGAGTCCATGAAGGCGCTGTTCCGGCCGCGAGCCAAGGCAATTCCAGGAAGTGCCGCTACTCGGGCAGATCATTCAGCTCGTAGCTGGTGCTACGCCCGCCGGCATCCGATTTGCGCAGCACGCCCCGCGTCAGCAGATCGTTGATGTCGCGCAGTGCCGTGTCCGGCGAGCATTTGGCGATGGCCGCCCACTTGCTGCTGGTGAGCTTGCCCTCGAAACCATCGAGCAGCTTGCTCAGCAATTTCACCTGCCGCTCGTTCAACGGGGTCGTCGCCCAGCGCTGCCAGAACCGCGCTTTCGTCAGGACAGCGTCCAGCGTGTGCTGGGCCTGGTCGACGGCGCGATGAAGCGTGTCGAGGAACCAGGCAAGCCACTCGGTGACATCCATCGACCGCTTCTGCGTCCTCTCCAGGATGTCGTAGTAAGCCTTGCGTTCGCGCTGGATCTGCGCCGACAAACTGTAGAAGCGTTGCGGGCTGCCATCGGCACGCGCCAGCATCAGATCGCCAATGGCCCGGGCGATACGGCCATTGCCATCATCGAATGGATGCAGAGTGACGAACCACAGATGGCCAAGGCCTGCCTTGAGCAGTGGCGGTTCGTTTGATGTGCCATTCAGCCAGTCGAGGAAGCGGCTGGTTTCGGTCTCGAGGCGATCGGCCGGCGGTGCTTCGAAATGCACCCGCTGGCGGCCGATGGGTCCGGACACCACCTGCATCGGGCCGGTGGCATCGTCGCGCCAGCCGCCGACGTTGATCTTGGAGAGCCCAGAATAGCCGGTAGGAAACAGTGCGGCATGCCAGCCGAACAGACGCTCACGCGACACCAGTGCCTGGCAGTTGGCGGTGGCATCAAGCACCATCTCGACCACGCCTTCGACATGCCGATCGACCGGAGCGAGCGCGCCGATGTCAACGCCCAACCTGCGGGCGATGGACGAGCGCACGGATTCAACGTTGAGCTGCTCGCCTTCGATCTCGCTGGTCTTGACTACGTCCTCGGTGAGCGCCGCGAGACTCGCTTGGTCACGCAAGGCCATGCCGACGTCAGCCAGACGCCCCATCAAGAGCCCTTGGGCACGACTGACCTCAGCCATGGGCTCGGCCAGCGCCGCCAGGTCGAAGCGCCAGTTTGGCCAGTCACTGGCCTGCCAGATGTATTTGTATTCGCCGCTATTCATGCGGAGATTATGGGCTGCAATCTCCGCTCGCGCAAGTCAATCGCCGCGCATTGTGCGGTGAATTTGGTCACCATTCGCCGCATGACGGATCGCCTTGCCCCAGGAATGGGTGTAAATGGGTGTGTTATTGGCTGTGGCAACGGACGCGGGTTCAGTTCCCGTTTCGAGAATTGAACTGGCCACGGAAAGCAGACGAGGTTGAGGCCGTATTCCGACTACCAATCAGTCCGAAAAACCTGCTTGATCGTCCACTGCCGAAGGGCGTACCGACTGGCTTTTCGATCGAGTTCGCACTGGTTCGCAGCAACCCGCAGCGCTTCGATTCCGTACTTTCAATAGTCGTTTGATACGGGGTACCATCCCACCACCAGACTTCTGGACGCGGCGCGTTTAGTTGGCTATGCTTAAATGCAACAGATTCGCAAAGAGGGTGAGATCATGAAACAATTTTCGTCTCATACAACCCCTGACCCTCGTGAAGTTCCCGCTTACAGCTTGAGCGAGGCCGCCTACCACCTCGGCATTCCTACCGCCACGCTGCGCTCCTGGGTGCTAGGCCGTGATTACCAAGTAACCGAAGTCTCCGCATCCGCTCGCCGATCAACAATTTGAAACAGACGGCCTCAATCTATTTATTAAGAAATACGGCCGGCTCATCAACATTACTCAAGAGGGCCAGTTGGCCATGCAGTCTGTTTTGCAGTCATTCCTCAAGCGCATCAAGCGGGATGCGCAAGGCATGCCGACCAAACTTTATTTATTCACCCGCAGAGGTGAAGCAAGCGAACCATTGGCGGTGGTCATAGACCCGACCGTTTCCTTCGGGCGGCCAGTGTTAGAGGGAACCGGGGTTCCTACAGCGATTTTAGCCGAGCGGTTCAAGGCGGGAGACTCAACGGAAATCCTAGCGGACGATTATGGGCGGCCCAAAGAAGAAATCGAAGAGGCGATCCGCTAGGAGCTTAAAGCCGCTTGACGAGATTGTTTTCTTTATCGACCGTTCTCTCGGCAAAAAAGCCGTTACGGATGCGTTGCGCGCCGCCGGTGCACGAGCAGAAGTTCATGACGATCATCTTCCGCAGGATGCGAAAGACGAAACATGGCTTCGCTACGTCGGAGAGAGAAATTGGGTGGTGCTGACGCAGGATGATCGCATCCGGTTTCACCACCATGAGCGCGCAGCGCTCTTTTCTTTAATCCATCAGCCGGCCTCATAATAGCCGCGTGCAACATGACGCCGCTTGTTATGAATGACCTGCCCTTAAAAATCCTGCACAACGTATTCGGCTATGAACGCTTTCGCGCGCCGCAGGAGGAGGTGATCGGCACGCTGATGGCGGGTGGCGATGCGTTGGTGTTGATGCCTACCGGCGGCGGCAAGTCATTGTGTTTTCAGATTCCTTCCATCGCGCGCGCGGGCGCCGGCATCGTGGTCTCGCCGTTGATTGCGCTGATGCAGGATCAGGTAGCCGCGCTCAAGCAGGCCGGGGTGCGCGCCGCTTTTCTCAACTCCACGCTCGATGCGGGCGCGGCGCGCGCGGTCGAACAGCAATTGCTGCGCGGCGAACTCGATTTGCTGTACGTGGCGCCGGAGCGCTTGATGACCGAGCGCACGCTCGATATGTTGGCGCGCGCAAAGCTCGCGCTGTTCGCCATCGACGAGGCGCACTGCGTGTCGCAATGGGGTCATGACTTCCGGCCCGAATATATCCAGCTCTCGGTGCTGCACCAGCGCTTTCCGAACATTCCGCGCATCGCGCTCACCGCCACGGCGGATGAACCCACGCGGCGCGAGATCATCGCGCGGCTCGGCCTTGAAAATGCGCGCGTGTTCATCAGCGGCTTCGACCGCCCCAACATCCGCTACCGCATCACCCACGGCAACGGCAGCACGCGCGAACAACTGCTGCGCTTCATCCGCGCGGAACACGCGGGCGACGCCGGCATCGTTTACTGTCTGTCGCGCAAGCGCGTGGACGAAATTGCCGCGTGGCTCGCGGCTCAAGGTCTTGACGCGCTGCCTTACCACGCGGGGCTCTCCGCCGACGTGCGCGAGCGTAACCAGGCGCGCTTCATCAACGAGGAAGGCGTCATCATCGTCGCCACCATCGCCTTCGGCATGGGCATCGACAAGCCCAACGTGCGCTTCGTCGCGCACTTGAATTTGCCGAAAAGCATCGAAGCGTATTACCAGGAAACCGGCCGCGCCGGGCGCGACGGCCTGCCCGCCGACGCGTGGATGATTTACGGATTGCAAGACGTGATCACTTTGCGGCAAATGCTCGAGGCCGGCGACGCCGATGACGCGCACAAGCGCGTCGAACGCCACAAGCTCGACGCCATGCTGGCCTTTTGCGAAATGACCACGTGCCGGCGTCAGGCATTGCTGGCTTATTTTGATGGACAGGATGTCCGAATGTCGCGAGCGCAGGGATGCGCGGGAGCGGCGGATGATCCACTATCGAAACCGTGCGGCAATTGCGACATCTGCCTTGAACCTCCTGAGACCTGGGACGCCTCCGTGCCCGCGCAAAAGGCGCTTTCCTGTGTGCACCGTACCGGGCAAAAGTTCGGCGTGAATTATTTGATCGATGTGTTGCTGGGCAAGGATGACGAACGCATCCGGCGTTTCGGTCATGATAAATCGAGCACCTTCGGCATCGGCAAGGAACTCGGCGCCAACGCATGGCGCGGCGTGTTCCGCCAGCTCATCGCGCGCGGCCTGCTCGCCGTGGACCTCGAAGGCCACGGCGCGCTGCGCTTGACCGACGTCTGCCGCACCGTGCTGCGCGGCGAGGAGCGCCTATGGCTGCGTCACGACATCAAACCGGAAAAGACGAAAAAGACCAAGGCCGCACGCGCGGCGCGCGGTGCGTTCGGCAACGAAGCCGACCAACGTTTGTGGGAGGCCCTGCGCGCGCGCCGCTTGCAACTCGCCCAAACGCAAGGCGTGCCGCCCTACGTGGTGTTCCACGACGCGACCCTCGCCGAAATGGTCCAACACCGCCCGCAGACGCCGCAAGAACTCGCACACATCTCCGGCGTTGGTGAACGCAAACTCGCCGCCTACGGCGAGGATTTTCTCGACGCCATCCGCGCGCACCCGCGCGATGACGCCGCACCCGCTCCCGACACCGCCGCCGAGACCCTGCAACTGTTCCGCCAGGGCCTGGACATTCCCGCCATCGCCGCCCGCCGTGGATTGAAAGAATCCACTATCTACAATCACCTTACCCAAGCCATCGCGCGTGGCGAAGTCGAGCTGCATGAAGTCGTGCCGCTGGACGAAGAAGACCTAAACGGCATTCGCTCCGCCCTGCGCGAACACGGCGGCCAGACGCTCAAGCCGGTGTTCGAGGCGCTGGATGGACGGTATTCATATGAGCTTTTAAGGTGCGTGCAGGCGGCGGGATAGGGTGCCAGTGGGAAGCGCGGGACAACACTTACTCATCATGCGCTTAAACCGTGCATTGTTAGCGCAGCATTCGGACCGAGTCACCAGCTATTAGTGGCGGTTCTTCTTTTGATAATCCTCAGTGCGAGCCGAAACGACAAAGCTGATAATCTCTTTAATATCCTCGGAGCATCCTTTGAATACCAAACGCTGAACAATACCGGCGCCGTGTTTAAGAATCAACACGCCTAGCAACTCATCGACAAATGATTGGGTGACAGACGCCATACCGGTGAAATCCAGTACGACCTCATCCACACCAGACAGTAGCCTTTCTAGGTTCTCGCGCAACTCGGCCGCACGAAACCGGCTTCCGAGAAAATTGGCCTTGGCATGTCCAATAATAGAAAAAGCGGTTTGCATAGTGTTACTTCCGAAGCGTTCCACAAGCTGTACTGACTTAAGTATTCTACCGCAAATAATAAACCAAAAGTTTACTTTATGCCTCTTTTTGACTTACTCGAACCTCAGCCCGCGGGGACTGGATTTTCCCCTAATTGCTTGAATAATATGACGAATATTAGTCCCTCTCAGGGGGTCGCGCTTGAACTCTATACTCAGTATCACTCCCTGCCACGGCGTTATTCGGCTCTCGTATTGCCGAGGCGCGCTTGATAACTTCAGCAGACAATCTCCGCTTACAAGCCGCATTACACCACGACTGTGACTGACGATGTCTCTCACCACCGTTAGGCCGATTCCTTGATTCGCCGTTTGATGAGGCGCGATTTCCAAGTCCGGATTACAGGTGACGCGCGGCAACAAGGCCAAACGGGTTGCCGCTAAATGACTTTCCTCGCCCATATCCGGGTGCTTCCTCAGGGACTCCAAAAAACCACACCCGTTATCGAGCACAGCTAAGCGAATTAGATCCTTGGATGGATAATACTGGGCAGCCACCCACGCTTGCGCATTTCGGTAACCCGCCCTTCGGCCGTGCGTCAAGGCATTCTCCAAAAGCTCGTTAAAGATGTAGGCTAGCGGCGATGAGATGCTCTCATGCGGCAGACGCCCCGTCATCTCATCAGGCTCGGCCTCCGGGTCATACTCGGGCATACGTCCCACTAGCGCATCGGAGATTCTCTTAGCGAGGGGATCGACATCCGCCCGCTTATCAAGCACGCATATCTCCACGAGATTATGTGTTTGATCGTGACGCTTAAAGTTGTTATCGTACTCAAGGCCACACGCCTTGAATAAATCCATCCGCGCAAGATAGCCTGAGATTCCATCCTGTACGTTCAGCAATTTCAGCCTCGTGTTACCCTGCGCCAACTTATGGCTGGCAGCGGCGAGAAGGCATAATCCTATAGGATCGACAAACTTGAGCCCTGTTGCATCACATATGATTTCTTCATCAGAATTAGCAATAACCCGAGAGTAAAACAACAGGGCGCCGTGGAGGTCCCCGGCGTGCACATAAGACGGCAATGCAAATTGCGACATTGAGAAGGAAAGGCAGCAAGTATCAATGCGGTTTTTATGTTTTGAATAGCATACTCGCCTATCCTTATTTGCAGTCGAAATCCCAAGTGCAGGAGCGGATTTTCTTGACGCAGCGCTCGCCTTCCCAGATGATGCACTCCATGGTGCAGCGCATACATCCCTGCAATTTTTGATTCCCTGACTTTTCGGGGCTGACGCGCATATCTTCGCCGAAGCGCGCCACTTCTTTTCCGTTCTGATCGACGATGGCGCGGCCGTCATCGGAGATGTGCAGCTCTAATGTAGTAGCGTCTTGCTTTGCAGCTTCGGATTGTTCCGCGAGGGCGTGCCCGCTCGAAAACAGCACCGAGAATGCGAACGCCGTCATCCAGTGTATGCCTCGCATAAATTTTCTCCCCTTGACCGTTGGAATGGCTGTTATAAGACGGTCAAAATAATATACTGATGGCTCGTCGAAAACCATACCGCTCATATAGGTGTGTGATCCATGGCCGGATTTATAGTGCGTCTGCTGATCGTGGCGCTGGGATTGTGGCTGGCGTCGGAATTGGTGCCCGGCATCGAGGTGCGCGGCGTGGGCACATTGCTGGGCGCGGCATTGCTGCTGGGCATCGTCAACGCCGTGGTGCGGCCGGTGCTTATTATCCTGACGCTGCCCGCCACTATTCTCACGCTAGGGCTGTTCCTGCTGGTGATCAACGCGGCGCTGCTGGGATTTGTGGCGTGGCTGTTCGACAATTTCACCGTCTCCGGTTTCTGGGCGGCGCTGTTCGGGTCCATCGTGGTGAGCGTGACCGGATGGCTGGCGTCGTATTTCATCGGCCCACGCGGGCGGATTGAAATCATCGTGCGCAGCCGATGCTGACGGCGCCAAGTCAACCTCTGCAATACGCGGCGCACCGCGCATATGCGCCGCGTATTCAATTTTGAACTTTTGCAACCAGCCATTTTCTACAGTAGTGACATAAGGTCCGCAGCGATGGGCCTTTTCGCGCAACAAAATGTAGATCACCCCCATTCAAGGAGGATGTAGTTCATGGCTAAAGCGAGTGACAATCAGAGCAGAGGGAAGAGAGGCGGCGAGGCGATCAGCCAGAACCGTGAGCACATGTCCAAAATCGGCAAGAAAGGCGGCGAGGCGCGCGGGCAGCAGATGAGCACGCAGAAACGGCAGTCGAGAAACAAGCCCACGCTATAGGGGGAGGATAACTCATGGACAAGAGATTAATGGTGACATCGGTTTTTATCCTAGCCATGCTGAGCGGCGCGGCCTTTGCGGTGGACGAGAACTTGGCTGCGTCGGATTTTGACCGCATCGATACGAACGGCGACGGCACGATAACCCGCGCCGAATGGGAAACGCATGTGCAGGAACGGCAGCGCATGCGCGGTAGCGCGACGGATCGCGATCGCGACCGGGTGCGCGGCGGCGAGAGCGTGGAAGAAAAATCACCGCCGGAGCGGCTCAAGCACGATCGCATGGAAAGGCAGAGCAGCCAGCACGGCGAGAATCCGACCGGCGCTCCGATTCAGGATCGCTGAGCTTCAATCCGCCTGATAACATCCCCATGTATGTGGGGCTGTTTTTGTGCTCAAGTTTTCGCTAAAAAGCGCGTCCAGTCTTGCCGGCAATCGCCGAATACGAAAAAGTGCGGGTTGATAAGCGAGTTCCTGGTGTTGTAACGCAGTGGCCGCATGGCGGTGTCGGTGACACGGCCGCCGGCTTCCTCGACGATGCACTGCGCCGCCGCGGTGTCCCACTCCGAGGTCGGCCCGAGACGCGGATAGATGTCCGCCTTGCCTTCGGCCACCAGGCATGATTTCAGCGAACTGCCCATGCTTAGGATTTCGTAATCGCCGAGATTGGCGAGAAATTCCTTGAGGCTGTCGCCGCCGTGCGAACGGCTGCCGACCACGGTGCAGGGGCCCCCGTCCCAGCGTCGCGCGCGGATAGCCTGCGGCGCGCCGTTGTCTTGTTTATACGCGCCGCCGCCCGCGCGCGCGAAGTAGCACACGCCGCTCACCGGCGCGTGCACCACGCCCAGCACCGGGCGCTGGTCTTCGATGAGCGCGATGTTGACCGTGAAATCGCCGTTGCGGTTGATGAATTCGCGCGTGCCGTCGAGCGGATCGACCAGCCAGTAACGCCGCCAGGCGGCGCGTTGCGCGAACGGCACGTCCGCGGCCTCCTCGGAGAGCACCGGCAAATCGGGAGTGAGTTGCGCGAGACCGCGCATGATGGTGTGGTGTGCCGCCATGTCGGCGGCGGTGAGCGGCGAGTGATCGGTTTTCTGCACCACGCCGAAGTCGGTGGCGTAAACCGCCATGATGCCACGCCCGGCGGCGCGCGCGATGTCGAGCACCGGCTCCAGCAAATTTTCTATGTGGGACGCGTCACGATGCATGGGCGAAGCGTTCCCTGACTAAAAACAGCGCGGCGATGCTGCGCGCCTCGGTGCAGTCATCGCACTCCAGCAGTTCCTTGAGACGGCTGATTTGCCACGGCACCACTTCGATTTCTTCCGGTTCGTCGCCGGGGAGGCGGCACGGATAGAGGTCTTGTGCAAGCACCACGTGCGTGGTGTGGGCGAGATAGCCCGGCGCGATAGTCATGGAGCTGATGTGCGCGAGCGTGTTGGCGGCGTAGCCGACTTCTTCCATGAGTTCACGGTTAGCGGCCTGTTCCAGCGTCTCGCCTTTTTCCACGCGCCCCTTCGGCAGCGCCAGTTCGTAGCGCCCCACGCCGGCGGCATATTCGCGGATCAGCAGCACGGTATCATTATCGAGCATCGGTACGATGAGCACCGCGCCGTTGGATGAGGTACATAGCCGCTCGTAACGCACTTCCACACCGTTGGAAAACCGCAGGTCGAGTTGTTCGACGTGAAAAATGCGAGTTTTGGCGATGGTTTCGGCGTGCAGCAATTCGGGTTTCTTGCGCATTGCGGACAGTATAACACCGCCGCGCGCGCATCGAGACGACTAGTAGGTTGCTGAACAAGCACATAAAGCGCGCTTGAAAAATGGCGGTGCGTCCCCGCACCGCACGCAGGCTGTTTTTCAAAGCCTGCTAGAGCGCTCTAGCCGCCAGCGTGGATAGCGGCGGTTGCCCCAAGCCCGAGACGTTTATCTGGATATGCGGATTGGCCGCGTCGCTGTGCACCGACAACCGCGCGGTGCGCGGCCCCACGATGCTGGGATGGAAAATCACGCCCACGGCGCACGATACGCCGGGCGCGAGCGCCGCGCCGCTGCACGTGTCGAGACTCTTGGTGAAGTCGCGCGCGTCCGCGCCGTCGAGATGCACGGCGACGATGTTGAGCACGATGTTCGCTTGATTGGTGTTGGTGATCGTGACGACCTGCTCGGCGCTGTTGCGTCCGGGCGCGACGGCGTCGAAATCCAACTGCGCGGCGCTCGCCTTCAGCAGACGGCTCACGCGCCCGACCGCGGCGGCGGCGTTGACGATACCCGCGCCGCAGATCATGGTCGAGCAGTCCGATCCGGTGCCGACGGGAAACGGCCGCGCCGTGGCGACGAGCACCGCCGATACTTGTTGCGGCGTGAGATCGGGATTGGCCGACAGCATCAGCGCCGCGATGCCGGACACGTGCGGAGCGGCCATGCTGGTGCCTTGCTTGTAGCTGTAACTGTCGGTCAGCGCGGCGGTCTTGCCGCTGTTGGACGTCGACAGCACGCCGTTTTCGCGGCGCGGCGAGGTTTCGCCGCCCGGCGCGCTGACCGTCACCACGGAGCCGTAATTGCTGTAGGAAGCGCGGCCGCCGGCGCGATTGGTGGCCGCCACGGTGATCAATCCCTGACAACTGGCCGGCGAGATATTGGTTGCGTCGGTGTTGTGATTGCCGGCCGCGACCACGATCACCTTACCGGCCTCCATGATCTCGTTCATGGTGAGTTGCAGATTCATGCTGCAGCGGCCCGGTCCGTCGAGGCTCATGTTCAGTATCCGCGCGGGATTGGGATTGCGCGGCGCGCCCGGCACCGCGAACCCGGCGGCCCAGCGCGCGGCGTCGACGACGTCCGAGGTATAACCGCCGCACTTACCCCACGCGCGCACCGGCAGAATTTTCACCGCCCAGCTCACGCCTTTGATGCCGCGCCCGCTGCCGCTGGCCGCGGCGATGGTGCCCGCCACGTGCGTGCCGTGCCAGGAACTGGGGTGCACGCCACAGCCTTTGAAGAAGTCGCGGCTTACCGGGTCTTTGCCGGCGTTTTCCTGGGGAGTGATCCAGTCGCCCGGATCGGTGGGATCGGGATCGCGCCCGTCTCCGTCGTTGGCGGTGTGAAAAGCGCCGGAGCGATCGGCTGACACAAAATCGTAACCGGGCAGCACTCTTCCGGCCAAATCGGCGTGCGGCAGAATGCCCGAATCGATCACCGCGACCGTCACGTGCGGCGAGCCGGTAGTCACCGCCCAAGCGCCCGGCAAATTGATCCCGCCGTTTTCCAAGCTCGCGGGTTGATATTCCCATTGGTCGGCGTCGCCGATGTCATCGGCGGCCGCGCGCATGAGAAAATCCGGCTCGGCGCTTTCCACCAGCGGATGGGTTTGCAGGCGCTGCGCGACCGCCGCCGCCGCGGCCAGCGTCATGCGCCGCGGCAGATTCAACACGTAAGCGTCGCCGGACATGGTGCGCTGATAGGTAAGCGCGACGCGCGCGCGTTCGCTCAACGCGCGCAGTTGCGCGGTGCTCGGATTTTTTCCCGCGTGCGGTGTGCGCAGTTTGACGATCAAGCGATCGGTGTAATCGACACCGCGCGTTACGTGTTGCGTATCCGCCCGCTTGCTATGGATTACGCCGGAAGCGGACAAACCGCCGAGCATAAGAACGAGGCCGCACGCGCCCCCCAAAACCATCCCCCGCACTATCATTGAATGTTCCGCTCTGCGTGCTTGGTAAACGCTATTAACGACACGTGGTGACTATCCGGCGCATAAATGCAACCGCTGTGCCACGCGCGCCGCGCAGTGCGGGATTTGCGAGGAAATAAATGGTCTCGAAAAAATACTCTGGGAAGTTACGGCGGAACATCGAGTTACGCGCCGGTAAAAATGCGCCGCGCGAATAAAATTTTATTAACGCGCGCCGCTTGCTCGATGCAAACGAAGCGCGGCGTGACGCATCACGGCAGGCATGTGACGCGCCACGTCAACACACCGGGCGGAATCGCCCGGTGTGCGCGCTGCAAGATCACTCGTTGCTGAATATATTCAGCACGGCGCTGCTCACCGTGCCGAGTTTCGCGCCGTTGGTGGGATTGCTCAACGCGATGTTCACCGTCTCCTGCGGCTCCGGCAGCGTATCGTCGAGGATGGGTATCACGAATGTTTTGCCGCCGTACTGACCGCTGGCCCAAGTGAGCGTGCCGCTTACGGCGGTGTAATCCGCGCCGGCCTGCGCGCTGCCGTTGCCGGTGGCGTAGTCGACCGAAAACGCGCCCGGACTGCCGCCGCTTCGGTACACGGTGATGGTGACGCTGCCTGCCGTTTCATTAACGGAGTAGCTCGACGCGCTGAGATTGAAATAAACATCATTATTGGCGATGTACAACTGCGCGCCGCTCTGTGTGCCGAGACTCGCGCCGCTGGGATCGCTGAGCGCGAGATTGATGCTCTCGTTGGGCTCCACTAGCGCATCGTCCACGATCGGCACCGTGAAGGACTTGGATGCATAATCACCGGCGGCCCAGCTGAGCGCGCCGCTCACGGCGGTGTAATCCGCCGGAGCCACGGCCGTGCCGTTGCTACTGACATAATTCACCGTGACCGGCCCGCCGCCCGCGCCGCTGCGCGTAACGGTGATCGTGGCCGTACCCGCGCCTTCGTTGATGTAGGAAACCGCGGATTGAAATTGCACGGTGTCCGATGACGGCGGCGGCGGAGCGGTGTCGTCGTCGAGGATGGTGAGCACCGCGCCGCTCGGATTACCGAGCGTGGCGCCCACGGCGGCGCTCAGCGTGATGGCCACCGTCTCATCGCCTTCCACGGTGGTATCGTTGGTGATCGGCACGCTGAAGGTTTTGGGCGCGGTATCATCGGCGGCCCAGTTAAGCACGCCGCTCGCCGTCGTGTAGTCCGAGCCCGCCACGGCGCTGCCGTTGCCGGTGGCGTAATTCACCGACACCGCGCCCGTGCCGCTGCGCGTGACGGTGATGGTGGCGCTGCCGGCGGCCTCGCTGATGCCGTACGCCGACGCGCTCAATTGTACGGTGCCGCCGCCGCCCACGCGCACCCACTTGGCGACCGACGGCACGCCTTGCGCGTTGAGCAGGAACAGCATGTAGTAGCCGGGCGGCGCGACATTGGCGTTGGGCGGCGCGACTGCATCGACGCCGCCGCTCACCGGATTGATGACCAGCGGCACGTAGCGCTGATTCATGTCATTGCCGTGCGTGGTGGCGCCGGGCGCGATCAGCACCGCCTTGGTTACGCCGCTCGGCGTGCCGATGGTGAAGGTTTGTCCCCACGTGATAGTCGCCGGCGCGCTGCTGATCACCGGCCGCGCGCCGCGAAACAAATACGGCGGAGAAAATATCTCGATGGCGTCGTTCACGAAACGCGGGCTACTATATGGCGCGCCATCGTCGCCCGCCGACAGTACGCGCCCGTCCGGCAACAGCAGCGCGGTGGAGTGATAACCGCGCGGTTCGACTTGCGAGGCCAGCGGCGTCCACGTGTTGGTGGCGGGATCGTACAATTGCGGTTCGAACTGCGGGTTAGTGTAATTTTCCGCGCTGTTATTGCCGCCCACCGTGAGCAGTTTGCCGTCCGGCAGAATCACGGTGTTGGTGTTGCGGCGCGGCTGCGGCAACGGCGCTGCGTATTGCCAGCCGGCGGCGGGATTGGCAGCGTTAAAAATTTCGTTGGTCGCCGTGACCACGCCGCCGGAGGTGCCGCCGATCAGCATAACCTTGTTGGAACCGTTCGGGCCGTCCGGCATCAACACGCCACTGCCGTAACCGTAGCGCGCCAATTTCATATTGGGGATGTCGCTCCACGTCCAATCGGCGGGATTGAGTATGGCGCTGTCCACGCGATTCGGCCCGGCCATGATCACGCGCCCGTTGGGCAGCAAAAATTGGTGAGGATAAAGTCCGTAAATGGCGCGCGCGCCCACCAGTTGAATGGCGCCGACGCCGTTCAACTCCGCGGATGGCGTGAACACCTCGATGTCCGAGTTAATCGTGCTATTGCCGTTTTCATCAAGGCCGCTGGTGATCAGCACGCGGCCGTCGGGCAACGTTGTGAGGGTTGGATACCAGCGCCCGTGCCGCATATCGGGTTGGCGTATCCATGTTTCATTGAACGGATTAAAAATATAAATTTGGTTGAGTCCCTTCACGGTGGAGGTGGCGTTCGCGTAAGCCAAGTTCCCGCCCGCCACCAGCAACCGCCCATCGGCCAACAACGCCTGTCCAGCGCACCACAGATTACCCGGAGGATCGATACGCCGGCCCGTGCCGTCCCCCGGATTCCAGATATAGGCCACGCCGGTGGTGGCGTTCTGCACACCCTTCGGCGCCTTATAATTCCAAAACAACACCTTGCCGCTGGGCAACAGCGTAGCGTGGATACCGATCACCGGGATGGAAATGGACGGACTCCACGCGCCGACCTGATCCGGACTGCCGACAGTGGCGTGCGCCGGACCGATCAAATCACCGAGTAAACGTGCGAAAGCGTTATTGGATGCGCGATCGTTTCCGACAAAGCGGCGCAGAAAATTCTTTAACTGATCGAGAGTACCGCCGCGGAATACCGCTTGCGTTTCCTGGTCATGGGCGCGGATGTGCGCCCGAGCCTGCGCTTGGGCGCGCGCGCGCGCGTGTTCCGCCGCGTGCTCGGGGCCCAGCAGGCGCTCCTCGAACGCGCGCAGGGACTGTTCGTCCTGGACGTCGGGAGGGGGAACGACGGGGGTGGCGAAACCAGCGAAGCAGACGAGATTAAATAGCGTAAAAACAATGACTTGATGCCACTTATACTTATTCATGACAACTCCTTGTCGTTATGACGGCTACACTTTCCCTGTGGCCCACCAGCTTAGCGGCGGCGCTGGCGCCGTTACTGAAACTCAGCGTTTTTTAGTATATATAGAACCCAGCCGTATGCAAGGGGGCGGGGCTTGTGCCGGCGCGGATTTCGCTATAAGGTATGAATCATTACAATGATCTAACAGGGTGTTGAACAACACCCTGTTAGGCGCCCCACGGATGGGGCGCAGCATTTTTCAAACACTTGCGTGTTTGAAAAATGAAACACAGCAAAAATGATACTGTGCAGGATGCACGAATGCCGCGAGCGCATGGATGCGCAAGAGCGGCCTTTTTTGCTGTGTGTGGTTGAAAAAGTCCTGGACGGACTTTTTCAACCTTCCGCTATGGAATAGCCGGATAACACGTAACCAAGGACGGATCATGCCCACCCTACTCTCCATCAATAATTACCACTACCGGCGCGGCGGCGCGGAAGCGGTATTCCTCGAGCAAAACCGCCTGTTCGAACAACAGGGCTGGCGCGTGGCGCCGTTCGCCATGCGTCACGCACAAAACCTGCCCACGCCGTGGTCGGATTATTTCGTGGAAGAGATCGAGTTCGGCGCGGAGTATTCCGCGCTGGAAAAACTGACAAAAATTCCCAAGGTCATTTATTCGCTGGAGGCGCGGCGCAAGCTCGACGCGCTGCTAAATAAAGTCCGTCCGCACATTGCGCACGCGCACAACGTTTATCATCACATCTCGCCGTCGATCTTCGGTCTGTTGAAACGGCGCGGCGTGCCGGTGGTGCTCACCCTGCACGATCTCAAACTCGCCTGCCCAGCCTACAAAATGCTCACGCACGACGGCGTATGCGAACGCTGCAAGGGCGGCGCGCTGCACCACGTCATGCTGCACCGTTGCGTTAAAAATTCCCTGGCGCTGAGCGGCATGATATTGCTCGAAACCCTCGTGCACCGCGCGCTGCGTTGCTATACCGATCATGTCGATCGCCTTGTTACACCCAGCCGTTTTTACTTGGAAAAATTGGTGGAGTGGGGATGGGAGCGCGAGCGCTTCGTGCACGTTCCCAACTTCGTGGATTGCGCGGCGCACCGGCCCAACTACACCCCGGGATCGGCGTTCTTGTATTTCGGCAGACTGGGACCGGAGAAGGGCGTGCGGACTCTGATAGAAGCAGCCGCCGCGGCGCGCGTGCCGCTGTGGATTGCCGGCAGTGGACCGGAGGAAACTATGTTGCGGCAGCACGCCGCGCAACTCGGCGCCGACGTAACGTTCCTCGGCTATCAGTCGGGAGACGCCCTGCACGACTGCGTGCGCCGCGCGCGCGCCGTGGTGCTGCCTTCCGAATGGTACGAGAACGCACCGATCAGCGTGCTGGAATCCTATGCGCTCGGCAAACCGGTGATCGGCGCCGCCATCGGCGGCATTCCCGAACTGATCCGCGAGGGACAAACCGGCGCGACGTTTGCAAGCGGCGACGCCGCGGCGTTGGCCGCCGTGTTGCGCGATTTCGCCGACACGCCCGCCAAGCGCCTTGCGGACATGGGCCATGTCGCGCGCGCCTGGGTGGAAAACTGTTTCACCGCGGAGCGCTATATAGAGCGCCTGATGCATTTATACAGCGAGTTCGGCATCTGCGCCTGGAATAGCCGATATGCGTGGTAGAAAGCATTAAGGAGTCTCTGAATAAATCAGAGATTCCTTAACGAAATCGTTTAAAAAATTTAAAAGGAGCTGAACGGCATGGCTGCCCACCCACAACCACTACTTTCACTGGTAAAAAATAATACACGGCCGGTGCGCGTCATGGCGCTCGGTCTGCGCGGCTTTCCCGGCGTGCAGGGCGGCGTGGAGGCGCACGCCGAACATTTGTATCCGCAATTGGTAAAACTCGGCTGCCGAGTCGAAATCATCGGCCGCGCGCCTTATTTGCCCGACGCGGTGGGCAACGAATGGCGCGGCGTCACCTTGCGCCGCCTATGGGCACCGCGCGTCAAGGGCCTGGAAGCGCTGCTACATACCTTTATCGGCGTACTGTATGCGGCGACGCGCCGACCCGACGTATTGCACATCCACGCCGTCGGCCCGGCGCTCATGACGCCGCTGGCGCGCGCGCTGGGCCTGCGCGTGGTGGTCACGCATCACGGCGCCGATTACCACCGTCAAAAATGGGGCCGCGTCGCGCGCCGCCTGCTGCGCACCGGCGAGCGTTGGGGCATGCGCTTCGCGCATCAGCGCATCGCCATTTCGCGCGTGATTCACAACCTGGTGCGCACCGAATACGCGCGCGACGCGGTGCTGATTCACAACGGCGTGGATTTGCCGGAATTGACGCAAAGCGACGTCACGCTGCAAAAATTTGCTCTCGCGCGCCGCCGCTACGTACTGCTGGTCAGCCGCTTGGTGCCGGAAAAGCGCCATCTGGACCTCATCCAAGCCTTCGCCACCGCGCATCTCGACGGCTGGAAACTGGTGCTGGTCGGCGCGGCCGATCATCCCGACGACTACACGCGCTATGTCACGGCTGCTGCCTCCGCCACGCCCGGCGTGATCTGCGCCGGCTTTCAGAGCGGCGCGGCGCTGAGCGAGCTTTACGCCCACGCCGGGATTTTCGTGCTGCCCTCGTCGCATGAGGGGTTGCCCATCGCCCTGCTCGAAGCACTGAGCTTCGGCGTGCCGGTGCTGGCCAGCGATATCCCACCCAACCGCGAAATCGGTCTCGGCGCGGAGTGCTATTTTCCGCTGGGCGATATCCACGCGCTGGCCGCGGCGCTGCGCCG
>JBFLZV010000022.1:0-29961 GCA_040756035.1 Pseudomonadota bacterium
ACATCCTGTGCTGTCGTTCGGCGCCTTCGGCGCCTCACCCAACTGAGTTACCCGGCCCTTTGAACCTCTGCGTCCATGGCGTTACTTTAACGAAAGGCGCGTATTGTACCGTGTTTGGCGTAGCGTGAGTCAAGGGAAAGCTAGGGAACGGCTATCTCCGGCATGGACGCGGAGCGGCTGCCGGGGAGGGGGTGATTGTCCGCGGCGCGGTAGGTGAATACCACGGAGAACTTCGGCTGCTGGGTGCGGTTGCGGCGCGCAGCGTGGAAGGTGCGGCAGTGGAAAAACAGCACGTCGCCGGCGTCGAGTTCAGTGGCTACTTGCGTGGCCAGCAAGGCTTGATTTTCGGGCGCGTCGGTGCGCAGGAATTGCGCGGCATCGAGTTGTTGCGGCGTGAAATCCATGGTGTGCGTGCCGGGTAGCACGTGCAAACAGCCGTTGTCGGGAAATTCATGCCCCAGCGCCAGCCACACGCTGATGAGTTCGGGCCGCTCGAACGACCAGTAGCGGATGTCCTGATGCCACAGGGTGTCGCTGCTGTAGCGCGGCTGTTTGGTCATGATGCAATTGTGATGCGCTTGCGGCAGCATCAGCCGCGGCCCCAGCAGTTGACGCAGGCGTCCGATCACTGCGGGGTGCAAGGCCCACTCGCGGAACAGCGGGCCGCGCCCGTACGCTTGCAGCAGCCGCCGCACCGTATGTCCGCCCGGCGCGTCGAGTGTTTGCGGCGCGCCGGGGTAGTGCAGCTGCGCTTCATATTCCAACGGCTGCGCCTCGGCGGCCAGCGCTTCCTCGGTGAATTTCACCATCGCCGCGCACAACGCGGGCGCGGCGAGGCTGCGCGCAATAATGTAACCGTCGCGCGCAAACTGTTTGATTTCACTAGAGCTGAACATGGGCCGCACATTGTCCGCCGCGCGCGGCGGATTTTCAATCCGAGCGGCGTGTTAAATCTGTTAAAATTAATATATGGATGACGTCACCGCACTGCTCGACCCTCTCAACGATGCGCAACGCGAAGCGGTGGCCGCGCCACCGGGTGCGCTGCTGGTGTTGGCCGGAGCGGGCAGCGGCAAGACGCGCGTGCTGGTGCACCGCATCGCCTGGCTGATCCAAACCGGGCTCGCCTCGCCGTTCGGCGTGCTGGCGGTCACCTTCACCAACAAGGCGGCGGCGGAGATGCGCGGACGCCTCGAGCAACTGCTCGGCATCCCGATGAGCGGCATGTGGGTCGGCACCTTCCACGGACTCGCGCACCGCCTGCTGCGCGCGCACTGGCGCGAGGCGAATCTGCCGCAGACGTTTCAAATCCTCGACAGCGAAGACCAATACCGCGCCGTGCGCCGCGTGCTCAAGGCGCTGGAACTGGACGAGGCGCAGTGGCCGCCGCGCCAGGCGCAGTGGTTCATCAACGCGCGCAAGGACGAGGGCCTGCGTCCCCAGCAACTGGATGATCGCGGCGACGCGCATATGCGTCAGATGCTGCGCATATACCGTACCTACGAGGACATGTGCGAGCGCGCCGGCCTGGTCGATTTCGCCGAGCTGCTGCTGCGCGCGCACGAGCTATGGCTGAAGCAGCCGTCGGTGCTGGCGCACTATCAGCAACGTTTCCGGCACATCCTGGTCGATGAGTTTCAAGACACCAACGCTATTCAATACGCGTGGCTGCGCCTACTCGCCGGAAAACAGAATCACCTATTCATGGTCGGCGACGACGACCAGTCCATCTACGGCTGGCGCGGCGCGCGCATCGAAAACATTCAACAATTCACGCGCGATTTCCCCGACACGCGCGTGCTGCGTCTGGAGCAGAACTACCGCTCCACCGCCACCATCCTCAACGCCGCCAACGCGCTCATCGCCCACAACAGCGGACGTCTCGGCAAAAATCTGTGGACCAGCGGCGCGCAGGGCGCGCCCATCCAACTGTACAACGCCTTCAACGACCTGGACGAGGCGCGCTTCGTCGTGGAGCGCATCCGCCAGTGGCTCGCGCAGCATCCCGCGCGCCGCCGCGCCGACACCGCCATTCTGTACCGCTCCAACGCTCAGTCGCGCGTGTTCGAAGAGGCGTTGATCCAAGAGCGCATTCCCTATCGCGTCTATGGAGGGCTGCGTTTCTTCGAGCGCGCCGAAATCAAGGACGCGCTCGCCTACCTGCGCCTCACCGTCAACCGCCACGACGACGCCTCGTTCGAGCGCGTCGTCAACCTGCCCACGCGCGGCATCGGCGACAGCACGCTGGAAGCGCTGCGCGTGCATGCGCGCGCGCAACAGATTTCATTGTGGCAAGCCGCGCACGCGCTGATCGCGCAAAACCACCTGGCGGCGCGCGCCGCCAACGCCTTGGCCGTGTTCCTGCGCCTCATCGACGGCATCGCCGAGACGACGCGCGAACTGGAGCTGCACGAAAAGACCGAACACGTGCTGGCGCACAGCGGCCTGCTCGATCATTACCGCAAGGAAAAGGGCGAGAAAGGCCAAACGCGCCTGGAAAACCTCGAGGAATTGGTCACCGCCACGCGCCACTTCGAGCACGAAGATGATACGCTCGATGCGTTGTCCGCGTTTCTCTCTCACGCCGCGCTGGAGGCCGGCGAGACGCAGGGCGGCGCTTGGGAAGACTGCGTGCAGCTCATGAGCCTGCACGCCGCCAAAGGTCTGGAATTTCCGCTGGTGTTCCTATGTGGTATGGAAGAGGGCCTGTTCCCGCACCAGCTTTCCATCAGCGAACCGGGCCGCCTCGAGGAAGAGCGGCGCCTGTGTTACGTCGGCATGACGCGCGCCAAGAGCGAGCTTTACCTTACTTATGCCCAAAGCCGCCGCCTGCATGGCAAAGAAGCCTACCCCAACCCGTCGCGCTTTATCGCCGAGATACCCGCTGAATTGACCAAGGAGGTGCGCCTGCGCGCCCAGGTCAGCCGTCCCCAGTTCCCCAATCCGAAAACCAGCTACGTTGCGGAGTCGGAAGCCGCGCCGGGCCTGCGTTTGGGCCAACATGTGATGCACGCCAAGTTCGGCGAAGGAGTAGTGTTGAATTACGAGGGCAAAGGCGAGCAGGCGCGCGTCCAGGTTAATTTTCGCCACGCCGGCAGCAAGTGGCTGATGCTGGCTTATGCAAATCTACAAACAGTATGACGCCCAAAAGCTGGGCATGATCCTTGCATTTACTTATAAGGGGTTTTCCCGCGCAAGGTTTCTCTAACTTTGTAACTTTTTTAGAAAGAGTCTTGATCTTGCCGATTACATTCATACAATAGCGTTGGGTAAGTTGCTGCTGGCGTAGGCCAAAGCATGACCTGTTTACGTCAGTTCATTTATAAATCGAGGAGAATATATGAAATTACGTTGGTTAGTTGCTCCGGCAGCGGCTTTACTGCTGGCTGGCCAGGCGAATGCGGCTCTGGATATGGAAGCCGGTAAGGAATTGGGCAAGAAGAGCGGTTGCTTTGCTTGCCATAACATTGAACAGAAGCGCGTCGGACCGTCTTGGAACGATATCAGCGCCAAGTACAAGGGCAATGGCGACGCCAAGGGTATCCTGGTGGAATGGATCAAGAAGGGCGGCACGGGCCGTTGGCAAATGGGCACCATGCCGGCTTACTCGCCGCGCGTGCCGGATGCCGACATCGAAGCCTTGGCGGATTTCATCCTCTCGCTCAAGAAGTAAACATCGTCTAAAAGTAGTATCCGAAAGCCGGCGCAATGCCGGCTTTCGTTTTTGTAAGAAAAACAGTAATGAGTAATGTGTTTTACTGTTCACCCATCCCCATCACCCGCTCCTATTGCATTTTTAAATGATAATAATTATCATTCAATTTAAGCGTGCCCCGCGCCATCGGGGTTTTCCTGGAGAATAACGATGTTGAAACGCAGCGTAATCCTTGCTTTATCCTTGTTTAGTTTGATTTTTCTATCCGCCGCCCACGCCCAGGAGCTGGTGGTGTATTCGGCGCGCAACGAGCAGTTGATCAAGCCGCTGTTCGACGCCTACGAAAAGCAAACCGGCGCCAAGATCAAATTTATCACCGGCAAGGAGGGCCCGCTCATGGAGCGCCTCAAGGCCGAAGGCGCCAAGACCCCTGCCGATTTGTTGATTACCGTGGACGCCGGTAATTTGTGGCAGGCCGCCAATAACGGGCTGCTGGCGAAGGTCGAGTCCGCGGTGCTCAACGAAAACGTTCCCGCGCACCTGCGCGATCCCGACGGCCAGTGGTACGGACTATCGGTGCGCGCGCGCACCATTATCTATAACACCAACAAAGTTAAGCCGAGCGAGCTGTCCACGTATGAAGCGCTCGGCGATTCTCGGTGGAAAGGGCGTTTGTGCCTGCGCAGTTCCAAGAAAGTCTATAACCAGTCGCTGGTCGCCATGCTGATCGCGCGCCACGGCGAGGCCAAGACCGAGGAAATCGTGAAGTCGTGGGTGAACAATCTCGCCACCGACGTGTTTTCCGACGACGAGAATCTCATCGACGCGGTGGCGGCGGGCCAATGCGACGTGGGCATCGTGAACAGTTATTACGTGGGCCGCAAGCAGCGTAAACACCCGGACATGCCGGTGGCGATTTTCTGGCCCAATCAAAATGATCACGGCGTGCACGTGAACATTTCCGGCGCCGGCGTGACCAGGCACGCCAAGCATCCTGAGGCTGCGGTGAAATTCCTAGAGTGGTTGTCCTCGGAGCAGGCGCAAAATTTGTTCGCCGATAGCAATATGGAATTCCCAGTCAATCCCAAGGTAAAGCCCGCGCCCGCGGTGGCCGCGTGGGGTGATTTCAAGCACGACACCATCAACGTTTCCGAGGCCGGTAAGTTGCAGGCCAAGGCGGTAATGTTGATGGATCGCGCGGGTTATAAATAAATTCTAAGTTCGCCATTCGATCATCCCTTCGATGAGCGCGCTTCCGCACGACGTGGTGATGGCTCCGCTGCCGCGCTATCGGGCGGCGCACGGCCGCGGTTGGCGCTGGGCCAGCTTGCTGATCGCCGCGCTGGTGGCGGTGCCCATACTCATGTTGTTGCCCGCATGGCTGATGCCGGAAGGCGACGTGTGGCGGCATCTCGCCGATACCGTGCTCGGCGGCTTGGTGCGCAACACCGTCGTGCTGATGCTGGGTGTGGGCGCCGGGGTGCTGGTGATCGGCGTGGGGCTGGCGTGGTTCACGGTGATGTACGATTTTCCGGGCCGCCGCATGTTCGACTGGGCGCTGATGCTGCCGTTGGGCGTGCCCGCCTACGTGCTGGCGTTCGTCGCCATCGGCCTGTTGGATTTCAGTGGGCCGGTGCAGAGTGGTTTGCGCGCGCTGTTCGGCGCGGACGGCTATTGGTTTCCGCGCATTCGCTCCGAGGGCGGCGTGATCGCGGTGCTGACGCTGGCGTTGTATCCGTATGTGTACATGCTGGCGCGCGCGGCGTTCCTGAGCCAGGGGCGCAACATGCTGGAAAGCGGGCGCGTGCTGGGGCTGGGCGCGTGGGCGTCGTTCCTGCGCATCGCGCTGCCCATGGCGCGGCCGGCCATCGCCGCCGGCGTGGCGCTGGCGGTGATGGAAACGCTGGCCGATTTCGGCGCGGTGGCGGTGTTCAACTACGACACCTTCACCACGGCGATCTACAAGGCTTGGTTCGGCCTGTTCAACATCAACGCCGCGGCGCAGCTCGCTTCGCTGTTGCTGCTATTCGTGGCGCTGACGCTGTACGGCGAGCGGCGCTGGCGCGGTCAGGCGCGCTTTTACAGCAACGGTAGGTCGGCGCATAGTTGTCGGGTGCGCTTGACGGGCTGGCGCGCCTGGGCGGTCAGTGGTTTTGCCGGACTGGTGCTGGCGCTGGCGTTTTTGATTCCGGTCGCGCAGCTGCTGATTTGGGCCGCGCGCAGCGCGCTCGTCGATCTGGACGCGCGTTACTTCGGCTTCGTCTGGCACACCGTGGCGCTGGGCGCGCTGGCGGCGCTGCTCACGGTGAGCGCGGCGCTGTTGCTGGTCTACGCGCGCAAGCTGTGGCCGGATAATCTCACGCGTCTCGCCATGCGCCTGGCCACGCTGGGCTACGCGCTGCCCGGCGCGGTGCTGGCGGTGGGCATCATGCTGGCCTTCACGTGGTTGGACAACGGCATCGACGCGCTGGCGCAGGCGTGGTTCGGCGTGTCCACCGGCCTGCTGCTGAGCGGCAGCGTGGCCGCGCTGCTGTGCGCGTATACGGTGCGCTTCCTGGCCGTGGCGCACGGCCCGGTGGACAGCGGCATGGAACGCATCACGCCGTCCATCCAGCAGGCGGCGCGCAGCCTCGGCGCCACCGACCGCGAAGTGCTGCGCCGCATCTATCTCCCCATGTTGCGCCCCAGCCTATTGAGCGCCGCGCTGTTGGTGTTCGTGGACGTGATGAAGGAACTCCCCGCCACCTTGCTGCTGCGCCCGTTCGATTGGGACACGCTCGCCATCCGCATCTTCGAAATGACCTCGGAGGGCGAGTGGGAGCGTGCCGCGTTGCCGGCGCTGACGCTGGTAGTGGCGGGGCTGCTGCCGGTGATCTTGCTGGTGCGCCGCTCGGGTAAATGACCCAGGGAAACCCGCCAAGACGCCAAGAAAATAATCAATTGGTTAAATCTTGGCGTACTTGGCGGTGGATGTTTTATAGGCTCTAGTTTATAGTAGGCGCTCGACCACGACCCTGTGGGAGAGATTGGGCGCTAGCCCGACGCCGAAGGCGCAACCCACCCGGAATCGCTCAGGCAAAAGGACCGCAGGGTAACGTCGACTCTGGAGAGTTCCGCATACGCTCGTCGTGGTGCAGGACACCGAAGGGGCTCAAGCTCTCAGGTCACCGGACAGAGGGGCGATGAAGGATCAGGGACACCTGAGACTTCATCGCCCCTTTTGTTTATTCAAACCGCCAAGGCGCCAAGAATAACCTCAAGATCGCTTCTTTAAATTCTTGGCGTCTTGGCGGTAAAAATTAAGGGACTTTGAATATGGGCCAGAGAACAGCACTCTATGATGAACATGTCGCGGCGGGGGCGAAGATCGTCGACTTCGCGGGCTGGGACATGCCGATTCACTACGGTTCGCAAATCGAGGAGCACCATCAGGTGCGCCGCGATGCCGGCATGTTCGACGTCTCGCACATGACCATCGTCGACTTGACCGGCGTGCGCGTGCGCGCCTTTCTGCACAAGCTGGTCGCCAACAACGTCGACAAACTCAAGCCCGGCCAGGCGCTGTACACCTGCATGCTCAACGCGCAGGGCGGCGTGATCGATGATCTCATCATTTATTTCATGAACGAAGAGTGGTTCCGCATCGTGGTGAACGCCGCCACGCGCGCCAAGGACTTGGCGTGGATCAATCAGCAGGCCGTGCCGTTTCAGGTGCAGGTCAACGAGCGCCCGGAGCTGGCGATGATCGCCGTGCAGGGGCCGCAGGCGCGCGCCAAGGTGTATCAAGTGCTGGACGCCGCCGGGCGCGCGGCGGCGGAGACGCTGCAACCGTTCTACGCGGCGCGCGTGGGCGACTTATTCATCGGGCGCACCGGCTACACCGGCGAGGATGGTTTCGAAGTGCTGCTGCCCGGCGCGCAGGCCGTCGAACTGTGGCGCGCGCTGGCGCGCGCGGGCGTCAAACCCGTGGGCTTGGGCGCGCGCGACACGCTGCGTCTGGAGGCGGGCATGAATTTGTACGGCGCCGATATGGATGAAACCACCACGCCACTGGAATCGAATCTCGCCTGGACCGTGGCCTGGGAGCCCGCCACGCGCGACTTCATCGGACGCGAAGTGCTGGAGCGGCAAAAGGCGCAAGGCGTGCCGCGCAAACTGGTCGGATTGGTGTTGCAAGACAAGGGCGTGCTGCGCAATCATCAGAAGGTCATGGTCGACGGCGTGAACGCCGGTGAAATCACCAGCGGCAGTTTTTCGCCCACGCTCGGCAAGGCCATTGCGCTGGCGCGCGTGCCCGCGCACACCGGCGCGCTGTGTCACGTGGAAATCCGCGACAAATTAGCCGAGGCGCGCGTTGTGAAGCCGCCGTTTGTAAGAAATGGGCGAGCCGTCGTGCAAAATTAAAGTAACGAGGATAAGTTAATGAGCAATATACCCAGCGATCTTTTCTACACCAAGACCCACGAGTGGGTGAAGCGCAACGCCGACGGCACCGTTACTGTGGGTATCACCGACCACGCGCAGGATTTGCTCGGCGACGTGGTGTTCGTCGAGACGCCGCAGGCGGGGCGCAAACTCAAGGCGGGCGAGGCGTGCGCGGTGATCGAATCGGTGAAGGCCGCGGCGGACGTGTACGGCCCGCTGAGTGGCGAGGTGGTCGAAGCCAACGCACAGCTGGCGGATCATCCCGAGCAAGTCAATAAAGAACCGTACGGCGCGGGTTGGCTGTTGCGCCTGAAGCCCGACAACGCCGCCGAGATGAGCGCGCTGCTCGACGCCGCCGCCTATAGCACGTTTGTCGCGGCGGAAAGCCACTAAAGCGGAACGCGTTCATGCCCTTCATTCCGCACACCGAAGACGATATCAAGGCCATGCTCGCCGCCGTCGGCGCGCGCGATATCAATGAATTGTTCGATGAAATCCCGGCGGCGTTGCGCAGCGGAAAATTGACCCAAGTGCCGCCGCGCGCCGCCGAGATGGAGGTGACGCGCCTGATGAGCGAGCGCGCCGCGCAAGACGGCCGTCCGCTGTGCTTCATCGGCGCGGGCGCCTACGAGCATCACATCCCCGCCGCGGTGTGGGAACTCACCACGCGCGGCGAATTTTATTCGGCCTACACGCCCTACCAGGCGGAGGCCAGCCAAGGCACGCTGCAACTGCTGTACGAATTTCAAACCATGATGGCGAGCCTCACCGGCATGGACGTGTCGAACGCGTCGCTGTACGACGGCGCTTCGGCGCTGGCCGAGGCGGTGTTGATGGCGGTGCGCGCCAACCGCAACGCGTGCGCCAAGCGTGTTTTCATGCCCGGCACGGTGCACCCGATTTACCGCAAGGTGGTGCACAGCATCGTCAAGAATCAGAACATCGAACTGATCGAAATACCGTACTGCAGCGCGGGCGGTCACACCGTGCCGGAGTCGCTGGAAAAATTCCAGGCCGGCGAATTCGCGGCGCTGGTCATTCCGCAGCCCAATTTCTTCGGCGTGCTGGAAGAAGTCGATGCGCTCACCGATTGGGCGCACGCGCACGGCGCGCTGGTCATCGCGGTGGTTAATCCGGTCTCGCTGGCGCTGCTCAAGCCCCCGGGCGAATGGGGCGAAAAGGGCGCCGATATCGTGTGCGGCGACGGTCAACCGCTGGGCGTGCCGTTGTCCTCCGGCGGTCCGTATTTCGGTTTCCTGTGCTGCAAGCAGGAACACGTGCGGCAAATGCCGGGGCGCATCGTCGGGCGCACCCTCGACGTGGACGGCAAGCCCGGTTTTGCGCTTACGCTACAGGCGCGCGAACAACACATCCGCCGCTCCAAGGCCACGTCCAATATTTGCACCAACCAGGGCCTGCTGGTCACCGCCGCCACCATCCATATGGCGCTGCTCGGCCCGGACGGCTTGGAGCGCGTGGCGGCGCACAGCCACGCCAACACGCTGGCGCTGCTCGCCAGCGTCTGCGCGCTGCCCGGCGTCGAGCGCGTATTCGAGCGGCCGTTGTTCCACGAAGCGGTGATCCGCGTGGCGGGCGACGCCGGCGCCGTGCTGCGCGCCATGCAGGCGCGGAATATTCTGGCGGGCTTCGATCTAACGCCGTATTATCCCGAACTCGGCAACGCGATTTTGCTGTGCGCCACCGAAACCAAAACGCCGCAGGATATCGAGCATTACACTACGGCTTTGCAGCAGAGCCTGACGCAGCGTGCGCCCGCGCGCCGCGCCGAGTATTCCGTTTAACCGAGCTATATAAGGAGATACGCAATGGCAACGGTCACGTTAAAAGGCAATCCCATCCATACTATCGGCGAGCTGCCCAAGGTGGGCAGCAAGGCTCCGGATTTCAAACTCACCGACGGCAGCCTCAACGACGTTACGCTGGCGAACTTCAAGGGCAAGAGAAAATTGCTCAACATCGTGCCGAGTCTCGACACGCCGGTGTGCGCACTGTCCGCGCGCAAGCTCAACGAGCATGCCAAGGATAATAAGGTGGTGCTGATCATTTCCGCCGACACGCCGTTCGCCCAGGCGCGTTTTTGTAACAGCGAAAATTTAAAGAACGTCACGCCGCTCGCCATGATGCACGATCGCAACTTCGGCAAGGATTATGGTGTGCTGATCACCGACGGTCCGCTGGCGGGCATCCTGGCGCGCGCCGTGGTGGTGCTCGACGAAAACGACAAGGTGGTTTACAGCCAACTGGTGCCGGAAATTTCCCAGGAACCGGATTACGACAAGGCGCTGGCGGCGTTGCAGCAGGCTGAGAGCTGAGAAGCAGATGAGACACTACCATTTTCCATCATGATCGAGAAAGACCAAGACGGCTATTACGCCTTTTGTCCCGAGTTGCAAGGTTGCTATAGCCAAGCGGACAGTTATGAGCGGGCGTTGGAAAATATACGGGATGCCATGCGCCTGCACTTGGAAGATCGATTGGAGGCGGGCGAGGAAATTCCGCAGCCTGAACAGGTGAGCCTCAGCTATTTTGACGTGGCTGTATGACCCAATCCAAAAGTTTAAAAAACATCATGCAAGATGCGGAACTTCCGATGGAGTCGTTTTTACGGTGATATGTAATGCTTAAGCTTGAAACTTTACACTTATAGAGATACCTACTTACGATGCTGATTTTCGAACACTCCCAACCCGGCCGCACCAATCCCGCGCAGGCGCCGGTCGCCAAGGCGGAAGTCAAGGACATTCCGGAAAAATTCCGGCGCACGCGGCGCCCGCTGTTGCCGGAGGTGTCGGAGATGCAAACCGTGCGGCATTACACGCGGCTGTCGCAGAAAAATTTTTCCATCGATACGCAGTTTTACCCGCTCGGCTCCTGCACCATGAAATACAATCCGCGCGGTTGTAACAAACTCGCCATGCTGCCCGGTTTTTTGGGCCGGCATCCGAGCGGGCCGGAATCGTTCGGGCAAGGTTTCTTGAGCTGCATGTACGAGTTGCAGGAAATGCTCAAGGACGTGACCGGCATGCAAGGCGTGTCGCTCACTCCCATGGCCGGCGCGCAAGGCGAATTCGCCGGCGTGGCGATGATCCGCGCCTACCACGAGGCGCGCGGCGACACGGCGCGCACCGAGATACTGGTGCCCGACGCCGCGCACGGCACCAATCCCGCCACCGCGGCGATGTGCGGCTACACGGTGAAGGAAATTCCCACCGACGCCAACGGCGACATCAGCGTCGAGCAACTGCGCGCGGCGGTGGGGCCGCACACCGCGGGCCTGATGCTCACCAATCCTTCCACGCTCGGCGTGTTCGAGCGTACTATCCAAACCGTGCAAAAAATCGTGCACGACGCCGGCGGCTTATTGTATTACGACGGCGCGAATCTGAACGCGATCCTCGGCAAAGTGAAGCCGGGCGACATGGGTTTCGACGTGATTCACATGAATCTGCACAAGACCTTCTCCACGCCGCACGGCGGCGGCGGGCCGGGCGCCGGGCCGGTCGGCGCGAACGAGAAATTATTGCCGTTCCTGCCGATCCCGATGGTGGGCAAGGACAAAGACAATGGTTACCGCTGGCTCACTGAAAAAGATTGTCCGCAATCCATCGGACGTTTGTCCGCGCACATGGGCAACGCCGGCGTGCTGTTGCGCGCCTATGTGTACGCGCGCCTGCTGGGGCGCGAGGGTATGCAGCGCGTCGCCGAATTCGCCACGCTCAACGCCAATTATTTGCTGGCGCGCCTGACGCAGATCGGCTTTCAGGCGGCTTATCCAAAGCGCCGCGCCACGCATGAATTTATTCTGACGTTGAAAAAACTGAAGGATGAAACCGGCGTGATCGCCATGGACGTGGCCAAGCGCCTGCTCGACTACGGTTATCATGCGCCGACGGTGTATTTCCCGCTGCTGGTGCCGGAGTGTTTGTTGATCGAGCCGACCGAAACGGAGAGCAAGGAGGAGTTGGACGGCTTCATCGCCGCGATGACCAAGATTCTCGCCGAGGCGCATGACAATCCCGCGTTGCTCAAAGGCGCGCCGCATACCACGCCGGTGCGGCGCCTGGACGACGTGCGCGCGGCGCGTGAATTGGATCTCGCCTGGAAACCGGCGGCATAGCCCGGCATGGCGTTGCGCTACTCGTTCGCGGGCCTCAAGGCGGCGCTGGAAGGCGAGGCGATGTTTCGCCAAAAGGCCGCGCTGTTTATCATTCTCGCGCCGCTTGGCGCGTGGCTCGGCAAGTCGCGCGCCGAGCGCGCGCTGTTGGTGGGCAGCCTGTTCATCGTGCTGATCGCCGAACTAATTAACTCCGCCATCGAGGCGGCGGTGGATCGCGCCGGCACCGAACCCAACCCGCTCGCCAAGCGCGCCAAGGACATAGCCTCGGCGGCGGTGTTTGTCGCGCTGGTTAATGTCATAATGGTCTGGCTGCTGATACTGGTCGAAATAAAATTCGTGAACTCGTAGTTTAACGTGGATGTAAGGAAATATTGGGGGGATTCATGTCGGCGCTTATCTGTGGTTCTCTCGCCTACGACACCATCATGGTGTTCCACGACAAATTCAAACATCACATCCTGCCGGAGCAGGTGCACATTCTGAACGTCGCGTTCCTGGTGCCCGATCTACGCCGCGAGTTCGGCGGCTGCGCCGGCAACATCGCCTATAACCTGAACATGCTGGGCGGCGCGGCGCTGGTGATGGGCACGGTGGGCATCGACTTCGCGCCGTATGCGGATCGCCTGGATGAGCTGGGCATCAGCCGCAAGCATATCAAGGCTATCGACCACGCCTATACCGCGCAGGCGTATATCACCACCGATCTCGACAACAATCAGATCACCGCGTTTCATCCCGGCGCGATGAACTTCGCGCATCATAATAATATCAACGAGGCGCACGGCGTGAAGCTCGGCATCGTCGCGCCGGACGGACGCGAGGGCATGGTGGAACACGCCGCGCAATTCGCCGCGGCGGGCATACCGTTTATGTTCGATCCCGGCCAGGGCCTACCGATGTTCAACGGCGAGGAGCTCATGCGCTTCATGCGGCAGGCCGCCTGGGCGGCGTTCAACGAATACGAGTTTGAATTGATCCAGCAGCGCACCGGCAAATCGCCGCACGAGTTGGCGCAAACCGTGCAGGCGTTGATCGTGACGCACGGCGGCAAGGGCTCCAGCATTTACACGCATAAAAAACGCATCGACATTCCCATCGCCAAGCCCCTTGCGCTTTCCGATCCCACCGGCTGCGGCGACGCCTACCGCGCGGGGTTGTTGTACGGATTAATGCACGACATGGACTGGGAAACCACCGGTCGCATCGCCGCGCTCATGGGCGCCATCAAGATCGAGCGCCACGGCACGCAAAACCATAGCTTCACGCGCGATGAGTTCGACGCGCGCTTCAAGGAGAGTTTCGGCTACGCGCTCTAAGATGCGCCGGTTTTAGATTCGCGCTTCGCTTTGCTGAAGCACTGCCGATAGCTCGTTTAATTCGCTGATCGGCGCCGAGCAGGTGTGGCCGGTGCAAAGATAGGCGGTGGTTTGTGCGTCGGCGATTTTTTCCGCCAGCGCGGCCGGTAGATTTTGCGCGTCCGCGGGAATGGCGAGCGCCAGGCGGCGCGGGGCGTAGGCGGCGTTGCAGCGTTGTTGCCAGGTATGCAGCGCCGGCATCGCGCCGCGCAGAATGACGATCTGCGGCGGATCGAGCACTTCCTCCAGCGCCAGCAGCAGCGTGATGTGCGCGTAGGGCAAACGCTGGATGTCCAGCCAGGCCATCTTGAGCGTGCGCGCGGCGGCGTCGATGTAGCGCGGCTCGCCGAGCAGGTAACCCAGGCGATTCAACGCATACGCGGCCACGCCGTTGCCGGCGGGCGTGGCGTCGTCGATCACCGGCTTGGGGCGATGGATGAGTTGTTCGTGATCGTCGGCGGTGAAGAAAAATCCGCCTTGCTCGCGGTCCTGAAAATGTTCCAGCAACACCTCGGCAAGTTGCACGGCGAAATTTAAATCGCCGTCGCGCCAGCGCGCTTGCGAAAACTCCAGCACGGCGTCGATTAAATAGACGTAATCGTCGAGATAGGCGGGCAGGCGCGCCTGGCCGTCTTTGTACGACGCCAACAAGCGCCCGTTTTTCCACAGTGTGGATTGAATGAAATCCAGCGCGCGTTGCGCGGAGTCGATGAATTCCTCTTGTTCCAGGAGTCGCCCGGCGGCGGCCATGCCTTTAATCATTAGCGCGTTCCAGGCGGTGAGGATTTTTTCGTCGCGCCCCGGACGTACGCGCCGTTCGCGCGCCTCGAATAATTTTTGCCGCGCCTGGCCGAGTTGCTCCATGACCTGCTCTTCGGGCATGCTCAACTCGCTTGCAATCTCGGCGGTGTTTTTGCGCGCGTAGAAATGCCATGCGTCTTCGGTCGCTTCCGGCATCCTGCCTCCCGCGACACTTATACTTCCATGTATTTCGAAGTTGGGCGGTTGCTCCAGACCAAAGCGCCGCGCGATGATTTGATATTCCTGTTCGGTCAACACCGCGCGCGCCTGTTCGCGCGTCCACGTATAAAATTTGCCCTCGTGGCCTTCGGAGTCGGCGTCGAGCGTGGAGTAATAGCCGCCCGCGGGCGCCTGCATCTCGTCCATCACCCAGTGCGCGGTTTCCACGGCGATACGCCGGAACAGCGGCTCGCGCGTCGCCGCCCACGCCTGCGCGTACACGTGCAGCAGCGGGCCGTTGTCGTACAGCATTTTCTCGAAGTGCGGGATCATCCAGCGCGCATCCACCGCGTAGCGGTAAAAGCCGCCGCCCAGTTGATCGTAAATGCCGCCCAAGGCCATGGCCTGCAAGGTGTAGCGCGCCAGGCCCAGGGCGCGGCCGTCGGCGCCGCCGGCGTGCGCCCAGCGGCGCAGCAGGAATTCGATGTTGCCGGGGTGCGGAAACTTGGGGGCTTGGCTCCAGCCGCCGTGGTCGGGGTCGAAGCTGTCTTCCAGTTGGCGGCGCGCGTGTTCCAGGGGCGCGGTGTTCAGGGCGCGGTCTGCGCCGTCCGCTTGCGGGTTGGTGCTGCGCAGCGCGTTAATCAACGCCGTATTTTGTTTCTCGACATCGGCGCGGCGCTCGCGGTAAAAATTCGCGACGCGGCGCATCAGATCGAGAAACGCCGGCATGCCGTGGCGCGCCGTGGGCGGAAAATAGGTGCCGGCGAAGAACGGCGTTTGATCACCGGGGGTGAGCACCACGCTGAGCGGCCAGCCGCCGCTGCGCTGCGTGAGCAAGTAATGCGCGGTTTGATAAATTTTATCCAGGTCGGGGCGCTCTTCGCGATCCACTTTGACGTTGACGAACAATTCGTTCAGCACCTTGGCGATTTCCGGATCCTCGAACGATTCGTGCGCCATGACGTGGCACCAATGGCAGGCGGAGTAGCCGATGGATAAAAAGATCGGCTTGTCTTCGCGGCGCGCTTTGTCCAACGCCTGCGCGCCCCACGGATGCCAGTCCACCGGATTATGTACGTGTTGCAGCAGATAGGGGCTGGTTTCGTGGGCGAGGTGGTTAGTGTATGTGCTGGAGTTTGACATATTTACGCTATCGCTAAGTGATGCGCCACTATAAACTATGACGCAATATTTGCTTGATTACACAAAATTTGAAAATTCCGCAATGAATAAGATTGCCCTGATCGGACACGCGTACCCATGAGTACAGCGCCGCGTGCATCGTACGCCTGGACATGGGGCGTGCCGGCGCTGGCGCTGGCGGCCATGCTTATTATACTGGGCGCGGACGCCAATCAGGCGCTTTTTCTGTGGCTCAACCGCGCGGGCGCGCCGCTCGGCGACGCGCCGTGGGCTAATCTCACGCTGCTCGGCGACAGTTTGGTGGTGATTGTGCTGCTGCTGCCGTTCGTAGGGCGCAAGCCCGATCTGATCTGGGCGGCGCTGCTGGCCGCCGTGCTCGCAATGTTGTGGACGCACATCCTCAAAGGCGCGCTGGGCGTGGCGCGTCCGCCCGCCGTGCTCGCGCCGGAGCTGTTCCGCGTGATCGGCCCGGCGTGGCGCGCGGGCGCGTTTCCCTCGGGACACAGCACGGCGATTTTCACGCTGGCCGGTATTCTATGCCTGTATTTTCCGCGGCGCGGCCTGAGGATTTTCTTCGTGATTGCAGCGGGCGCGATTGCATTGTCGCGCATCATGGTCGGTGTGCATTGGCCGCTGGATGTTCTGGGCGGCGCATTCGGCGGATGGCTGGCCGCGTTGGGCGGCGCGGCGCTTGCCGCGCGTCTGCCGTGGGGCGAGCAGCATACGGCGCAGCGCATCATCGGCGTGCTGCTGGCGCTGGCCGCGCTGGTGTTGTTAATTGATTACAACACCGGTTACCAAGTGCAAATAACTCAATATGGCATTGCGCTGGCCGCGTTGACCGCCGGATTGCCGGGGTTGATCCGCTTGTTCAAACAACGGGCTAATGCAGCACCCTGACCAGGGCGATGCCGTTTTTTTCGTACAGCACTTCGTAGTGCTTTAGCTCGGCTAAGCGCGGGGACTTGGTAAGCACCACGTCGCCGGGGCGCGGATCGCGCCGCGGCGTGATGCGTTCACTGTAGACGCTGAAGCTCGGCGTATTCAGGCCCCACATCACCACCGTGTAATCGGCGCGCTTGGCGAGCAAGGCCGCTTCCTTGATGGGCTGCTGTAAAATTTGCCCGGCGAGCGGCACGATAAACAGCGTAACGCCGAGCACCGTGACTACTCCACTGAGCAGCAGTTTTTGTGTAATGGCATAGCGTCGCTCGAACATAAGATACAAGGTGAGCAGCAGCGACAGGGCAAAAAATACAATATAAGCCGGCGAAAAATAATCACCGGCGTTTTGCAGGGCTGCGCGCGTGTAGGCGTCATTGCTGAGCGGCGCGTAGTGCGTAACTAAAATCGGCAGGGCCAGCAACGCGGCGAATAACGCCAGCGGCGGAAGCAGCGTCAAGAAGCGCGAACGCAGCGCGCCGATATAAAAGCTCATCAGAATAAATACCGCCGGATAGCCGTAAACGATATAATGCGGCAGCTTGGTTTGCGAGAACGAGAAAAACACCACGACGAACAAAAACCAGATGAGCAGAAAAAGCTGCAAGTCATCTTTCACGATGGACGCGGCGCGCGTGAACAATTTCATGAACACGGATGAGTAAGGCAGCAGCCCGATCAGCAGCACCGGAATATAGTAGAAGAAGTCGCCGCCGTGGCGCTCGAAGGTGGACTGGTAGCGCGCCAGATTGTGCTTGAGGAAAAAGCCGTCGATAAACGCCTGGCCTTCCTTCAGGTACTGCGCCACGTACCACGGCGCGGCCAGCAGTACGAACAGCAACAGCGCGGCGGGATTGAGCACCGCGCGCAGCCACAAAGTGAATTTGCCCTTGAGTGCGAAGAACATAAGGCTCACGGCCAGCGGAATCAGTAGCGCCACCGGGCCTTTGGTCAGAAAGCCGAGCGCGGCGGCGGCGAAGGTCCAGTAGATATATTTTTTCTCCGCGCTGCGATAAAAAAGGAAAATGGCGAACAGCGCGGCGCTGATGAAAAAGTTCAACGCCGCGTCGGCGATGGCGGCCTTGGCGATGATGGAGACTTGCAGCGCGCTGGCGGTAAGCAAGGCCGCGACGGCGGCGCTGCCGGAATCCCTGACGCGCTGGACGAAAGCATAGATGAGCATCACCCACAACGTGCTGAACAGCGCGGAGGGCAGGCGCAAGGCCAACTCGTTGAGGCCCAGTAATTTAACGCTCGCCGCTTGTAGCCAATAGATGAGAATGGGTTTATCGTAGCGCGGCTCGCCGTTCAGATAGGGTGAAATAAAGTCGCCGCGCTCCAGCATTTCGCGCGTGGCCTCGCTGAACGCGCCTTCATCCAGGTCGAACAGCGGCACGGTATTGATGTTGTAAAAAAAGCTGATGAATATCACCAGCGGCAATAATAGATAGCGCAGGGTGTTTTCCGAGCGGAGTTGGAAGTTCATGCGCAAGGGCGAAAATTACTGATGGTGCGCCGGAGCAAAGTCCGCTACCTGATAGGGGGCCTGATCCTCGCGGGATTTATCGCCGCGGCGCAGGTTTACGTGGGCTGGGATCATTTGCTCGCGCCTTGGGCGTCGCTGCCGTTGCATTTGGTAGTCGGCGCCGCGCTGCTGGTGTTCGCCAGCTACTGGGTGCGCGCCGTGCGCCTGTACGATTATTTCCATGCGCCCATGCATGGCGCCTTCACCTTGTGTTTTAAATTGATGTTGCAGCACAATTTGCTGAATAATCTTTTACCCATGCGCGCCGGCGAACTCTCCTTCCCGGTGCTCATGCTACGCTATTTCAACGTGCCCATGGCGCAATCATTGCCGGTGCTGGTATGGTTCCGCGTGCTGGACTTGCACACGCTCGCGGGGTTCGCCCTATTGCTCGCCGGCGGGTTATGGCTCGGCAATTTTAGCTGGTTTGCGCTGCTACTGATATGGGCGGCGCTGCCTTACGCGATGTTTTTGACGAGCGCGCGCGCCGTGAGAATGCTCGAACGCTATCCACGGCATCGCCTCGCCAGGGGATTGAAAACGGCCCTCATCGGCTTGCCGCACACCCCGGGCGCGTTTTGGCGCGCTTGGGCGTGGACGCTGATCAACTGGGCCGTCAAGCTCGGCGCCTTCGCCTGGATCATGCTGTTGTTCGCCGACATGCCGGTGCGCGCGGCGCTGCTGGGGGTGATTGCCGGCGATTTGACCTCGGTGTTGCCGGTGCACGGCATCGCCGGCGCGGGGACCTACGAGGCGGGTGTGGTGGCCGGTCTGTTGCCGTTCCGGGTTCCGGCCGCCGCCGCGCTCCAGGCCGCGGTGAACGTGCATCTTTTTCTGCTGGGTTCCACGTTGCTGGGCGGGGCGCTGGCCATCGTACTGCCCGGTAAGTCTTCGACGAGCGCGGCGCATGGATGAAACCCTGTTAGTATGGATCAATCAGGGTCTTGCGCACCCATGGCTGGATGTCTTTTTCACCTGGGCCTCGGCTAAAATAGGCTTCGCCCTGCCGGTGGCGTTGTTGATTCTGGCGGTCAGCGCTTGGCAATTCGGCTGGCGCGGCGTAAAACTTTGGCTGCTCTTGGCGATAGTGGTGGGCGCGGCGGACGCCTTGGGAAATTTACTGAAACATATGATCGCGCAACCGCGCCCGTGCTACGAAGTTTATGAACTCCTGCGCCTGGAAGCGCGCTGTGGCGCGAACTTGACCGGCATGCCTTCCAACCACACGCTGAATTTCTTCACCGCCGCCGCGCTGTTGAGCGTGATCACCCGCGCGCGCGCCTGGACCGTCGTATTATTCGCGGTGGCGCTCGCGGTCGGCGTGTCGCGCATTTACCTGGGTAAGCATTATCCTTCGCAGGTCATGGCCAGCGCCGTGCTCGGCGCGGCCTGGGGGTGGCTGGCCGCGTGGCTCGCGCTCAAATATTTTTCCTTCGCGGCGTTTGTCCGCGCCCGTTCCCAACCAGCCGCGCATACTCCATGAACGCAATCACGCCGCCGCACCGCTTGTCTTTAGTGATACCGATGTACAACGAGGAGGCCAACGTCGCGCCGCTGCTGGAGCGCGTGCACGCGGCGCTGGCCGATTACGCGCAGCCGTGGGAGCTGATTCTGGTCAACGACGGCAGCGGCGACGCCACCGAGCAACACATGCGCGACGGCGCCGCGCGCTACGGCGCGCACGTGCGCATTATCGGCTTGCAGCGCAACTTCGGCCAGACCGCCGCCATGCAGGCCGGCATCGACGCGGCGCGCGGCGACGTGATCGTCACGCTCGACGGCGATCTGCAAAACGATCCGGCGGACATCCCGCGCATGGTGCAGCGCCTACTGCGCGAAGACCTCGACCTGCTGGTAGGTTGGCGCAAGGCGCGCAAGGATAATTTCTGGCTGCGCACCTTGCCGTCGCGCATCGCCAATAAGCTCATCGGCCGCATCACCGGCGTGCCGCTGCACGATTACGGATGCAGTCTCAAGGTTTATCGCGCATCGGTCATCAAGAGCGTGCGCCTGTACGGTGAAATGCACCGCTTCATCCCGGCGTGGATGGCCACCAGCACGCTCACCTCGCGCATCAAGGAAGAAGTCGTGGCGCACCATCCGCGCAGCTTCGGCACCTCCAAGTACGGCATCTCGCGCACTTTCCGCGTGCTGTTCGATCTGTTGTCCGTGTATTTTTTCATCCGCTTCCGCGCGCGCCCCGGTCATTACTTCGGCGCCATCGGCTTGTTCTTCGGGCTGCTCGGCGCGCTGGCGCTGGGTTATTTGTTCATCGTGAAAATTTTCTTCGGCGCAGACATCGGCACGCGCCCGCTGTTGCTCATCGGTATTCTATTTATGGTCATGGCCGTGCAGTTCATCACCACCGGCGTGCTCAGCGAATTCCTGGCGCGCACGTATTTTGAATCCGGCCCGTCGTACATCGTGCGCAACGCCGAGACGCCGAATCATCTTTCCGAGGCGGCCTGGAAAACTCCCGCATGAAGCGCGGCAACATGCGCGCCGACGCGGCGCTGCTCGCGGCGTTGGGCGGCGCGCTGCTCGCGGGTAAGGCGTGGTTGATGCACGCCGCCGGGCTCGATCTGCACTTCGACGAGGCGCAATACTGGGAATGGGCGCAGCAGCTCGACTGGAGTTACTACTCCAAAGGCCCGCTGGTGGCATGGTGCATCGCCGCTGCGCAGGCGCTGTTCGGGCAGGGCGAATGGCAGGTGCGTCTGTTCGCATGGCTGGCGCACGCGGCGTTCCTCGTGTTGATTTTCGCGCTCACTTTTGAGGTATTCCGCAATCGCGCGGCGGCGTGGTGGGCGGTTATTGTCGCACTCGCCACGCCGCTGTATTTCACGCTCGGTTTGGTGATGACCACCGACGTGTGGCTGCTGGTGTTTTGGACCTGGGGGTTGTGGGCCGCTTACCGCGCGCTGTTCCGCGATGCGCGCTATGCCTGGTACGAATTCGGCGCGGCGGTGGGCGTCGGCGCGCTTACCAAACTCAGCATCGTGCTGTTGCCGCTGTTGGTGGGCCTGGGTGTGCTGCTCACGCCGCGCTTTCGCGAACACCTCAAGAACCCGCACTTGTGGGGCGGGGTTGCGCTCGCGCTGCTGTGCGTGAGTCCACTGCTATATTGGAACGCCGCGCACGATTGGGTGATGTTCCGCCACGAACTGGGACACGTGGCCGGCGGCGGCTGGTCGTTGTCGCGTCTCGCTGAATTCATCGGCGGACAAGCGTTGGCGCTGTCGCCGCTGGTGCTCGTGTTCGCCGCCGTGGCGCTGTGGCGTATGCCCATCATCGAAGGCGAACGCTTTCTATGGCTGCTGTCGCTGGCGCTCATCGCGTTCTTCAGCGTCAAGGCGCTCGGCGCCAAGGTGCAGATCAACTGGGCGGCGCCCAGCTACGTCGGTATGATCGTATTGTTCGGAGCGGCGATCACGCAATTTTCCACTACACAGCGCCGTCTGCTGTACAGCGGACTGCTGAGTTCCGTGGCGCTGATGAGCGTTGCTTATTTTCCCTACGCCTTCGGGCTGACGGCGGCGCAAGACTCGTTCAGAAAAATGCGCGCCTGGGAAACGCCCATCCGAGAAATCGGTCGCACCGCGCCGCCGGCGGATTTCATTCTGACCTCGTCCTACGTGCTGGCGGGCGAGCTGGCTTTTTACTGGCCACGGCGCTTGCCGGTGTACGTCACGGGCAGCGCCGAGCGTCGTTTCAATCAGCATGACCTGTGGCCGGGCGTCGAGCGCGAGGCCGGGCGCAATGGTTTATACATCGACACCACGCCTACGCCACCCGCGTTGCTGGCGCACGCCTTCCGCCGCTGCATCCCGCTACCGCCGCTGCCCGCGCGCGCCCCGGACGGCACGGTGCTGCGCACTTTTTACGTCAGCGTGTGCGAGAATTATCAGGTTATAGAGTGGCCCAAGCCGCTGACTTATTGAATAAGCAAGTAATGAGTGAACAGTAAAACCCATTGCTCATCACCCATTACCCATTGTCAAATGACCCTTCCGCCGCTGCGATTAAAAAAGAACGAAGAACGCCGTCTGCGCGCCGGGCATGTGTGGGTGTTCAGCAACGAGGTGGACGTGGAACGCACGCCGCTCACGGATTTCGAGCCAGGCCAGCCGGTGGCGATCGAGGCTGCCAACGGCGCGCCGCTCGGCAACGGTTACGTGAATCCACACTCGCTGATTTGCGCGCGGCTGGTGAGCCGCGATCCGGATTACAAGCTGGATCAATCGCTGCTCGTGCAGCGCTTGAATACCGCACTGTCGTTGCGCGAGCGGTTGTTTGAAAAACCTTACTACCGCCTGGTGTTCGGCGAAAGCGACGGCTTGCCGGGCTTGGTGGTGGATCGCTTCGGCGACGTGCTGGCGGCGCAAATCACCACCGCGGGCATGGAGCGCGTAAAGGATGAGATCGTCGGCGCGCTGCAAAAGGTGCTGAAACCGCGCGCCGTCGTGCTGCGCAACGACACCGCCGTGCGCGCGCTGGAAAACTTGCCGAGCTACGTGGAGACGGCGCTGGGCGATGCGCCGCAGAATGTGACGCTGAATGAAAACGGCGTGCTGTTCGAAACCTCCGTGCTCACCGGACAAAAGACCGGCTGGTTTTACGATCACCGCATGAACCGCGCGCGCATGCAGCGCTACGCGCCGGGCCGGCGCGTGCTCGACGTGTTCAGCTACATCGGCGGCTGGGGCGTGCAGGCCGCGGCGGCGGGCGCGAGCGAAGTGGTGTGCGTCGATTCCTCGCGGCCCGCGCTCGAGCAGTTGCGCCGTAACGCCGAACTCAACAACGTTGCGGCGCGGATGACCACGGTGCATGAAGACGCCTTCACGGCGTTGCAGCGCTTGCGCGCCGAACGGCGACGCTTTGACGTCGTCATTCTCGATCCGCCCGCCTTTATCAAGCGTAAGAAGGACGCCAAGGAGGGTGTGCAGACCTACCGCCGCCTCAACCAAATGGCGTTGCAAGTGCTGGAAAAAGACGGAATTCTCATCTCCGCTTCCTGTTCTTACCATTTGGAGCGCGACACGTTGCGCGAATTGCTACTGCAAACGAGTCGCCACTTGGATCGTACACTGCAAATTCTCGAACAAGGCCATCAAGGCCTCGATCATCCGGTGCATCCGGCCATTCCTGAAACCGACTATCTCAAAGCCTTGATTGTGCGCGCACTAACTCAGGCGTCAAAAAGTTAAGGAAACAATGTTTATACGCGACGCCTGAGTAAAAACCCCATTTACTCTACCCCCACCTTGTCCCGTCCCCTTATGGGGGGTGGGGATGCAGCGGAAAGTGCTGTCTTACTTATAAATCTATCGGTAACTAAATGTAGTTAATCCTAACGAGTAATTGACACTTGGCATAGCTTGTGCGAATTTCACGCGGTTATTCGGCTATTTTTAGAATACGGAGAATAAAAGTGAAAATAAATAAATTGTTGCACACTTTATTTTGGGCCTTGACCACGCTGGGCGTCGCGCTGCCTACGCTGGCGGATAATACGGGGGTTATCAATAACAACGCCGTGCTCAGGAGTCCGCCCGTGGCGGAAAAGGTGTTCGTCAAACGCTTAAAGAAGCCTACCGAGCAAGGTAACGCGCAGGTTTCGGTGAGGTTCAAGAAAGACCAGCGCCTGAAAACCGCGCTGCGCGCGAGCGATAATCTCGAAAAAAGGACCCTGAGCATTCAACTGGAAGAAACCAAACTGCTGTTGAATGACAACGGCCGCGCCGGCGACGAAAAGGCCAACGACGGCGTTTTCTCGGCCATCACGCATTTCGATTTCGAGGAATTCGCCGCGCAGCAAAAGGCGCGCGCACAGCTGGCGCGCAAGGTGCGCAGCGTGCCGGTGTTCGCGGGCCGCCAGTTTGTCGGCAAGCGCAAGCTGGAGGTCATCGATCCGCGCGTTATTCGCGCCGGCGCGCGTATCGATTTATCCAAATTGCTCGGCATCGCCGCCGCCGTGGCGCCGGAGAAGGAGTTGATGATTACCGCCACCAGCGTGGTGGAAGACCCGACGCGCACCTTCGACGTGTGCACGCGCGCCGGCACGCCGATGGGTCAGTGGACGTTCGGCCATCTAATGGAGGCCATGGCCAACCAGGCCGACACCGGCATCGATCCGCGCGATTTCACGCGCGAGTGGCTGGCCAAGTGGGAGGCCGATCAGGCCGTGAACGGATTCACCGTGCCTAAGCGTCTTTCCATCCAAAACAGGGTGATCAATCCATGGCCGTTGGACGGCGCCGGCAAACTGGATTTGTCCGAGGCGCCGATGCGTTTATTGGCCATCGTCAACCGTGTTGATCTACGCGAAAATCTGATCTATGGCGGCGGCAGCGCCGGCGAGGCGCGTTTCGTGTTCGGCGTAATCGATCGCAGTGGCGGCGGTTGCAACCAGATGCCGTTCACGGTGATTTTCGAATACGGCATCAACAAGGCCAATTGCCCGGAAGTGAAGGCGTGGGCGCAACAATGGCACGACCTCGGCTCCATGCCGCAGGGCACGCCCGCCGAAATCGCCGCGTTTAACGCCGCGTTGCAGGCCATCACCGATCAGTTCACCGAGGCCGGCGCCGATCCGAGTAAAACACCCAATAAGAGCGCCTTGAATCAACTGCGCACCAATGAAATCGCCTTGGCGGCGCCGTGGGAACTGCGCGAATTTGTCATCCGCACCGACAGCGCCGACACCGCGCATTTGGACGGCGCCACCGCCATCGGCCATCTCGCGCAGGCCACGGTCAAGCAGACGCCTTCCACCGGCGACGCGGGCACCCCGTTCCCGGGTTTCCTGATCGACAGTCCGGAAGTGCGCGACTACGTCAATGCCAACGCGGCGGATATTCTGCTCGATAAGCACGTGGTGCCTCTGGAGTTCCCCGCGGGTACGCCGTTCCTGGGCGGTTCGTCGCTGAATCAGATCGACTTCTGGCGGGCGGCGGGCATCGCCGATAACGAGGCGCGCCATCACTTCTCGTTCAACACCTGCGACGCCTGCCACGGGCGCGAGACCCAAACCGGGTTCCTGCACATCGGCACGCGCAACGCGGGAGCCGCCGCCACGCTGTCGGGTTTCCTCACCGGCATCGACGTGGTCGATCCGGTGGATGCCGCGACCACGCGCCACTTCGATGACCTGGAACGCCGCGCCGCGGATTTGGAGAGCTTGGTCAACTCAAGTTGTCTATTTCGCTTGTTCGATAAGCCATTATTAATGGTGCATTAATCAGCCATGGAGACCGGCCCCGGGTTCACCGGGGCCGGTTTTTTTCTTAACGGCGCGCCTTGCCTTTCTTCACCGCGACGTTCTTTTGCGGTGCGTCCTCCTTGATGATGAACGTCTCCTCGCCGCTCAGTTTGCCGAGCGCGCCGCGCAACTTCTTCACGTTGATTTGGGTGTCGCGCACGGATTGCTCTTGCATTTCCACCAGGCTGCTCATGCCCGCCGCGATGCCCTTGGCTATGGCCTTGGCCACGGCGCGGTCGGCGACCTTGCCGTCGCGAAGCGCCTGCTGCGCCAGCGGCAGCAGTTCGCGCACGATGCCGCCGAGCGTGAAGATTTCCAGCAATTCGAACGGCGGGCAGGTCAGGCACGGATCGGGCAGCGGCTTACGCGGCCTGAACACCTCGATGATTTCACGCGGCAAAAGAATATCGATCCAGTTTATCAGCGTGCACTGGCTGGCGCGCCGCCCGATCGCGTCGCGCGCGTATTCGCCCAGCTTCCAGATCGGAAGCCTCGGGTGCAATTCCTCGATGAGCGGGTAGATGAATAGGCTGCCCCAAGTGGCGCGCTGGAACATGCAGGCGATCTTGGTCTTCGGCGACAGCCACAACGCCACGTTGCGGAAATAATTGGCGATGCGCGCCTGCGTGGCGGTCATGCCGGAGACGGGATGCACCGGCCCGAATCCCACCAGATTGACGTTGAACCAATGGTGCCAGGTGGAATCCACCACCACGCGCCCGACGTTCGCGTCGTGTCCGTTGTAGGCGCCGATGGCGCCGAAGGTCTTGGCGTCGGCGGCGCCCTTGAAGGTATCGCTCACGCTGGTGTGATCGGGCTGCACGTGCGCCCAGGCGATCACCTCCGGCTTGGGCTGATAGGCGCCGGTCGGATATTCCGGTTTGTTGGTGTACGCGCCGAAGGAAAAATTCTTGGTCACATCGATTTCGGAATCTTCGTACACCCAGCCCTCGTGCGGATGGTCGGGCAGGATATCGATTACGCCGCTCGTACCGCACAGGATCGGGTGTGGCGCGCGGCGGCGAAAAAACGGCGACCAACTGTGCAGTGAGTAATATTTGGGTGTGATATACATAGGATGCGAGTCGCTCTGGTCGGACGACTGATAGAATGCGTCGTCACCCTTCACGTCGGTGTCGTGGCGCGACTCGCCGCCCGCCGGCGGCACGCCCTGCGCGTTGGTCCAGCGGCGCATGCTGCGCACGCGCGGCACCTCCGAGCACAGGCCCGCGCCCAAATCCTCATGATCGCCCATGGCCAGCAGACCGCCGCCCCCGTCCATCCAGCGCGCCAGGGCCTCGAGTTCGCTGGTCTCCAGATAACTGGTGGCGTTGGCGCGCGGCGTGGACGGCGTGCTTTCCAGATTAATACCGAACAGCCACACCTGATGATAAGGCGCGAGGCTTGCGGTGGTGAATCGGAAATTTTCCACGATGCTGCGCGTGCCGCCCGCCTCGGTGGGCACGGGATTGCCGGCGAAATCGGACGCGCGGTGCGCGCAGGTAAGCTCGAACTTCGCCCACCACTCGGGATTGTTTTCCAGAATGTGCAAGACCTTGGACAAGGCGAAGCCGCCGGTGCCGAACGAAATACTGCCATCGGCGACGATCAGGATTTTTTGCCGGCAGGCAAAGAAAAACGGCGGCAAGACAATCCTGTCCGCCAATATATCAGGGAGAGGTTGCAGGGCGATGATGTCGGTTATTCTGGGCATGGGGGGCTCCTTGTTTATCGTGTTATGGGGAGAGAATAAAAAAACGATAGTAGCCAAACGGCGCGATGCCTGTAAATTACCCGTTATAGCTAGCGTGAAACTAACCCTTTATGTGTATACGGGCTTGAGCGATAATCGCTCACTATGCTGCCCTATCCGAACATCGATCCCGTCGCCCTGCGCATCGGCCCGCTCAGCATCCACTGGTACGGCCTCATGTACCTGATCGGCTTCGCCGGCGCGTGGTGGCTGGGTCGAGTGCGCGCGCGCCGCCCCGGCTCCGGCTGGAATCCCGAACAGATCGGCGATTTGATTTTCTACGGCGCCATCGGCGCGGTGCTGGGCGGACGCCTCGGCTATATTTTGTTTTACGACCTGCCCAGTTATCTGGAAGCGCCGCTGAACATTCTCAAAATTTGGCAAGGCGGCATGTCGTTCCACGGCGGATTGATCGGCGTGCTCGTCGCCATGTGGTGGTACGGGCGCAAGTTCAACAAAAGTTTTTTCGAAGTGGCCGACTTCGTCGCGCCGCTCACCCCGTTGGGGCTCGGCGCCGGGCGCATCGGCAACTTCATCAACGGCGAACTGTGGGGGCGCGTGACCGACGCGCCGTGGGCCATGGTGTTCCCCGGCGGCGGACCGCTGCCGCGCCACCCGTCGCAACTTTATCAGGCGTTTTTGGAAGGACTGATTTTGTTTATCATCCTGTGGCTTTATTCCAGCAAGCCGCGTCCCACCATGGCCGTGTCCGGCCTGTTCCTCGTCTGCTACGGCGCGTTCCGCTTCCTCGTCGAATTCGTGCGCGTGCCCGATGCACAACTGGGCTACCTCGCCTTCGGTTGGCTGACCATGGGCCAGGTGCTGTCCGCGCCGATGATCGCGGGGGGGGCGGGGTTGATGTGGTGGGCGTATCACAAGTCAGCTAAACGCCAACGTGAAGTGTAATAAAATCGTATTTAGCGGCCATGCGGTGCGGCGTATATTCGAACGCAGCATTAGTAAGGCCGATGTGCTTGATGTGATCGCTTCGGGTAAGATACTCATAAGCTAGCAAGTAAGGCTGCACTTCACGCCGCGTCCCCGCCCCCTGTTTAGGGGTGAGCCCCGCACCTTGTATGCGCCGGACAAGGTATGCCAAGCGTTGTGGTTACAAGGTGCGGGGCGAACGCCGAGCCGTGGAAGGCTTGGCTGGGCTTTTACACGAAGCAGGGATAGCGCAGTGTAAAAGGGGGCAGGGTGGGGGTAGAGTAAGCAGGGTGTTTGCTCAGGAGTCATAGCATAGGTTTATTGCCCTTATTTTGTGACTCCTGAGTAATTGCTCGCTATCCTGATGATGAACCTTTTCCAAGTTGCCTCATGCTGAGCCTCCTACGCAACAGAGCGATTCATGTTGTCGTAGGGCATGACCGGAAAGGTGATGCATGCTACATCATAACGGCTTATCCGCCAGCCCCTTTGCTTTGGAGTGCCGATTTCGAAACGAGGAAACAGCCATGAAATGCTTATTGTACAGGCAAGGTGAAACCCGGCCAGGGCGAGTCACGGTAACGTTACAGCGCGGCGAAACCACTGTCATTATCAAAGACGTGCCCGCCGACGTTTGTGAAAATTGCGGGGAATATTACCTTGCGGATGACGTGACAGAGCAGTTATTGGTAAAGGGAGAAGAGGCGGTAAAAAATGGTGCGGAAGTTGAAATTTTCCGCTACGCCGCTTAAGCATGCGCCAATATTTAGAATTTCTGCAACACATTCGCACGCATGGCGCGCGCAAGGACGATCGCACCGGTACCGGCACGTTGAGCGTGTTCGGCTATCAAATGCGCTTCGATCTCAACGACGGTTTTCCGCTCGTCACCACCAAAAAACTGCATCTCAAGTCCATCATTCATGAAATGCTGTGGTTCCTGAGCGGCGACACCAACATCAAATACTTAAATGACAACGGCGTGCGTATCTGGAACGAGTGGGCGGACGAAAACGGCGAACTCGGGCCGGTGTACGGCAAGCAATGGCGCCGCTGGCAGGCGGCGGACGGGCGCGTGATCGATCAGATCGGCGAATTGATCGAACAAATCAAAACCAATCCCAACTCGCGGCGCCTGATCGTCAGCGCCTGGAACGTCGGCGAGCTGGATAAAATGGCCTTGCCCCCGTGCCACGCCTTTTTCCAGTTTTACGTCGCCGATAAAAAACTTTCCTGCCAACTCACGCAGCGCTCGTGCGACGCCTTCCTCGGCGTACCGTTCAATATCGCCGAGTACGCGCTGCTCACGCACATGATCGCGCAGCAGTGCGGCCTGGGTGTGGGCGAGTTCGTGTGGAGCGGCGGCGATTGCCATATCTATTTGAACCACCTCGAACAAGTCGATTTACAGCTCACGCGCGCGCCGCATCCCCTGCCTACGCTCGCCATCAAGCGCAAGCCCGCGTCCATTTTCGATTATCGATTCGATGACTTCGAGATTTTGAATTATCAAGCGCATCCGCCGATCAAAGCAACCGTGGCGGTTTGAAGGACGCTTCAAACTCATGATGAGAGGGATTTCTTATGAGCACTATCTGCACACATACCGGTCTTATACGCGACGTTACCCCCAAGACCAAAGGCTGCGAGGAATGCCTGGCGCAGGGAATGCGCTGGGTGCAGTTGCGCATGTGCCTGATTTGCGGGCACGTGGGTTGTTGTGATTCCTCGCAAGGCAAGCATGCCACCGCGCACTTTCAGCAGACCGGCCATCCGGTGATGCGCTCGTTCGAGCCGGGCCAGGATTGGCGCTGGTGTTATATCGACAAGATGTACGTCTAGCGCGACACTGATTCCGTCCAAATAAGCATCCTCTT
>JBFLZV010000023.1:0-28272 GCA_040756035.1 Pseudomonadota bacterium
GGGAAAATCACCACCGAACGCCCGTCGCGCAGACGCCGCACGCCCTGCTCGACGAGCTGATCGAGCGCGCGGCGGCCCGCGCCGCGGTCGATGGCGATGGGTTGCATCATCGCCAAGCCCCAGCCGAAAAACGGTATCCACAACAGCTCGCGCTTGCACACCCAAGACAGCGGCCGCGTAAAAATGCGCGGCAGCGCGTAGGTTTCCCACGCCGATTGGTGCTTGCACAAAATCACCGCGCTGCGCGCCGGAATGTTTTCCAATCCCTCCACGTGATAACGCAAGCCGCAGATTTTTTGCGCGCACCACAGATTAAAATATGTCCACTGGCTGATGAAACGGTAACGCGCGCGAAACGGCAACACGCCGCTCACCACGCTGAGCGGCGCGAATACCAGCGTGGAGACGACTTGGCAAAAGGCGAACAGCAGCGAACGTAGAAACAACATCAGCGTGGCGCCAGCAAGGCATCGACAAACGCGGCGAGATCGTCATAGACGGGAATATTTTCCGGAATATCCCGCTGTGCGATGCGTGCGCCCTTGCCGGTGCGCACCAGCACCGGCCGCGCGCCCACCGCTTGCGCCGCCTCGACGTCACGCAATGAATCGCCCACGGCAAAAACGCCGCGCAAATCCTGGTTGAACGTTTGCGCGATCTGCTCGAACAAGCCGGGTTTGGGCTTGCGGCAGGCGCAGCTCTCGTCCGGGCCGTGCGGGCAGAAAAAAATTCCCGCCATCACGCCGCCATGGCGCGCCAGCTCGGCGCGCATTTTTTCGTGAATTTTTTCCAGCGTGGCCAGATCGAAAAATCCGCGCGCCACGCCCGACTGATTGCTCGCCACCACCACTTGATAGCCCGCCCGATTCAAACGCGCGATGGCCTCCAGGCTGCCGGGGATGGGCCGCCATTCATCGGGGGATTTGATGTAGTCGTCCGCATCGTAATTAATGACCCCGTCGCGGTCGAGGATAATGAGCGGCATGATTATTAAAAAATCCCGCCTCGCGCAAAGACGCAAAGCCGCAAAATATAAATGCAAGTAATCATCGAGCTTGTGGATGAATTACGTATAAACTGGTTCTATTTTACTATCTTCATTTTTGCGGCTTTGCGGCTTTGCGTGAGAATCATAATATCAGCTTTGCAATTTCGACAAATCGGCCGCGCGCATGAACAATCCGCTCAGTTTATTCAACAAGGCCAAACGGTTTTTACGTAGCGCGGCGTCGTCCACCATAACCATGACCTTGTCGAAAAATTCATCCACGGCGGGGCGCAGCGCGGCGAGGCGCGTCAGGGCCTGCGTGTAATCCCCGCTCTGCAGCAACGGCATGACTTGCTCTTCCATCCAATCGAGCTGCTGCGCCAGATTTTTTTCCGCGACCTCATGCAATAAATTTTCCTGAATGCTGTCGGCGACTTGATCCGGCGCCTGTTTCAGAATATTGCGGATGCGCTTATTGGCGGCGGCGAGGCTCTCCGCCTCCGGCAGCTTGCGGAATTCCCGCAGCGCGGCAAGGCGCGGCAACACCCAATCCATGCGCGTGAGCCGCAGGCTCAATACCGCGTCGATCTCGTCGGCGGCGTAGCCCTTCTCGCGCAAGTAGAACTTGAGGCGCTCCATCATGAATTCGTAAATGCGCGGCACGGTGTCGTCGGCCAGCGTGCCGGCGCGGAAGCGCGCTTCGGCGACTTCCAGCAGTTGCACAAGACTGAGCGACAAACCATTTTCGATGAGCGTACGCAAGATGCTCAAGGCCTGGCGGCGCAGACCGAACGGGTCTTTGTCGCCGGTCGGCACGAGACCGATGCCGTAGATACCGACCAGCGTATCGAGCTTGTCGGCCAATCCCACGCAAATGCCCAGCGGGCTGCGCGGCACCCGTTCATAGTGCTCGCGGATCGCCTCGGCCACCTGCGGCGCTTCGCCGTCATGCAGCGCGTAGTAATAGCCCATCACGCCCTGCAACTCCGGGAACTCGCCGACCATGCCGGTGAGCAAATCGGCCTTGCACAAGTACGCGGCGCGCTCCACGTCCTTGACTTCGTCCACCCAGCGTATCTCCACGAGCTTGGCGGCGATGTCCGCGGCGAGTTTCTGCACGCGCTCGACGCGTTCCAGTTGCGTGCCGAGTTTGTTGTGATAAACGACCTGCGCGAGCTTCGGCACGCGCTCCGCGAGCGTGGTTTTTTTATCCTGCTCGAAGAAAAATTTCGCGTCGGACAGACGCGCCTTCAGCACGCGCTCGTTGCCGTGGATGATGTGCGCCGGCGCGTCGGTTTGATTGTTGCTCACGAACAGGAAATGCGGCAGCAGGCGCCCGCCGGAATTATCCGCCAAGGGAAAATAGCGCTGGTGCTGGCGCATACTGACGATCAGGCATTCGCTCGGCACGTCCAAAAATGTTTTATCGAAATTGCCCGCATACACGGCTGGGAATTCCACCAGGCTCGTCACCTCTTCCAGCAGCTCCGCCGTCTCGCCCACGCGCCACGTCGCGGTGGCGCCGAATTTTTTTACCGCCGCGTCCAGCTGCTGTTCGATCATGCGCAAGCGCGCGGCGTAATCGGCGACCACGCCGCCCTGCTCGCGCAGCGCCCGCTCGTAATCCTCGGCGCATTCCAGAATAATGGGCCCCTTGCCTAGGAACCGATGGCCCTTGGTTTGATGACCGCTCTTCAGCCCCAGGACTTCGCCGGGAATGACGCGCCGCCCGTGCAGCATCATCAAGCCGTGCACCGGGCGCACGAACTGCGCCTCGCCGTCGCCCCAGCGCATGAGTTTGGCGACCGGCAACGCTTTGACCGACGCCTGCACGATGCCCGCCAATTTCTTTTCTAAAAATTCGCCGGACTGCGGCAGGCGCGCCACGAAATACTCGCCCTTCGCGCCGCTTTGTTTGTGCAGTTGTTCGATGGACACGCCGCACGATTTGGCGAAACCGGCGAGCGCCGGCGTGGGCGCGCCTTGCTTGTCGAACGCGGCCACCAGCGCCGGGCCTTTGCGCTCCACGATGCGGTCCGGCTGCTTGTCCGCGACGTCCTTGACCAGCACCGCCAAGCGGCGCGGCGTGGCGAACTCGGCGGCGCACCGCGCATAGTCCGCGCCCGCCGCGACGAAACCTTCCTCCAGCAACCCTTCGAATATGCCCAGCCCGAACGCACGCGCAAGTTTGCGCAGCGATTTCGGCGGCAGTTCTTCGGTAAGTAGTTCGATGAGTACGCTGTCTCGCATGTTTATTCTTTAACGCCGCCCAGCAACGGAAATCCCAGCGCCTCGCGCGATTCGTAATAACTTTGCGCCACGGCGCGGCTCAAATTGCGCACGCGCGCGATGTACGCGGCGCGTTCGGTGGTGGAAATCGCGCCGCGCGCGTCGAGCAGATTGAACGTGTGCGAACACTTCATCACCATCTCGAAGGCGGGCAGCGTGAGCTGCGCGTCCATCAAGCGCCGCGCTTCGGATTCGAAATCGTTGAATTGCCTGAACAGCCACTCGGCATTGCTGTGTTCAAAATTATATTTCGACTGCTCGACTTCATTCTGATGATAAACGTCGCCGTAGCGCACGCCCGGCGTCCAGGTGAGATCGAACACGTTTTCCACGCCCTGCAAATACATGGCGAGCCGCTCCAGGCCGTAGGTGATCTCGCCCAGCACCGGCGCGCACTTCAGCCCGCCGACCTCTTGGAAATACGTGAACTGCGTCACCTCCATGCCGTCCAGCCACACCTCCCAGCCCAAGCCCCAGGCGCCGAGCGTGGGCGATTCCCAATCGTCCTCGACGAAGCGCACGTCGTGCGCGCGCATGTCCAGCCCCAACGCACGCAGCGAATCCAGGTATAAATCTTGAATGTTATCGGGCGAGGGCTTGAGCACTACTTGGTATTGATAATAATGCTGCAAGCGGTTAGGGTTTTCACCGTAGCGTCCGTCCTTGGGACGGCGCGACGGCTGTACGTAGGCGGCGCGCCACGGTTCCGGGCCGACGGCGCGCAAAAACGTCGCCGGATGAAACGTGCCCGCGCCGACTTCCAGATCATAGGGCTGCAACAGCACGCAACCCTGCTTGGACCAATAGGCTTGCAGCGCCAGGATCAAATCCTGGAAGCTGGCTACGTTAGTGGCGCGCAACGCGGTCATGAGAATTTTGACGAGGCCGAGTCTTCGAGTTAAAAGTAATCAGTATAACGCGCGCGGCGCGGCCAAGGGAAACGCCGCGCCGTTTGGGTAGTAAATTTTTTCGCCGTTTTCGATATTATTAACCCAGCGGCGTTTATTACCGGGTTAATAACAAGGCACGGATGCCTTGCCGCGACCTTAAGCCGCGCGAGACCAGGCCGGGCATGTGCCGGCCTGGTCGAGGGCGACGAGATATAGGGATATATTTTGTCGTCGAATTAATATTTATTGCAGTGGGTCTAAAACGTGCGTTGATTCAAGTTCGAAACTGCGAGTGCCGATGATGAATATAGACAACCTGGAAAACTCCATGGCGACATTGCTCACCCATCCCGGCGCGGCCGCGCAGTGGCAGGCGCTGGTCGCGGAGGCGGAATCCGCCGCGGCCTGTCCTCTCGGCGAGGAATTGGAAAGCTATCTGGTGTTTTTGCTGATGCGATTCAACCGCAAGCCGGAGATGGCGGACAGCGTGTTGGCGCTGGATTATTTGCGCGGTATGCTGGCGGCGGGACGCATCAAGCACGACCGGCTGCGCGACGTAGGCGACCAATGCCTGCTCTATTCCGGGCTGTTTCCGCAGCAAGCCGCGCGCCGCCGCGTGCGTATCGGTTACTTCGTCGACCTGGGGCGCAGCGCTTATCAGGAACTTTCCGCGCGTCTGGCCGGCGGCTACGCGGACTTATACGCCCTGCTGTCGCAGGATTTCGTACCCATGATGGACGTGCTGCACGCCGTGCGCAGACTGGGCGGCGCGCGTCTCGACCCGCTGCCCGCCTACGAATTATGGCGTGACACCGGCAGCCGCGCGGCCCTGCAAGCCTTGCGTGAGACCACGCATGGCACATCGTTCACGGCCCGCGACGACGACGCGCTGCATTAGATATTAATTTTTCCCGTCTTTCAAAATGCGCACCAATTTGGTGCTAATCTATTTTTGATGCACCTGAATGGTGCATATTTCTATTCTATTCTGCCTTAAAATCCAGCAAAATGAGGCATTTATAAATGGCATAGTTAGTGCTAAACTTAGTCGGTTTATTTTTAAACGCCCGTCCGCCATTCAAATCGCTGGGAGAGTCATTAAGTTATGTCCGCCAAAGTTTTAAAGATGATCAAAGACAACAACGTCAAGTTTGTTGATTTTCGTTTTTGCGACACCAAAGGCAAGGAACAGCACGTCTCCGCGCCCGCCCATACCGTCGACGCCGACCTGTTCAAGGAGGGCAAAATGTTCGACGGTTCGAGCATTTCCGGCTGGAAACACATTAATGAATCGGACATGATCCTCATGCCGGACGCCGACAGCGCGGTAATGGATCCGTTCATGGAAGAGCCCACGCTGCTGTTGCGCTGCAACATCATCGAGCCCGCCACCATGAAGGGCTACGAGCGTGACCCGCGTTCGCTGGCGCAGCGTTGCGAGGCGTACATGAAATCCACCGGCATCGCCGACACCGCGTTCTTCGGCCCGGAACCGGAGTTCTTCATTTTCGACGACGTGCGCTGGGGCGCGGACATGAGCGGCTCGTTCGTGAAGATCGATTCCGAGGAAGCCGCTTGGAATTCCGAAAAAGTCTTCGAGGGTGGCAACATCGGCCATCGCCCCAGCGTCAAGGGCGGCTATTTCCCGGTGCCGCCGGTGGATTCTTCTCAGGATATCCGCTCGGCCATGTGCCTGGCGCTGGAAGAGATGGGCCTGGTGGTCGAGGCGCATCACCATGAAGTGGCGACCGCCAACCAGAACGAAATCGCCACCAAGTTCAACACCCTGACGCGCAAGGCCGACGAGCTGCTGATCTTGAAATACGTGGTGATGAATGTCGCCCACGCCTACGGCAAGACCGCCACCTTCATGCCCAAGCCGCTGGTCGGCGACAACGGCTCCGGCATGCACTGCCACCAGTCGCTGGCCAAGGGCGGCAAGAACCTGTTCACCGGCAACAAATACGGCGGGCTGTCGGATTTGGCGCTCTACTACATCGGCGGCATCATCAAGCACGCACGCGCCCTGAACGCCTTCTGCAACCCCGGCACCAACAGCTACAAGCGCCTGGTGCCCGGCTTCGAAGCCCCGGTCATGCTCGCCTACTCGGCGCGCAACCGTTCCGCCTCGATCCGCATCCCGTACGTCGCCAACCCCAAGGCGCGCCGTATCGAGGTGCGTTTCCCCGACCCGACCGCCAATCCCTATCTCGCGTTCAGCGCGATGGTGATGGCCGGCCTGGACGGCATCCAGAATAAGATTCATCCGGGCGAAGCGATGGACAAGGACCTCTATGACCTGCCGCCGGAAGAAGAGAAGAAAATCCCCAAGGTGTGCCACTCGCTGGACATGGCGCTGGAGCACCTGGACAAGGATCGCAAGTTCCTCACCGCCGGCGGTGTGTTCACCAACGATGTGATCGACGCCTACATTGACCTCAAGATGCAAGAAGTCACGCGCCTGCGCATGACCTCGCATCCGGTCGAGTACGACATGTATTACAGCCTGTAACCAAGGCCCTGAAAAGCCCGAAAACGCCCCTTAATCGGGGCGTTTTTATTTTCGCGGCAGCTTAAACGGACGGACGAGGGATGGGAAATTTAGGGTTGCAATCGGCCCCGGAATGTAATCTAATCGTTCTAGCTCAAGCATAGAAAAATCATGTTCGCACGGGGGTGAACGTGCAACTCCTTCATTTTATTCCACTTTTAATAAAGCGCCTGTATCCTGAGCGCCAGTTTCTTTACCGCAGCCGGGGCCGCGTACGCTTTATCACGCTGTCGCCGCGCGTGCAAATCTTGCTCACCTTGGCGTTGCTGCCGGCCCTCGCATGGCTGGCCGTCCGCGCGCCTAACATGGTGATCTACCCCGCTGTCATCGACGCTCAGGCGCGCCGCATCGCCGAATTGACCGCCGAGCGCGACGCGGCGCAGGCGCATAGCGAGACGGCGGCGCGCTCCGCCGCGGCGCTGCAAAAATACCTGAGCGACGCCTTCGACCGGGTGGCGGAACTGCAAACCTCCCACGAGGAATTGGTCGCGCTGGTGGATCAGCACGCCGAAAATGGGGTGCGTGATCTGGAGCAGGCCGTGGCCATGACCGGCCTCAGCCTCAACAAGCTGTTGCGCGCCGCGGGCAAGGAAGCGGCGCCGGGCGTGGGCGGTCCACTGCTCGGCGACGCGGACGAAAACCGCGCGCCCTTCGAAGGTTTCGACGAGTCTCTGGAACACGACATCGCGCGCGTGGATCAACAACTGCGCCGCTGGGCCGATTTGAAGTCCGTGGTGGGCCGTCTGCCGCTTACCGCGCCGACCGACGTGGGCGAGATCAGCAGCCGCTTCGGCGCGCGCGCCGACCCCTTTACGCACGCGCGCGCGCGCCACAGCGGCATCGATGTATCCGCCCCGGCAGGCACGCCCATCTACGCCACCGCGCCGGGAAAAGTGACGCACGCCGGCCTGAACGGGCCGTACGGCTACATGGTGGAGATCGACCACGGCCTCGGCATCAAGACGCGCCACGGCCACCTCAGCAAAATCCTGGTCACACAGGGTCAGCAGGTTACTTACCGCACCAAAATCGGGCTCATAGGCTCCACCGGACGCAGCACCGGCCCGCACCTGCACTATGAAGTATTGTTCAACGACGCGACGCAAAACCCCGTCAATTTCCTACAGGCAGGTCAATATGTTTTCCAAGAGCGATAAAACGGCGCACAGCGCGCCTTCCTTCCTGAGCGCCAACATGCAGGCGCACGGCAATTTCACCACCGACGGTGAAATCCAGATCGACGGCTCGGTGGAAGGCGACGTGTCCGCCGCCAAACTCACGCTGGGCGAGCACGCCAAGATCGCCGGTCATATCCGCGCCGACGAAGCGATCATCCGTGGCGAAGTGCGCGGCTCCATTCACGCGCGCACCGTGCACATCGCCAAGAGCGCGCGCGTGACCGGCGACGTGTGGCACGAAGTCCTGTCCATCGAGGCGGGCGCCTACATAGAAGGCCAGTGCAAACACAGCGAAGCGCCGCGCGAGACGGAAGACCTCAAGCTCCTAACCGCCGAACCTCCCAAAGTCATTCACTCCAAGGTAGCCGCCCCCGCGACGCATCATTTCAGTGCGACTTCGGCGTAGTCCGCCGTGGGCGTCCCGGCACGCGAACATTGTAGGGAAGCCGATTCTTGTCTATGCTAAACGCATGGGACGGAATTTTTTACAGCGTTTGATCGTCATTTTGATCGGTCTGGGTCTGGCCGCTGGCGCATCCGCGGCGGTGTACAAATATGTAGGTCCCGACGGGCAAGTCACCTATTCCGATAGACCGCAGCAGGGCGCCAAGGAAGTGGAGTTGCCACCGCTGGCGCCCGCCGCGCCGCCGCCCGCGAGCACCTTCACGCCGCCGGCCACGACCTTCGCGCCGGCCACGTCGGGCGAGGAAAAACCCACCGTTTACACCAAGCTCGACATCGTCAAACCAGCCAACGACGAGGCGGTGCGCGAGAATAGCGGTGCGCTCGAGATCAACTTGGCCATCGAACCGCAACTGGACACCAAGGCCGGCCATACCGTCACCATCCTGCTCGACGGCAAACCCGTGCTGGAGGGCCAAACCACGCCGCGGGTACAACTCACCAACGTGGACCGCGGCACGCACAGCCTGCAGGCGCAGATCATCGACGCCAAGGGCGCAATGCTGGCGTCGAGCGGCGGTATTACCTTCCACATGAAACGCATTTCCACGTTGTTCAACAGCCCGCTCGGCTCGCCTGCTTTGAGCGTGCCGAGCGCCGCCCCCTTTTCGAAGCCGTAATCTTTCATGCACCATAATGGTGCATTTCCTGCCGGTTTCCTATATCCTGTATTTCTAAATATTTAAGCCTCTAAACACACGTATTTTTTGTAAGTCACTGTTTTATATTGTTTTATTTTGTGCCTCGATAATTTCCACGGCCACGCCGGCTGCATTGGCGGCGCATGGTTTGGTTCTTGCTGTGCGGTGTAAGCAATGTCGGCCATGAAAATTTACCAAGCGATTTTGGAGAACTTGAACACTGCGGTGCTCATGTTCGACCCGGCGTTGCGCCTCACTTATCTGAACCCCGCCGCGGAGATGCTGTTTTCGATCAGCGCGCGCCAGGCGCGCGGGTTGCCGGCGGCGCACTTCATGCCCGCCGCCGCGGCGTTTCTCAGTGCGTTGCAACGCGCGCTACACGACCAGCACCCGTTCACAGAGCGCGAACTGCAACTGCGCTTGGCGGACGCGGTGATTACCGTGGACAGCACGGTGACGCCGTTGAGCAACCAAAAACTGCTGGTGGAATTTCTGCAAGTGGATCGCCATCGCCGCGTCACGCGCGAGGAAAATCTGCTGGCGCAATACCAGGCGCACCGCGTCGTGTTGCGCGGCTTGGCGCACGAGATCAACAACCCGCTCGGCGGACTGCGCGGCGCGGCGCAGTTGCTGGAGCGCGAATTACCCAATGCAACGCTCAAGGAATACACGCGCGTCATCATCGGCGAGGCGGATCGCCTACGCAATCTGCTGGCGCGCATGTTGGGACCCAACACCTTGCCGCACAAACAGCCCTGCAACATCCATCAAGTGCTGGAGCGCGTGCGCAGCGTGGTGCTGGCGGAAATTCCCGAGGGCGTGCGCATCATCCGCGATTACGATCCCAGCATTCCGGAATTGCAAGCTGATCCGGATCAACTCATTCAAGCGGTGCTCAACATCGTGCGCAACGCCGCGCAGGCGGCGGGCGGCAAGGGCAACATCACGCTGCGCACGCGCGTGCAGCGCCACGTCACCATCGGCCAGCGCTATCATAAATTGATCACGCGCGTCGACATCCATGACGACGGGCCGGGCATTCCGCCGGATCTCATCGAAAATATTTTTTACCCGATGGTGACCGGCTCTGCCTCCGGCACCGGGCTGGGTCTGTCCATCGCGCAGTCGCTGGTCAATCAGCACGGCGGCCTGATCGAATGCGCGAGCCGCCCCGGCGACACCACGTTTACTTTATTACTGCCCATCGAGAACGGAACGCACCATGCCTGAACCGCATATCTGGATCATCGACGACGACCGCTCGATTCGCTGGGTGCTGGAAAAAGCGCTCACGCAGGCCGGCATGAAGGTCACAAGCTTCGACAGCGCGGCGGGCGTGGTGCGCCAACTGGCGCGCGCGCAGCCCGATGCCGTCATCACCGACATTCGCATGCCCGGCGTGGACGGCTTGGAATTGCTCGGACAAATCAGCGCGCAGTATCCGCAACTGCCGGTCATCATCATCACCGCGCACTCCGACCTGGACAGCACGGTGGCGGCGTACCAGGGCGGCGCGTTCGAATATTTGCCCAAGCCGTTCGACGTGGACGAGGCCGTGAACCTGGTGCGGCGCGCCATCGACCATCGCCGCTTGCACACGCCGCCGGTCGCCGCGACCGCGCAAGCGGAGATCATCGGCAGCGCCGCGTCCATGCAGGAAGTGTTTCGCGCCATCGGACGTTTATCGCGTTCCAACGTCACGGTGCTCATCAACGGCGAATCGGGCACCGGCAAAGAATTGGTCGCGCACGCGCTGCACCGCCACAGTCCGCGCGCCGCGCGCGCCTTCATCGCCTTGAATATGGCGGCCATCCCGCGCGATCTGCTCGAATCGGAATTGTTCGGCCACGAGCGCGGCGCGTTCACCGGCGCGCAAAGCCAGCGCCGCGGACGCTTCGAACAAGCCGACGGCGGCACGTTGTTCCTCGATGAAATCGGCGACATGCCCGCAGAATTGCAGACGCGCCTGCTGCGCGTGCTGGCCGACGGCGAATTTTACCGCGTGGGCGGACATCACCCCATTAAAGTGGACGTGCGCATCATCGCCGCCACGCACCAAAATCTCGAACAGCGCGTGCAGGCCGGCAGCTTCCGCGAGGATTTGTTCCATCGCCTGAACGTCATCCGCATTCACATCCCGCCGCTGCGCAATCGCCGCGAGGATATCCCGCTGCTCATGCGCCACTTTCTCGCACAGGCCGCGCGGGAATTAAACGTCGCCCCGAAGACGCTGCATCCCGACGCTGAGCGTTATCTATGCGGCCTGCCGTGGCCCGGCAACGTGCGGCAACTGGAAAACACCTGCCGCTGGCTCACCGTCATGACCATCGGCGAAACCATACTCCTCGAAGACTTGCCGCCGGAATTGCGTGAACAACACGCGCCGGGCGTCGATGAAAACTGGGAAGCGGCTTTGCGGCGCTGGGCCGACGTGCGCCTCACGCGCGGCGATTCCGACCTGCTCGGCAAGGCCACGCCCGCCTTCGAACGCCTCATGATCGAAACCGCGCTCAAACACGCCGGCGGCCGCCGTCAGGACGCGGCGAAACTTTTGGGCTGGGGCCGCAACACGTTAACGCGTAAAATTCAGGAACTGGGGATGGACGTCGAGGATAAATAATCTTGTTTAGCCTCGACTTCGACGTTAAAAAATTTGATGACGGAGAAATTGCATGGCGCAACATCCTACACAGGACACCGCCGGCATTATCGCGTTGCCGCCGTTGATTTACGCCGTGGCCTTGATTATCGGGTGGCTGATTGAATACTTCTTTCCCACGCAGGTCTTCGGCGCGCCGCTCAAGCACGTTCTCGGCTGGCCGTTGCTGGCGGCGGGCGTCACGCTGCAAGTGACCGGACTGCGCGCCTTCAAGCGCGCGCAAACGCCGGTCAATCCTTTCAAGCCCAGCACGGCGCTGATCACCAGCGGCCCGTTCGCCTACACGCGCAACCCGTTGTACGTTGCGCTCACGCTCGACTATATGGGCCTGACGCTGCTCACCGATACCGCCTGGCCGTGGTTGTTGCTGCCGGCGGTGCTGCTCATCATGTATTACGGCGTGATTTTGCGTGAAGAGCGTTACATGGAAAACAAATTCGGCGACGACTACCGGCAGTATAAGGCGCGCGTGCGGCGTTGGTGGGGAAGAACTATTTAACTTCGGAAACGCGCACGGTAGTTTTGCGCTGCACCACGATCACCGCGACGACCACCAGCGCCGTGGCCATCGCCAACGGCGTCACCGCTTCGCCGAGCAGCAGCGCCGCGATCAGCAATGTGAAGAACGGCTGCAATAACTGCAACTGCCCCACACGCGCGATGCCGGCCAGCGCCATACCGCGGTACCACGCGAAGAACGCCAGAAACTGGCTGATAAGACTCAGGTAGATAAAACTCCACCACGCCGACAGCGATGCATGCACATCGTGTTGAACAACGCTCAGGCCGACCGGCACAATCAGCAGCGGCACGCTCAACACCAGCGCCCAGCAAATCACTTGCCAGCCGCCGAGCTCGCGCGCCAAACGTCCGCCTTCCGCGTAACCGATGCCGGCCGTCAACACCGCCCCGCCCAAAGCGAGATCGGCCCAGCGCCAGCCGCCGCCCTGCGCCAGCGTAAACGCAAGCACCGCAGCCGAGCCGGCCACCGTGCTAAACCAAAATATGGGCGCGGGCCGTTCACCGGCGCGCACCACCGCGGTCAGCGTGGTCACCAGCGGCAAACCGGCCAGCACCACCGCGCCGTGCGCGGACGTCGCGTCCTGCATGGCCAAGGTGGAAAAATAAGGAAAGCCGATTACCGCGCCGACCGTCACGATGAGCAATCCCTTGAGTTGCCGCCACGTCGGCAGCGGCTGACGCGTCGCCCATAAAATAATCGCGGCCAGCAAGGCCGCCGGAAAGGCCCGCCCCAGGCCGACAAAAATGGGATCGAAATCCATCACGGCTATGCGCATGGCGGGCAAGGTGGGACTGAAGCCGACCACGGCGATCAAGCCGTAGAGCAGGCCCTTGGTGTGTGCATTCACTTTTATTCTTTAATAGTGCAATCAGCCCGTACACACTGGTGTGGTGTGATCGTGCACCCGCAAGCTGCCGACGAGCGGCGCGATGGACGTTAAATTGTGACGCTTGAGATAGTCGAGTATGCCCGCGTTGATCTTCGTACACACCAGCGGGTCGTAGAACAAGGAGGTGCCCACGCCCACCGCGCTCGCACCCGCAATGATGAATTCCAGTGCGTCTTGCGCGGTCATGACGCCGCCTTGGCCGATGATGGGAATATTATGCTTTTTGGCGACTTGATAAACTTGATGCACTTTCAACAGTGCTATCGGTTTGATAGCAGGCCCGGACAAGCCGCCTTGGTTGTTGCCGATAACCGGCGTGCGGCTTTCCGCGTCGATCGCCATGCCCATGATGGTGTTGATCACCGCGAAGGCGTCGGTGCCGGCCTCGATGCAGCGCCGCGCGTTTTCGGCGATGTCGGTTTGGTTGGGCGAGAGCTTGGTGATGAGCGGTTTCTTCGTCACTTTGCGGCACGCCGCCACCACGCGCGCCGACATGTCCGGGTCGTTGCCGAACGCCACGCCGCCCTCTTTCACGTTCGGGCAGGAGATATTAATTTCCATGGCGTCGATGGGCGAGTCGTCGAACAACCGCGTGACCTCCACGTATTCTTCTATAGTGGAGCCGGACAGATTGGCGATGAAGCGCGTCTCGCTGAAATCGAGCTTGGGCAAGATTTCCTTGATGACGTATTCGGTGCCGGGATTTTGCAAACCGATGGCGTTCAACATGCCCATCGGCGTCTCGTAAATGCGGTGCGGCGCGTTGCCCAGGCGCGGCGCCAGCGTGGTGCCCTTCAAGCAAATCGCGCCCGCGTCACGATTGGAAAATCCCGCGACACGCGTGTATTCTTCACCGAAACCCACGCAACCGGACAACAGCACCAACGGCGTGTTAAAGTGCATGCCGCAGAATTGCACGGCCAGCGTGGCCTGATCGCCCCTATTGTTACCGCTATCTCGCATGTTTCACGTAGCGCTCTTCGAGCCCGAAATCCCGCCCAACACGGGCAATATTATACGCCTGTGCGCGAACACCGGCACACAATTACATTTGATCAAACCTCTGGGATTCAGCCCCACGGACGCCAAGCTCAGACGCGCGGGACTGGATTATCACGATTGGGCGCGCGTGCGGCAGCATGAGGATTTCGCCGCCTTTCTGGAGGCGGTAAAGCCCGCACGACTTTTCGCCTGTTCCACGCGCGGCAGACGCAATTACGCGGAAGTCTCTTATCAGCCGGGCGATGCATTCTTATTCGGCCCGGAGACGCGCGGGCTGCCGCAGACGTTACTCGATTCCCTGCCCCAAGATCATATTCTGCGCATCCCCATGGCGCCCAACAACCGCAGCTTGAATCTCTCCAACGCGGTGGCGATTGTGTTGTACGAAGCCTGGCGGCAGCAGGAATTTGCGGGGGCGGTCTGAAAATTACCCGCCCCCGCGCGGATCATGCCGACGCGACCATGGCCTTTTTGACACGCGCCGCGTAATCCTTGTCCGCCGCCGCGAACTGCGCCAGCATTCTTTCCTGCACGCTCGGTATCGCATGAATCAAACCGCCAGCGATGTTGCGCGCCAATTGATTTTTCTGATCGTCTGACATTAAGCGGTACAAATTACCGGCCTGCGTGAAGTTGTCTTCATCCTGCGTGTCGTACGCCTTGACCCACGCCTCGCCGAGCAGCGGCATGGGTGGCTCCGCGACTTCCGGAACCGGCGCAGGCGCACCTTCCGCGACGCGGTCATTCGGATAAAAATTCACGCCTCCGCCCTGATTATTATCGCTGCCGAACGCGGGCGGCATTCCGGCCATGGCGCCATCGCGCTGATAGTGATGGAACGGGCAGCGCGGCGAATTCACCGGCAACTGATTCACGTTCACACCCACGCGGTAACGGTACGCATCCGGATAAGCCAACAGCCGCGCCTGCAGCATCTTGTCCGGCGAGGCGCTGATGCCGGGCACGAAATTGCTCGGACTGAACGCCGACTGTTCGGTTTCTGCGAAATAATTCTCGACATTTCTATTCAATTCCATCTGACCGATTTCGATGAGCGGGAAATCTGCGTGCGGCCAAATTTTGGTCAGATCGAACGGATTGATCGAATAATTTTTGGCTTGCTCCACGGTCATGATTTGCACCTTGACAGACCACGACGGATAGTCGCCGCGCTTGATGGAATCGACCAAATCCTGCTGCGCGCCGAAGGCCGGCATCTTAGCGGCTTCTTCGTTGGTAAGGCACTTGATGCCTTGATTAGTTTTGAAGTGCCACTTCACCCAAAAACGCTCGCCGCGCTTGTTCCAGAAGCTCAAGGTGTGCGAACTGAAGCCGTGCATGTGGCGGTAGGAATACGGAATGCCGCGATCCGACATGAGAATCGTGATTTGATGCAATGACTGCGGACTATTGGCCCAGAATTCGTACGCAGCCGCGGGATTAGGCAGATTGGTGACTGGATGCTTTTTCTGCGAATGGATGAAGTCCGGAAATTTGATGCCGTCGCGCAAAAAGAATACCGGTGTATTGTTGCCTACCATATCCCAGTTGCCCTCTTCGGTGTAGAACTTCACGGCGAAGCCGCGCGGGTCACGCGCGTAATCGCTGGAGTCCTGGCCGCCGCCTACCGTGGAGAAGCGGATAAACAGCTCCGTCTTTTTGTCCTTGCCTTGCAGGAACTTGGCGATGGTGTAATCCGACATATCTTTGATCAGCGTAAATGTGCCGTACGCGCCCGTGCCACGCGCGTGCACCACGCGCTCCGGGATGCGCTCGCGGTTGAAGTGCGCCAGCTTTTCGAACATGCGCCAGTTGTCAAAGGTGACCGGGCCGCGCTGGCCGGCGGTGATGCTGTTTTGATCTTCCGCGATAGGCGCGCCGTTGGCACTGGTCAGCGGACACTTGGGTTTCTGGCTCATGGTTATTTCTCTTTGTTGGTGTGGTGAACTTACGCCGCCATCCTAGCCAAGCGGCATGCATAGCTCAAATTGATTTATTGGATGAAATAAATAGAGTGAGGCTATTGAGAATGCGCGGCGCGAGCTAAAGCGTTTCCGCCTTAGGTTCGCGCGCGAGCAGCGCCTGCACCGCGGCGCGCGGATTTTTGTTGTCGTGCAGCACGTAATCCACTTGTTCGCTGATGGGCATGTCGATGGCGTGGGTTTTGGCGAGGCGCATGATTTCGCGCGCGGTGGGCACGCCTTCGACGATTTGGCCGATGTCGCGCAGCGCATCGCTGAGCGCCGCGCCGCGCGCGAGCGCTAATCCCAGCCGGCGGTTGCGTGATTGATCGTCGGTGCAGGTGAGCACCAGGTCGCCCAGGCCGGCGAGGCCCATGAAGGTTTCGCGCTTGCCGCCGAGCGCGACGCCGAGGCGCAGCATTTCAGCCAATCCGCGCGTAATGAGCGCGGCGCGCGTGTTGGCGCCGAAGCCGAGGCCGTCGGCGATGCCCGCGGCGATGGCCAGCACGTTTTTCACCGCGCCGCCCACTTCGACGCCGGTGATGTCGTCGCAGGTGTAGGCGCGGAAATTATCACCGTGCAGCAGCGCGGCCCAATGGCGGGCGTAATCGGGGGGTGTCGCCGCGACCGTGACGGCGGTGGGCGAACCACGCGTCACTTCGCGCGCGAAGGTGGGGCCGGAGATCACCGCCATGGGCCGCGCCGCGCCGAGCAATTCGCTCGCCGCGTGATGCAATAATTTTCCCGATCCCGGCTCCAGCCCCTTAGTGGCCCACGCCAACCCGCGCCCGGGCGCCAGACGCCGGGCGATGTGTTCCAGCGTGGCGTGAAAACTATGCGTGGGGACGGCGATCAAGCACTCGTCGGTTTCGCTCAATGCCTGGTCGAGGTCACCCGTCGGTTGCAACAGCGGTGGAAAAGCGAACTCCGGCAGAAAGCGCACGTTGCAGCGCGTGGCGTTGAGCGTTTGCATGAATGGCGCGTCGCGGCCCCACAGTTGCACGGCATGGCCGTTGCGCGCCAGCAGTATCGCCAGCGCCGTTCCCCATGAGCCGGCGCCGAGCACGGCGATGGATGGCGGTTTTTGCATGATCTCAGCTACGCCGGGCGGCGCATGGATTCACCGCGGCCGTTAATGCGCGCTCTCGCCTTGCGCTTTTTGCGTTTGCATGTGCGCGTAGAGAGCGTCGAAGTTCACCGGCGCGAGCAGCAGTTGCGGGAAGCCGCCCTTGGTGACTAGATCGGACACGACTTCGCGCGCATAGGGAAACAGGATGGTGGGGCAGTAGCTGCCCAGCATGGCGCCCATATCGGCTTCGCTGAAACCTTTGATGCTGAAAATGCCGGCCTGCTGCACTTCCACCAGATAGGCGGTTTTCTCGCCGAGCGTGGCGGTGATATTGAGCGTGAGCACGACTTCGTAAACGTCCGCGCTCTGCGGCGCGGCCTGGCTGCGTAGTTGCAGCTTGACGTCGGGCTTCCATTGCTCCAGAAAAATTTGCGGCGAGTTGGGCGTCTCGAAGGAGAGGTCCTTGACGTAGAGTTTTTGAATGACGAACTCGTTGCTCGGCGCGCCGCTGTGCCCGGCTTGGATGTTTTGTTCCGTTTCTTCCGCCATGAATTTTCCCGTTCTTTCAAGAGTTACAGTTTATCGTTTAGCAGCGCGCTTAACCTACCGCTTTGTTCCAGGCTCCATAACTCATCGAAGCCGCCGACATGGTAATCGCCGATAAAGATTTGCGGCACGCTGCGCCGTCCGCTCTTGGTTTCCATCTCGGCGCGCAACGCCGGCTGCTCGTCGACGCGCAACTCCCGGTAGGCGACGCCCTTGGCGTCCAGCAGCCGGCGCGCGCGCACGCAGTAGGGGCAAAGGCCGGTGCTGTAGACGACGATTTGCGCCACGTGCGTTACTTGGCGCTGAGCGGATATTTAGCGTCGCGCCACGCCGTTAATCCACCCGCGAGTTTATACACCGGCGCAAAACCGTGCTTGTGCAGCAGCGCCGCGGCGCGCGCGGAGCGGTCGCCGTTCTGGCACGTAACGATGATGGGCCGGCCCTTGAACTTTTCCAGGCTTTTCATACGCGCCTCCAGTGTACTGAGCGGCGCATGGACGGCGTGCACAATGTGTCCCTCGTTGAACTCTTTATCTTCGCGCACGTCCAATATCACGGCGTTTTCACGGTTGATCATGTGCGTGACCTGCGCCGGCGGCAGTTCCTTGAACCCCAGCAGGCGGCGGCTCAGAGTGGTCATCACCAGCAGAATCAGGATTAGGCCCAAGGCCAGGAACAGTTCCCAATGATTGATTATGAATTCGCCGAGTCGCTGCATGATGGATGTTGATTATACAGGGCGCGCCGCCGGGGTCGGACGTCAACGCAGGATTACCTTTGATAAGACTAATCGTTATATAATAAGACATTATTGAACAAAAGGCACACTATCATTACAGATGCATAGCCCGCCGCGTAGCGTTCCGGAATTAATAATACATCGTCAGGAAATCGTTTATGGCATCATCCCCTAGGCCCATCGTCCTGGTCGTGCTGGACGGCTGGGGTCACAGCGACAACCCCGTGTGCAACGCCATCCACAGCGCACGCAAGCCGGTATGGGAGCGCTTGTGCAACACATATCCGCATACCTTGATCCGCACCTCCGGCGCGGACGTCGGCCTGCCCGACGATCAGATGGGCAACTCCGAGGTCGGACATCTCAATCTGGGTGCGGGAAGAGTGGTGTACCAGGAATTCACGCGCATCAGCCGCGCCATTCGCACCGGCACATTTTTCACCAACCCCACGCTCACGCACGCCGTGGATCAGGCGATTGCCGGCGGCAAGGCGCTGCATATTCTCGGCCTGCTGTCGCCGGGCGGCGTGCATAGCCATGAGGAACACATCCACGCCATGGTTGAACTGGCCGCGCGGCGCGGCGCGCAGCGCGTGTATCTGCACGCCTTTCTGGATGGCCGCGACACCGCGCCGCGCAGCGCAGCGCATTCCATCAAAATGATGGAGGATAAATTCGCCGCCGCGGGCCGCGGACGCTTCGCCTCGGTGATCGGCCGCTACTACGCCATGGACCGCGATCACCGCTGGCCGCGCATCCAACAGGCCTACGATCTCATCACCCAAGGCAAGGCGGAATTTCAGGCGCACGACGCCGGCAGCGCGCTGGCGCAGGCCTACGCGCGCGGCGAATCGGACGAGTTCGTCAAGGCCACCGCCATCGTCCCCGCGGGCGAAAAGCCGGTGCGCATCGAGGACGGCGACGTAGTGATATTCATGAATTTCCGCTCCGACCGCGCGCGCCAGATCACACGCGCCTTCATCGAAAAAGATTTCAGCGGCTTTCAGCGCGCGGTCACGCCCAAGCTCGCTAATTTCGTCACGCTCACCGAATACAGCGAGGACTTCTCCGTGCCGGTGGCGTTTCCGCCGGAGCGCCTGCACAACGTGTTCGGCGCGTACATCGCGCAGGCCGGCCTGCGCCAGTTGCGCATCGCCGAGACGGAGAAATACGCGCACGTCACGTTTTTCTTCAACGGCGGCGAGGAGCAGCCGTTTCCGGGCGAGGATCGCATTCTCATCCCGTCTCCCAACGTCGCCACCTACGACTTGCAACCGGAGATGAGCGCGCCCAAGGTCACCGACGAACTGGTGAAGGCCATCGACAGCGGCAAATACGACGCCATCATCTGCAACTTCGCCAATCCCGACATGGTCGGGCACACCGGCAGTTTCGAGGCCGCGGTGAAGGCCATCGAGGCCATCGACACGTGCTTGGGGCGCATCCACGAGGCGTTGCGCAAGGTGGGCGGCGAATTGCTGATCACCGCCGACCACGGCAACGCCGAGCAAATGTGCGGCGAAGGCACCGGCCAGGCGCACACCGCGCACACCTCCAACCCGGTGCCGTTCATCTACGTCGGACGCCCGGCCAAGGTCGCCAAGACCGGTGCGCTGGCCGACGTCGCGCCCACTATGCTGTATCTCCTGGGTCTGGACATTCCGCAGGAGATGAGCGGCGATACGCTGGTGGAGCTTGTTCACTAGCAACAGAGACAAGAGAAAAGAGAAAAGATACAAGGGAAGGATTTTTCTCCTTGTATCGGCCTTTGTTGCAATGTTGTCGGCGTGGGCCGGCAGCGCGCAAGACCAAGCTAATTACCAAACCAAAACCGCCGATCTGGAAAGAATTCGCGCGCAAATCGAGGCGTTGCGCGCGCAGTTGGACGCGGCGCACGGTGAGCGTGATGCGCTGCGCACCGAATTGCGCCGCATCGAGCGGGACATCGGCGACATTAACCGGCGGCTGCGTGAACGCGATACGGAATTACAGGCGCGAAGCGACAAGCTGGCGGAATTGGAGCGTGCGCGGCAAACGCAGCGCGACGGTTTGGCGGTGCAGCGCCACGCCCTGGCGGGACAACTGCGCGCCGCGTACATGCTCGGCCGCCAGGAATATCCGAAACTTTTATTAAACCAGCAAGACCCCGCCGCGCTCGGACGCAGCTTGGTTTACTACGATTACTTCAGCCGCGCGCGCGCGCAACGCATCGCCCGCCTCAACGCCGACTTGGCGCAACTCGATAATCTGGAACAAACCATCCGCGAACAAACCGCGCGCGTAGAGCAGTTGCGCGCGGCTGAGCGCGTGGAGAAGGAAACTCTGGAACAAAGCCGGCAGGCGCGCCGCGAGGTGCTGGCGCAACTCAACGGCGCGATACAAAATCGCGATCAGGAATTGCAGCGCCTGCTCGACGATCAACGTCAGCTCGAGCAATTGCTGCCGAAGCTGCGCCAGGCCATGGCGGCGGCGCCGCCGTCGGGCAAGCGCGCGCCGTTCGCCGATCTCAAGGGCAAACTGCCGTGGCCGGTGCAAGGTCCGCTGCTGGCCACGTACGGTAGCCCGCGCATGGACGGCGCGATGAAGTGGCAAGGCATCATCATCGGCGCGCCCGAAGGCCGCGAAGTCAAAGCCGTCGCCGCGGGCCGCGTCGCCTTCGCCGACTGGCTGCGCGGCTTCGGGTTGCTGACCATCATCGATCACGGCGGCGGTTACATGAGCCTATACGGCCACAATCAAAGCCTGTACAAGCGCAGCGGCGATTGGGTGGAAGCCGGCGCGGCGATCGCCGGCGTCGGCAGCAGCGGCGGACGCGCCGCGCCGGGCCTTTATTTCGAAATTCGCCGCGACGGCGAACCGAGTGATCCGTTGTCCTGGGTGAGCGAGCGAAGCTCGCGAACGCCCGACGAGGGCGAACCGCGGAAACGGTGAGCGGGCTACAGGATGTAGCCCTGGGCTTTACGCGCCGCCGGGAAGGCGTAGCGTAAAGGCCAGGCTGGGGATTGAAAGAACTACTTAAGCCGCGCCAGGGATGGCGAAGATGCAGTGTAATGATTCACTGAGCGAAGCTCGCGAACGCCAGGACAGAATGCTCTGATCGGGGATTAGCAGGAAACCGACGTTGCGCCAGGCATGGTAAAAGACGAGAGGATCAGGAGCAGCCACAGCAAGCTATATTTTAAGGTATAATGGAGCAGTTATTTTTCACTGCGCACGATTCGCGGTTACGGGGTATTCGATGAACACGCATTTTCGCACTTTCTTTATTCTTTGCCTGGGCCTGGTGCTGGGACTGTCACTGGCCGTGGGCAACGGCGTGCTGGCGCAGCGCGAAGACACCGTCCCCGCCGCCGCGCCGCTGCCGCTCGAAGAGTTGCGCACCTTCACCGAAGTATTCGCCAAGATCAAGAGCGATTACGTGAAGCCGGTGGAAGACAAAACCCTGCTCGAATACGCGATCCGCGGCATGTTATCGGGCCTCGATCCGCACTCGTCCTATCTGGACACCAAGGCGTTCCAGGAACTGCAAATCGGCACCAGCGGCGAATTCGGCGGCCTGGGCCTGGAAGTGGGCATGGAAAACGGCTTCGTCAAAGTCATCGCCCCGATCGACGACACGCCGGCGAGCCGCGGCGGCGTGCAGGCCGGCGACCTCATCATCCGCCTGGACGATACACCGCTGCAAGGCATGGAACTCAACGACGCGGTGAACATGATGCGCGGCAAGGTGGACACCAGCATCACGCTCACCATCCTGCGCAAGGGCGAGGAAAAGCCGCTCAAGATCACGCTGAAGCGCGCCATCATCAAGGTGCGTAGCGTGAAGTCGAAGACGCTGGAGCCGGGCTTCGGCTACGTGCGCATCTCGCAATTCCAGGCGCAGACCAGCGCCAACCTGATCGACGCGGTGAGCAAGCTCAAGCAGGAAAACGGCGGCAACCTCAAGGGCTTGGTGCTCGATCTGCGCAACAATCCCGGCGGCGTGCTGAGCGGCGCGGTGGCGGTGAGCGACGCCTTCCTGGAAAAAGGCTTGATCGTCTATACCGAAGGCCGCGTGCAGGATTCGCAAATGAAATTCAACGCCACGCCCGACGACGTGCTCAAGGGCGCGCCGCTGGTGGTACTGGTCAATAGCGGCTCGGCCTCGGCCTCGGAAATCGTGGCGGGCGCGCTGCAAGATCACCATCGCGCCGTGGTGATGGGCGAAAAGACCTTCGGCAAGGGCTCGGTGCAAACCGTGCTGCCCATGCAAAACGACGCGGCGCTCAAACTCACCACCGCGCTCTACTACACGCCGTCGGGCCGCTCCATCCAGGCCGAGGGCATCGTGCCGGACGTGGTGCTGGGCAACATCAAGCTCGCCGCCAACGAACAAGACCTGTTGCAGCCGCTCAAGGAGGCCGATCTGAGCCGCCACTTAAGCAACGGCAACGGCAAAGACACGCAAAAGACCAACTCCAATGAAAAGAAGGAAGAAAGCGTCATCCCGAGCTTGCCCGGCGTGAACGTACCCGCCGACAAGCCCAAGGAGGATGCATCGCGCGAGCCTTCGGTCGACACTGATTACCAGTTGCACGAGGCGCTCAACCTGCTCAAGGGTTTGACCATCGTGCAGAATCGAGCATCGGGGTGAGCCGCGAAGCGGCGACCGTTTGGCAGGATTGCCAAACGGCACCGCCGTTAGGCGGCCCGTAGGGTGATGCACAGGGAAGAGCGAAGCGAAGGGTTCTGCATCATGAACGCCCGACTATGGTGGCCGGACTGGGTTTCAATAGTAAACCGAGGCCGCACCAGGGATGGCGAAGTTATAGTGTAATAATCCCGATTTACAGGGGGACGCAGCTACATGAAAAAAATCACCGTGGCAGCCGACGGGCGCGTGATGCGCGTCCTGTACATCGTCGAATGGATCGGATTGCTACTCATCACCCTCGCCACTATGGTGGCCATCGGCCAGGAAGTCGCCGCCATGGTGCAGCGCAGGGTGGTCTTGCTGGAAGACATCCTGCTGCTGTTCATCTACATGGAAGTCATCACCATGGTGGGGCTGTATCTCACCAGCGGCAAATTGCCGGTGCGCTATCCCATCTACATCGCCATCGTCGCCATCGCCCGCTACATCACCATCGGCCTCAAGGAAATCCACGGCTGGGAAATCATCGGGCTGTCCGCGGCGATCCTGGTGCTGGCGCTGGCGATTATCGCCATACGCTATGGGCACAAATATCTGTCCTACGACGAATGAGGCACTTTTGCCGCGCCGTTTGGTCTTAATGATTAAGAAGGACTAGATCATGGCCAATGTTTTAATACCCCTGGCGCAAGGTTGCGAAGAACTCGAGGCGGTGACGGTGATCGACTTGCTGCGTCGCGCCGGCGTCAACGTGGTCACCGCCGGTCTCGACGCGCAACCCGTGGTGGGCGCGCGCGGCACGCGCCTGCTGCCCGACACCACGCTGGACAAGGCCCTGCAACACGATTTTGACATGGTGGTGCTGCCCGGCGGCCAGCCAGGCGCCGACAATCTCGATCGCGATTCGCGGGTGCACGCACTGCTCAAGAAAATGGCGAACAGCGAAAAATTCACCGCCGCGATCTGCGCCGCGCCCGCCGTGCTCGCCCATGCCGGCCTGCTCAAAGGCAAGCAGGCCACCAGCTTTCCCGGCGCGCTCGCCCAGGCGCACGACGTCATACTCAAGGATCAAGCCGTGGTGAAAGACGGCAAGGTCATTACCTCAAAAGGCCCCGGCACGGCCATGGATTTCGCGCTGGAGTTAATCGAAACGCTGGTAGGGAAAACCAAACGCGATCAAGTGGAAGCGGGATTACAACGGACGAAACAATGACTCGCTTAAACCCATCAATGAACCCTTAATCTTCCGTTCAATCCCGCTCCCTGGACCACGCGCCCAGTAAAAATAACATGCCGACCGCGCCCAACACCCACGTCAATAGCGGCGCATTGCCGAGCATGAGCGGGGCGTAACCGTCGAGGCCTTTGACCACGGCGGCGCTGATGATGAACGCACCGCCGGCGCTGACGGCCATGGCGCGCCGGCCGGTGCGCTTGATATCGCGGCGCATTTTTTTCAATTCCTCCGACCTCCATTCGATTTGCAGCTTGCCATCGCGCGCTTGCTGTAAAACATCGTGCAACATGAGCGGCAGTTCCGGTATTTTTTCCGCCCATAGCGGGGCGTTTTCACGTAGGGATTTTATCAGCGCGCGCGCCCCCAGGCGCTGTTGCATCCAACGCTCCAGGAACGGCTTGAAGGTTTGCCACAAGTCGAGATCGGGATACAAGCGGCGGCCCAACCCCTCGATGCTGAGCAGCGTCTTTTGCAGCAGCACCAGTTGCGGCTGCACTTCCATATTGAAGCGTCGCGCGGTTTGAAACAGGCGCAGCAGCAATTGGCCGAAGGAAATATCCTTCAGCGGGCGCTCGAAAATCGGTTCGCACACGGTGCGCATGGCGGATTCGAATTCATCGACGCGCGTGCCTGCCGGCACCCAGCCGGCGTCGACGTGCAACTGCGCCACGCGCCGGTAGTCGCGGTTGAAAAACGCCAGGAAATTTTCCACCAAATAACGCTGATCTTGCGGACTCAACGTGCCCATGATGCCGAAATCGACGGCGATGTATTGGCCCGTGGGCGAAATGAAAATATTGCCGGGGTGCATGTCGGCGTGAAAGAAACTATGCTCGAACACTTGCATGAAAAAAATATTCACGCCGCGCTCGGCCAGCGTCTTGAGATCGATGCCCTGCGCGAGCAGCGCCGGAATATCGCTGACCGGTGTGCCGTAGATGCGCTCCATGACCATGACGTTGCGCCGCGTCAGCGGCCACTCGACTTCCGGCACGTAGAGCAGCGGTGAGCCCAAAAAGTTGCGCCGCAGTTGGCTGGCGTTGGCCGCCTCGCGCAGCAGGTCCAGTTCGTCGAAAATGGTTTTCTCGTATTCGGCGACCACCTCGCGCGGACGCAGGCGGCGGCCCTGCGACCAGTAACGCTCCGCCAAATCGGCCAGTGTGTACAGCAGGTCTACGTCGCGGCGAATGACTTTTTCGATGTGCGGACGCACCACCTTGACGATGACCTCGCGCCCGCCGGGCAGACGCGCTGCGTGCACCTGCGCGATGGAGGCGGAGGCGAGCGGTGTTTCGGAAAATTCCTGAAATATTTCATCGAGCGGCTTGCCGTAGGCCTGCTCGACGATGCGGCGCGCCTCGGCGCCGGGGAAAGGCGGCACACGGTCTTGCAGGAGCGCCAGTTCCTGGGCGATGTCTTCGGGGAGAAGATCAGGCCGCGTGGACAGCATTTGCCCAAACTTGACGAACACCGGACCGAGGTCTTCCAAGGTGTTGCGGATGCGCACTGCGCGCGGCAGGCGCGCGCCGCGCAACCAGTACCAGGGCAGCAAATAGAGCAGGAAGCGGATCGGGCGGAACAAATGCGTGGCGAGGATGATTTCATCCAAGCCGTGACGCACCAGGATAAAATTGATATGCACCAGGCGCAGGATTTGGCCGGCGCGTATCACTTCCCCGACTCCCGCTCGGATTCAAGATGCTCTTGCAGGCGGCGCACGCGCTGCGCCATACGTTCCACGTCGTCGCGCAGCACATCCACCGCCTGGAGAAATATTTCCATTTCCGCGGACGCCGGAACATTGCGCGCTTCTTCTTGCTGATATTCAGCAAAGTTTTGTCCCAGCGTTTTGAGCACGCTCTCACCCCACGCCTTGGCGGCACGCACGGCATCGCCGATTTGATGCGCCGCCACGTCACCGGTCACCTTGGACAGCAGCTCTTCCCAGTCGATCTCCATATCGTCGAGAATGCGCTTGAAGCGCCGGCCGAGTTCGACGTCGCCGCTGATCCGCACGGCACCGGATGACAGCGTGGCCTGCGTGCCTTTTTTTTGCAGCCCCAGCCTCAGCAGCGCCCACGCCGTGCCGCGCAGCGTGGTGTCCGCCGCGCCTTCATAAGCGCTGCGCACTTCCATATCCTCCGCGCCGGGCAGCAAATACAGCGTGCAGTTTAAATCTTGAAACTCGACGGCGATCACCTTGCCGGCCAGCGCCTGCATACGCTGCCGCGCATCGGGATCGAGGCGCAAATAATTATTCAGCACCGTTTCCAGGGCGGCGTTCAAACCTTGCGCAAGCAGCGACGCGCTCAACGGAAATCCTCGCCGTATTCTTCGCGCAATTCCTCCAGCGTTTTGCCGGACTCATCACGAATCACCACCACGCTGTTGGCGATCTTGTCGTGAAATCCTTGCTTGCGTTTGTCCCAGGCCACCCACAAAAAACCGAGCATAAGCGGCAGCGCGGAAACGTAATAGCCGAGATAGCGCAGCAGTGCGCGCCCGGCGCCGAGCGGCTTGCCGGTTTGGGCATGCACCACGTAGCAGTCGAGCAACAGCTTGCCGGGCGTGCCCAGAAATTTCACCCAGAAAAACACGATCAACGCGATGGGCAGTAATTGGTTGACCAACACCGCGCCCGATCCATACGATTCAAACGGCGCATGCGGCGTGGCATACCACTCGAAATAAGCCGGGCCGTATAAGAGATATAAAATGATGGCGAGCAGCGGCATGAGCAGCAGCGTGTCAATCAGGCTCGCCGCCGCGCGCCGCCAAAAACCTGCGTAGCGGGTGTTGGCGTCAAGCTTTATCTGTATCGTCATAGCTTATAGCCGCTGTGCAGCGCTACGATGCCGCCGCTCAGATTAAAATAATCGCAACACTCGAAGCCCGCTTCCTGCATCATTTTTTTAAGCTGTTCCTGATCGGGATGCATGCGGATGGATTCGGCGAGGTAGCGGTAACTGTCGGCGTCGCGGGCGATGAGCTTGCCCATGAGCGGCAGAAACTTGAAGGAATAAAAATCGTACAGCGGCGCCAGGCCGGGCATGGTGGGCGCGGAAAATTCCAGCACCAGCAGACGTCCGCCGGGTTTGAGCACGCGCAGCATGGCGGCGAGCGCACGCTCCTTGTGCGTGACGTTGCGCAACCCGAAAGCGATGGTCACACAGTCGAAATAATTGGCGGGAAACGGCAGGTTCTCGGCGTCGGCCTGCACATAGGCGATATTTCCGACCACGCCGCCGTTTACCAGGCGTTCGCGGCCACGACGCAGCATGGCGGCGTTGATATCGGCGATCACTACTTCGCCCTGTCCCCCCACCTTTTCCGCGAGCTTGGCGGCGAGATCGCCGGTGCCGCCCGCCAGATCCAGCACGCGCTGCCCGCGGCGCACGCCGCTGATCTCCAAAGTAAAACGCTTCCACAAGCGATGCACGCCGAACGACATGACGTCGTTCATGACGTCATACTTGTCGGCCACGGAATCGAACACGCCGGCGACTTTGCCGGCCTTTTCTTCGACCGGCACTTCTTGAAAACCGAAATGGGTGGTGCGGGGACGCTCCATAATATTATTATTGTACAGCCTTCGCCTGCTCTCTACACCTCGCGGCGCTGATAACCCGCTTTCTTTAAACGTTCAAGGTAATCTTGCCAATTCTTTTGGTGGTTTACACCCAGCTCATGCAACAGCTTCCATGAGTACAGGCCGGTATTGTGGCCGTCACTGAAATGCAGGCGCACCGCGTAGCTGCCGATCGGGTCGATGGCGGTAATGTTGACGTCTTCCTTGCCGACCTGCAACACCTCCTGGCCCGGCCCATGGCCACGCACCTCGGCGGAAGGTGAATACACGCGCAAATATTCGCATGGCAAACTGAAGCGCGCGCCGTCGTCGAAGGTGACTTCCAGCACGCGCGACTTTTGGTGCAGTTTGATTTCGGTGGGACGCATAAAGCCAGTTCGTAGGGGGTGGGCACGGTTTTCGTGCCCACGCAAACGCTGGTGGGCA
>JBFLZV010000024.1:0-28098 GCA_040756035.1 Pseudomonadota bacterium
AGGGGTGAGGCAGCGAAGCTGCCGAACGCCGGGCCACATGGCCCGGCTGGACTTTACGCGGCGCATGGATAGCGTAGCGCAAAGGGGGGACAGGGTGGGGGTGGGTTAAAATGAAGAATACTAAAAACAACATAGCCGTGGCTTTATTTATGTTGTTTTTAGTAAAAAGGAGGATGCCATGGCCGCACTCGATGGATGGAGGGAAGAAAAGCAATCGGCGTATCTGTACCACGTGTTGGCCGCGGCGGAGGAAAATACCGCGCGCAGCAAAATGTTCGCGGAGTTAGCGCGCGCCGCCGAGGCGCAGGCGGACATCTGGGCCGAGAACGTCCGCCGCGAGGGTGGCGCGGCGCCCGAAGAATTTCACCCACCGCCGCGCGCGCGCCTAGTGGCCGCGCTGATACGGCTGTTCGGGCCGCGCCGTTTGCGCCCTATGCTGGCCGCCATCAAAGTGCGCGGCCTGTCCGTTTACAATCCGCCCGCGCCCCAAGGCCACGCCATGCCCACCTCGGTGGAGGATTTCGGCCACCGCCATCGCGGCACCGAGAGCGGCGGCAATCTGCGCGCCGCGGTGTTCGGCGTGAACGACGGCCTGGTGTCCAACACCAGCCTCATCATGAGCGTGGCCGGCGCCGGGGTCGAACCCAAAACCATTTTATTAGCCGGTATCGCGGGTCTATTGGCCGGCGCGTTGTCCATGGCGGCGGGCGAATACGTGTCGATGCGCTCGCAGCGCGAAATGTACGAATACCAAATCGGCTTGGAACGCGAGGAATTAGAGCAGTACCCGGAGCAAGAGGCCGAAGAATTGGCGCTCATTTATCACGCGCGCGGCGTGGACATGGACGAGGCGCGCAGCCTGGCGCGCAATTTATTAAAAAACCCCGAACACGCGCTCGACACGCTGGCGCGCGAGGAGCTGGGGCTTAATCCGCAGGAACTCGGTTCGCCGTGGGGCGCGGCGCTTTCCTCACTGCTGGCATTCTCCGCGGGCGCGGTAGTGCCGCTACTGCCCTTCTTGTGGACTCAAAAATCGAGCACGGCGGCCATGTCCGCCAGCGCGATTTTAGCGGGCGCCAGCCTGTTCGCGGTCGGCGCGGTGCTCAGCCTCTACACCGGCCGCAAAGCCGTGTACAGCGGCGTGCGCATGGTGCTGATCGGCGCGGGCGCGGGGGTGATTTCGTATCTTATCGGGGCGGCGTTGGGTGTAGGGTTAGGTTAATCCTCATATAGAGCTTTCTGCGTCGCGCTTAATGAAAGGGTGTCAATTTCTTTCAAATCCATTGGGAAATTATATTAGCAGGCATCTGAAACCAATCTGCTGTATAATGGGCGGTTTTCCCTATTACGGTACACGTTGTGATCGAAAACCTCCGCAATATCGCCATCATCGCGCACGTCGATCATGGCAAGACCACGCTAGTCGATAAGCTTTTGCAGCAGTCCGGCACGCTGAACGCGCGCGGGCCGGCGGCCGAGCGGGTGATGGATTCCAATGACCTGGAGCGCGAGCGCGGCATCACCATTCTCGCCAAGAACACCTCGCTGCGCTGGAACGATTACCGCATCAATATCGTGGACACGCCCGGCCACGCCGATTTCGGCGGCGAGGTGGAACGCGTGCTGTCTATGGTCGATTCGGTGCTGCTGCTGGTCGATGCGGTGGACGGCCCGATGCCGCAGACGCGCTTCGTCACGCAAAAGGCGTTTGCACTGGGCTTGAAGCCCATCGTGGTGATTAACAAAATCGACCGGCCCGGCGCGCGCGCGCATTGGGTGCTGGATCAAACCTTCGATTTATTCGACCGTCTCGGCGCGACCGAAGAGCAATTGGATTTCCCCGTGGTCTATACCTCCGCACTGCAAGGCTACGCCGGCCTGGATGCGGACTCGCACGCGGCTGACATGACGCCGCTGTTCGAAACCATTATCAAGTACGTCAAGCCGCCCAAGGTCGATCCGGACGGGCCGTTCCAGATGCAGGTGAGTTCATTGGATTATTCCAGTTACGTGGGCGTGATCGGCATCGGACGCATCACGCGCGGGCGCATCAAGACCAACACGCCGGTGGTGGTCATCGACCGCGCGGGCAAGAAGCGCAACGCGCGCGTGCTGCAAATTTTGGGCTTCCACGGTTTGCAGCGCGTGGAGGTGCCGGAGGCGGAGGCCGGCGATATCATCGCCTTCACCGGCATCGAGAGCCTCGGCATTTCCGACACGCTGTGCGACCCGAATAACGTAGAGGCGCTGCCGCCGCTGATCGTGGACGAGCCGACGGTGAGCATGACCTTCCAGGTGAATAATTCGCCGTTCGCGGGCAAGGACGGCAAATACGTCACCAGCCGCCAGATCCGTGAGCGCCTGCAGCGCGAGTTGATCCACAACGTGGCGCTGCGCGTGGAGGATACCGACGATCCCGACAAATTCCGCGTGTGCGGACGCGGCGAGTTGCACTTGTCGATTCTTATCGAGAACATGCGCCGCGAAGGCTATGAACTGGCGGTCGGGCGTCCGCAGGTTATCACCAAGGAGATCGACGGCGCGCTGTGCGAGCCGTATGAAAATCTGGTGGTTGACGTGGAGGAGCAGCACCAAGGCGCGGTGATGGAGGCGCTGGGAGGCCGCAAGGGCGATCTCACCAACATGGTGCCGGACGGCAAGGGCCGCGTGCGCTTGGAATATAAAATTCCGACGCGCGGATTGATCGGTTTCCGCACCGAATTTTTATCCATGACCTCGGGCACCGGATTGATGCACAACGTGTTCGACCACTACGGCCCGTTCAAGAAAGGCAGCATCGGTGAACGCAATAACGGCGTGCTGATCGCCAACGGCGTGGGCAAGAGCGTGGCCTACGCGCTGTTCAGCCTGCAAGAGCGCGGGCGCTTGTTCATCGGCCCCGGCGAGGATTTATACGAAGGCATGGTCATCGGCCTGCACTCGCGCGACAATGATCTGGTGGTGAATCCGCTCAAGGGTAAACAGCTCACCAACATCCGCGCCGCCGGCTCGGATGAAAATATTATTCTGGTGCCGCCGGTGAAAATGAGCCTGGAGCAGGCGCTGGAGTTCATCAACGATGATGAGTTGGTGGAGATCACACCGAACTTCATCCGTCTGCGCAAGCGCCTGCTGCTGGAACACGAGCGCAAAAAGGCGTCGCGCGCGGCGGTGGCGTGATTCAAAAACCCAACGCAAAGACGCGAAGGTGGTTGTCAGGCCGAATTGTGCGGATAATTCAATTTCCGCAGCACGTGCGTGGTTGGTTCCGGCTGCATGGTGATGTGCTCGATACCGTATTCGTCGTGCAACAGGTCGCGCATTTGACTGAGCACGTCTTCCCACTCGCTCAAGTCGCGCACCATGACGTGCGCAGACAGCGCCACCACGCCGGAAGACAACGTCCAAATATGTAGATCGTGCACTGACATCACGCCCGGCACGGCGGCGAGCGAACGCCCGATCTCCGGTAAATCAAGATGGCGCGGCACGCCTTCCATGATGACGTGCAAACCCTCGCGCAATAATCTCACGCCGGAGTAGAGAATGAGCACGCAGATGAACAGCGACAACAGCGGATCGATCCGCGTCCAGCCGGTGAAGTAAATCGTGACGCCCGACGCCAGCGCGGCGACCGAGCCGAGCGCGTCGGCCATGACGTGCAACAACGCCGCGCGCACGTTCAGCGTTTTTTCACCACGGCTGAGCAGGTACGCCACGATCAAATTGATCGCCAAACCGAGCGCCGCGACCAGCATCACCGTGCCGGCCAGCACCGGTTGCGGCGCGCGCAGCCGCTCCAAAGCGGTGAATAAAATCCCGCCCACCAGCGCCAGCATGAATAAGCCGTTCACCAGCGCCACCACCACCTCGGCGCGCCCGAGCCCGTAAGAGTGGCGCGGCGACGGCGGACGGCGCGCCACCCACGCGGCGAACGCGGCCAGACCCAAGGCGCTGGCGTCGGTGACCATGTGCCCGGCGTCGCCGAGCAGCGCCAGCGAACCCGCCCACCAGCCCGCCAGCCCCTCCAGGGCGGCGAAACCCAGGGTGATCAGCAAGGCGTACCAGAGCACGCCGGAAATCCCGGGGCGTCGGCCGTCGTGGTCATGCGCGTGTGCGCGGTGATGTCCGTGCGTAGTCATGGTTCGATGTATTTGCCGCAAAAAACCTATATTACAAATTATCACAATCCGCAAAAGTTCTCTTCACCTATAATCGGTTATTAAAGACTCATGGAATCGCGCGGCCTGACGATATACATAGATAGGCCGAACTACGCAGCAGGGAAAACAGGGATCATGCTCAGCGCCAGCAGCGGGAAATATTCCAGCTTCATCATGCGTCGCGCCGGACGAACGCTGCGCGCGCTGCTGGCGGCGCTCATCGTGAGCGGCTGCACGCCGGAGTCGCCCGCGCTGTTGCGCATCGGCACCAGCGTGTGGCCGGGCTACGAGCCGCTGTATCTGGCCAGGGATTTAAACTACCTGGATTCCGGGGTGGTGCGTCTCGTGGAGTACCCTTCCGCGTCGGAGGTGATGCGCTCGTTCCGCAACGGCGCCATCGAGGCCGCCACCCTGACGCTGGACGAGGCGTTGCTGCTCCTACAAAATTACGCGGACATCCCGGTGATCCTAGTGCTGGACGTCTCGCACGGAGCGGATGTGATTTTAGGCAAACCTTATTTAAAAAACATTCAAGAAATCGCAGGCCGGCGCGTGGGCGTGGAAAACACCGCGCTCGGCGCGTTCGTGCTGAGCCGCGCGTTGCAGCAGGCGAAGCTGTCGCGCGGCGACATCCGCGTTGTTTCGCTGCCGGTCTCCGATCACGAGCGCGCCTATCACGAAGACGCCGTGGACGCCGTCGTCACCTTCGAACCGGTGCGCACCCGTCTCTTGAAGGCGGGCGCGCGGCTGTTGTTCGACAGCACGCAAATTCCCGGCGAGATCGTGGACGTGCTGGTGGTGCGCCGCGACGCTTTGGACGCGCATGCGTCGCAGATAAATAACTTGGTGAGCGCGTGGTTCCACGCCATGGCTTATCTGCGCACTCATCCGCACGACGCCGCGCGGCGCATGGCCAAACGCGAAGGCGTCAGCTCCGCGGAATTCCTGGACGCGCTGCGCGGTGTGCGCATCCCCGATCAAGAAGAAAATCGCCGCCTGCTGACGGGAAACTCCCCCCTTTTGGTGGAGTCGGCGCGCAAGCTCGCCGCCAGCATGATCGAGCAGAGGCTGCTGCAAAAAGAAGCGGATATCAGTGCGCTGCTCGACGCGCGCCCGCTGCTCGCGGCGGGCCGCCCGTGAGATACGTCGCCTGGATTCCGCTGCGCATCACCATTCCCGCGCTGGTGGTGCTCAGCGCGCTGTTGGGGGGCGCGTATTTCTGGCATCACGACACCCGGCTCGCCGCGCGCAAGGTGGAACATGAGGCGCGCCTGCGCCTGATCGAGGAGATGTCCGATCTGCAACGGGAGCTGGAGCACCTGTCGGCCCGGCGGGACGACGCGGGCGCGGCGCTGGAGATCGTGCCGTTGGCCGCGAATCCGCACGTGCACAGCGTGTTTCTGGCCGACGAGAACGGCACGGTGCTGCACGCCACGCGCCGCGATTGGGTGGGGCAGCCCGCCGGAAAAATCTTCCCCGACCTGCGCGCGGACGTGCTCGCGCGCGTCAAGGAACGCGTGACCGGCGAGGTGCTGTTCTCGCCGGACCGCTCTGCGCTGATGGGTTATTATCCGGTGATTTTAGGCACCACCGGCGATGAGCCGCGCCCCTCGCGCATCGGTACGCTGTTTATGCAGTATGACCTTGCGCGGTTGAAGAACCACGCGGTGCGCGCCGCCGAGCGGCAAGTGCTGCAATCCAGCCTGTTTGTGACGGGGCTGGCGGCGCTGCTGGGGTTGCTCTTCCACTTCGCCCTGACGCGCCGCGTGGCGCGCCTGGTGACCGCCACGGAGCGCTTCGCGGCGGGCGACTTCAGCGTGCAATCCGGCTTGCACGGCAACGACGAGCTGGCGCGCATCGGCCGCGCCTTCGACCGCATGGCGCGCACCATTGAAGCCGACAGCGTGCGCCTGCGCGAAAGCACGTTGCTGCTCGAACATCAGGCGCTGCATGACAGATTGACCAATCTGCCTAACCGCGTCCTGCTCGAAGACCGCTTGAAGCAAGCCATGCTCCGCGGCGCGCGCGGCGACAAGCCGCTGGCCTTGCTGGTCATGGACTTAGACCGCTTCAAGGACGTCAACGACACGCTCGGCCACCATGCCGGCGATTTATTGTTGCAGCAAGTCGCGTTGCGCCTGCATTCCGCGTTGCGCAAGTCCGACACCATCGCGCGCCTGGGCGGCGATGAATTCGCGGTGCTATTGCCGGAAGCGGATGGCGAGCGCGCCGCGCGCGCCGCGAGCAAAATCGTCACGGCGCTGGAGCGCCCGTTCCTATCCGGCGGCCGCTCCTTCGCCATCGGCGCCAGCATCGGCATCGCGCTGTTTCCCGATCACGGCGCGGATCACATTACGCTGCTGCGCCGCGCCGACGTGGCCATGTACGCGGCCAAGCGCGCGCGTAGCGGCTACGCGATTTATGACCCGGAACAGGATCAAGGCAGCCTGATGCAGCTCACCCTCACCAGCGAACTGGCGCGCGCCATCAAAAACAACGAGCTGCTGCTGCATTACCAGCCGCAAGTCGATATGCGCAGCGGACGCGTGGTCAACGCCGAAGCCCTGGTGCGTTGGCAACATCCGCAGGCCGGACTGATGTTCCCGGACAAATTCATCCTCGTGGCGGAACGCACCGGCCTCATCAAGCCACTCACCGCGTGGGTGCTCGACGAGGCGCTGCGCCAAACGGCTGCGTGGCGGGGCGCCGGCACGCCGCTGTCCGTCGCGATCAATCTCTCGGCGAGCAACCTGTCCGAACCACAGTTGTGCGCGCACATCGCCGGCCGGTTGAGGGCCTGGGGCACGCCGCCCGCCGATCTGGAACTGGAAATCACCGAAAGCGCCATCATGATCGAGCCGGAGCGCGCACTCAGCGTGCTCACGCAAATGGACGAGATGGGCCTGCGCCTGTCCATCGACGACTTCGGCACCGGCTATTCGTCGCTCGCTTATCTGAAAAAATTGCCGATAGACCACATCAAAATCGACAAATCCTTCGTCATGAACATGACGGCCGACGGCAACGACGCGGTCATCGTGCGCTCCACCATCGACCTGGCGCACAACCTCGGCCTCAAGGTCATCGCCGAGGGCGTGGAATCGCAGGAGGTATGGGACATGCTGGCGCGCTACGGCTGCGACATGGCGCAGGGCTACTTCATCAGTCAACCGCTGGCGCCGGCGGATTTTGCCATCTGGTTCAACGAGTCATCGGCTATGCCGGCTAGGAGTGCGGCTATGCCGGTGAGGAGTGAAGAGTGAAGGGTGAGGGGTAAAAAAACCTGTGCATCCGGGCAAAAGCTTTACTCCTCACACCTCACTCCCAACTCCTCACGCCTCATCAACCGCGCTCCACTCCCCCGACGCGCCGCCGGACTTTTCCAGCAGACGTACGCCGTCCAGCGTCATGCCACGATCCACGCTCTTGCACATGTCGTACACGGTGAGCAGCGCAACTTGCACGGCGGTGAGCGCTTCCATTTCCACGCCGGTCCGGCCCGTGGTTTCCACCGTGGCGCGGCAATACACCGCGTGCTCGTCCGTCAAGGGCTCCAAATCCACCTCAACACGGCTCAGCTCCAACGGGTGGCACAAAGGGATAAGTTCGCTGGTTTTTTTAGCGGCCATGATGCCGGCGACGCGCGCCACGCCCAGCACGTCGCCCTTGCGGTGGCCGCCCTGCACGATCAATTCCAGCGTCGCGGCTTGCATGTGGATGCGCCCCTCGGCGCGCGCGCGGCGCCGCGTAACCGGCTTGGCACCGACATCGACCATGCGCGCGCGGCCCGCGTCATCGAAGTGACTGAGTTTGCCCATAACGCCCATTGTAAAAAAACATTGCCAACCCCGGGTGATTTTTTCTAAAGTGTCGATGATAGGCCGCCCGCGCGGCGACCACAAATTCCGTCATCGAGCAGCGCCATGGCCGTCACCGTAAAATATTTCGCCAGCCTGCGCGAGCGCCTCGGACGCGCCGAGCAACGCGTCGAGGCGCGCGCCGGCGTCACCGCGGCGGACGTGTGGGCGCAAGCCAATCCCGGCCTGCCGTTGCCGGGCAATATACTGGTCGCGGTGAATAGGGACTACGCGCGGCTCGACCACGTAGTGCGGGACGGCGACGAAGTGGCGTTTTTTCCTCCGGTGACCGGCGGGTGACAAAGCTGGGAACTGGAAAATTAACATAACCTTAGCCTTTCCAACCCCTAGCCCCTAAACACCATGACCATCTCCGTACGCGACACTCCCTTCGATCCGTACGCCGAACTGCGCGCGCACCAGGAGCGACTCGGACAACAAGGCAAATACGGCGCCATGGCGAGCTTCGTCGGCACACTGCGCGACCACCATCAAGGCGACGCCGTGCGCGCCATGACCCTGGAGCACTACCCAGGCATGACCGAAAAATACCTCCAGCACATCGTCGTGGAGGCGCGGGCGCGCTGGCCCATCCTCGACGCGCTGATTATTCACCGCTACGGCGCGTTGGCGCCCGGCGAACCCATCATGCTGGCCGCGGCCTGGGCGGAGCACCGCGGCGCCGCGTTCGACGCCTGTCGTTATCTGGTGGAAGAACTCAAGCATCGCGCGCCGTTTTGGAAGCATGAAATGCTCGACGCGGGGCAACGGTGGATGGAACGCAACACGCCATAAAATACCCCGCCGCAAGCGGCGGAATATGGAGAATAAATACACGCCGGGTTGCGCGACATATTGGGTGTGATAGTATGATTCGACCTGTGCGCGGCATTGCCTGCAAGCAAGCGGACGAGCGACCCGTGCACTGCGCCGCGCTCGAATAACGAGCGTTGCAGCGGGAGACAAGCCGGAAAGCACCCCCGGCTATAAGTGGAAATTTTAGATAAAACATGGACAAGGGCACAGTCGTCGGATATCGAATCCAGCTATTGGATTTTCCAGCGCCGCGGCAAGACCGGACAGCGCCTGCACCCTTGCGACCTTAGATTTTTCATAACTGTCTTTGCTCTCTATGCCATCATCCCAACTGCGAGAATTCAGCCCCGAACGCCCGCGCGACGACCGCATTATCATGCTGGTGGAAGACAATCCGGACGATGAAGAATTGACCCTGCGCGCGCTGCGCAAGAACAACATCGCCAACGAAGTGGTGGTGGCGCGCGACGGCGCCGAAGCGCTGGATTATTTATTCGCCACCGGCGCGTATCACGCCCGCAGTCCGCGCGCCCTGCCCGACGTTATTCTGCTGGACCTGAAACTGCCCAAGCTGGACGGCCTGGAAGTGTTGCGGCGCTTGCGCGTGCATCCGCTCACCGAGCTGGTGCCGGTGGTCATTCTCACTTCATCGCGCGAAGATCACGACTTGGTCAGCAGCTACCGTCTGGGCGCCAACAGCTACATCCGCAAGCCGGTGGACTTCACGCAGTTTCTCGAATCGCTGCGCCTGCTGGGTTTGTATTGGCTGGTGATCAACGAACCGCCGCCGCGAGGAGCCAGCGCGTGACCGCGACTCCATTGCGCGCGTTGATCGTCGAAAATTCCGAAGACGACACGCTACTACTGGTGCGCGAACTGCGGCGCGGCGGTTACGCGCCCGTGTATGAGCGCGTGGACACGCGCGCGGCCATGCAGGCGGCGCTGGCGCGCGAGTGGGACATCATCCTCGCCGATTACAACATGCCCTATTTCAGCGTGCCCGCGGCGCTGGAGGTGTTGAAGGAAAGCGGGCGAGACCTGCCCTTCATCATCGTGTCCGGCAACATCGGCGAAGAGGCGGCGGTCGCCGCGATGCGCGCCGGCGTCAGCGACTACATCATGAAGGATAATCTCGCACGCCTGGCGCCGGTCATCGAACGCGAATTGCGCGAGGCCGCCGGGCGGCGTAGGCGCAAGAGCGCGGAGGAATTGTCGGCGCGCCTGGGAACAATTCTCGATAATTCGCCCGTGGAAATTTATATTTTCCACGCCGACACGCAGCGCCTGCTGCACGTCAACCAAACCGCGCTGCGCAACCTGGGCTACGCCATGGACGAACTGACGTGCATGAAACCCTCCGACTTTTGTTCCGGCCTCAGCGTGGAACGGTTCGGCGAAATGGTCGAGCCACTGTGCGGCAACGAGCACGACCAGGCACTGTTCGAGACGCAACACCGGCGCAAGGACGGTTCGCTGTATCCGGTCGAAGTGCGCCTGCAATGCTCGCAATTCGAATCCGCGCCGGTGTACGTCGCTATTGCGCAGGACATCACCGAGCGCAAACGCGGCGAGGAAAGACTGTTCCAGGAAAAAGAGCGCGCGCAAGTCACCTTGCATTCCATCGGCGACGCGGTCATCACCACCGACGCCGACGGCATCATCGACTACCTCAACCCCATGGCCGAGCAGCTCACCGGCTGGAGCAACGCCGAGGCGCAAGGCCTGCCGCTGCTGGAGGTGTTCAACGTCATTCACGAAACCGTGCGCATACCCCTGGAAAACCCGGTGGAGCGCTGTCTGCGCGAAAAACGCATTATCGCGCTATCCGAGCACACCGCGCTGATCCGCCGCGACGGCGCGGAATTTTCCATCGAGGATTCCGCCGCGCCCATTCACGACCGCAACGGCAACATCATCGGCGCTGTGCTGGTGTTTCACGACGTAAGCCAGGCGCGCGTCATGGCCTATCAACTCGCCTACCAGGCGCGTCACGACGACCTCACCGGCCTGGTCAACCGCCGCGAATTCGAAACCTGCCTGGAACGCGCGCTGGAAGACGCGCGCAAAAAGGGCGTGCACCACGCCATGTGTTATATCGACCTCGATCAGTTCAAGGTGGTCAACGACACCTGCGGCCACATCGCCGGCGACAAACTGCTCAAGGAATTGAGCGCGCGCTTCCAAGCCGAGATGCGCGAGAACGACATCCTGGCGCGCCTCGGCGGCGACGAGTTCGGCGTGCTGCTGGAAGGCTGTCCGCTGAACACCGCGTGGCGCATCGCCGACAGCCTGCGCGTGGCGGCCAAGGAATTCCGTTTCATATGGCGCGGCAAGAGCTTCGAGATCGGCGCCAGCATCGGCGTGGTGCCCATCACCGCGGAGAGCGGCAGCGTCGCCGACATTCTCAGCGACGCCGACTCGGCCTGCTACGTGGCCAAGGACAAGGGCCGCAACCGCGTGCACCTGTATCAGGCCGACGACACCGCGCTGGCGCAGCACAAAGTGGAAATGCAGTGGCTGAGCCGCATCCACCGCGCGCTGGATGAAAACCGCCTGTGCCTGTACTACCAGCCCATGCTGCCGCTCGGCCCGGACGGCGGCGCGCAGGGCGCGCACTATGAAATTCTACTGCGTATGCGCGACCGCAAGGGCCAACTGGTGGTGCCCATGGCGTTCATCCCCGCCGCCGAGCGCTACAACCTCATGCCGGCCATCGACCGCTGGGTGGTGCGCTCGGTGTTCGCCGCGCTGCACGAACAGGCCGAGAGGGACTTAAGCCCCGCCACCTGCGCCATCAACCTTTCCGGCCAATCGCTGTGCGACGATCACTTTCTCGACTTTGTGTTCGACCAACTCGAGCATTACAACATCAAGCCCACGCAAATCTGTTTTGAAATCACCGAGACGGCGGCCATCTCCAACCTGGCGCCGGCGATACGCTTCATCTCCACGCTCAAAAACATGGGCTGCCGCTTCGCGCTCGACGACTTCGGCAGCGGCCTGAGTTCGTTCGCATACTTGAAAAATCTGCCGGTGGATTACCTGAAAATCGACGGCGCGTTCATCAAGGGCATCGTCAACAACCCCATCGACCACGCCCTGGTCGAATCCATCAACCAGATCGGCCACGTCATGCAAATCCAAACCATCGCCGAATTCGTCGAGGACGAGGCCATCCTGGAAGTGGTGCGCAAGCTTGGCATCGACTTCGGGCAGGGCTTCGGCGTCGCCCGCCCGCAGCCCCTGGAAACCTTCCCGATACAATAGCATGTGAAAATTTCCTCGCAATGAGGTAAAGTTCCGGTTTTGCAAGCCGCAGGAACTAACAATGCCCGATTATCTGATTGCCCCGTCGATCCTCTCCGCCGACTTCGCCCGCCTGGGCGAAGAGGTCAACAACGTGCTGACCGCCGGCGCCGACATCGTGCACTTCGACGTCATGGACAACCATTACGTGCCGAACCTCACCATCGGCCCGCTGGTGTGCGAGGCGCTGCGCAAACACGGCGTCACCGCGCCCATCGACGTGCATCTGATGGTGAAACCGGTGGACCGCATCATCCCCGACTTCGCCAAGGCCGGCGCCACCTACATCACCTTTCACCCGGAGGCCACCGAACACATCGACCGTTCGCTGCAACTGGTGCGCGACTGCGGCTGCAAATCCGGCTTGGTGTTCAATCCCGCCACGCCGCTCGATTACCTGAAATACGTGATGGACAAAATCGACATGATCCTGCTCATGTCGGTGAACCCCGGTTTCGGCGGCCAGAGCTTCATCCCCGGCGTGTTGCCCAAGCTGCGCGAGGCGCGCCGCCTCATCGACGAGAGCGGCTACGACATCCGCCTGGAGATCGACGGCGGCGTGAAGACCGACAACATCCGCGAAATCGCCGCGGCAGGCGCCGACACCTTCGTCGCCGGCTCGGCGATTTTCAGCACCAAAGACTACAAGGCCACCATCGCCAAAATGCGCGAGGAATTGGCCAAGGCCGGCAAATGATCTCACGCAAAGGCGCAAAGACGCCAAGAAAAATCAAAAATGATTCAGGTTTCTTTTGATAGCTTTAGCCACCTTGTCACCAACGTATGAATAATCAATTTAATCTTTACAATCTTTTGCGCCTTTGCGTGAGCTGACTTTTTATGAAATTAACCAACCCCGCCATGGTACTCATCGACGTGGACGGCACGCTGGTCGACAGCGTGCCCGATCTCACGTTTTGCGTGGACGAGATGATGCAGCGGCTGGACTTACCCGCGCACGGCGAAGCCAAGGTGCGGCTGTGGGTCGGCAACGGCGTGGAGCGCTTGGTGAAGCGCGCGCTCACCGGCACGCTGGACGACGAGCCGGACACGGCTCTGTACAACAAAGCCCTGCCCATTTTTCTCGATCTCTACAGCGCCAACACCTGCGTGCGCAGCCGTCTGTACCCGGGCGCGCGCGAGGGTCTGAATTTTTTGAAGAGTGCGGGCTACCCACTCGGCTGCGTCACCAACAAGGCGGCGCGCTTCACCGAGCCGCTGCTGGACATGCTCGGCGTGCGCGGCGACTTCGCCCTGGTGGTGAGCGGCGACACGCTGCCCTACAAAAAACCGCATCCGGCGCCGCTGTTGCACGCCGCCGCGTTTTTCAACGTCGCGCCCCCGCAGGCGCTCATGGTGGGCGATTCGGTCAGCGACGTAGAAGCCGCGCGCGCCGCCGGTTTCCAAATCGTATGCGTGAGCTACGGCTACAACCACGGCGCGGACATCCGCGGCGCCCTCCCCGACGCGGTCATCGACTCCCTGGCCGAACTGCCGGAACTACTGGAAGGCGCGCCGGGGCGTCTGGCGCAGGGCGGGACAGTTAAGGTAAACTAGCCCGTTACAAGACTATGACTCCACGCATGGAAAAGTTGATGAATGCACGATGGTGAGGCGCAAGCTCAACCTAAGGCGTTCCATTAACTTTTTTCATCGCTGAGAGTCTCCCATGCACCGCCAACAATTCGCGGCCCTGGCGCAACAGGGCCATAACCGCATCCCCTTGGTGCGCGAGGTACCCGCCGACCTCGACACGCCGCTGAGCGCGTATCTGAAACTCGCGCACGGGCCATATTCCTACCTCTTCGAATCCGTGCAGGGCGGCGAAAAGTGGGGGCGTTACTCCATCATCGGCCTGCCCTGCCGCACCGTATTGCGCGTCAGCGGCCGCGCCATCACGGTGGAAAAAGACGGCGCGCAAATCGAGCGCGTCGAGGCCGCCGATCCGCTCGCCTGGATCGAGGAATTCCAGGCGCGCTACACGTCTACCCAGGTCGAAGGCCTGCCGCGCTTCACCGGCGGCCTCGTCGGTTATTTCGGCTACGACACGGTGCGTTACATCGAACCGCGCTTAGGCAGCGCAAGTCCGCACGCCGATCCGCTCGCCACGCCCGACATCCTGCTCATGGTGTCGGACGAAGTGGCGGTGTTCGACAATCTGCGCGGCAAACTGTATCTCGTCATCCATGTCAATCCGGGTATCGCGGATGCCTGGAACAAGGCGCAACAGCGCCTCGATGAACTGGTCGCGCGGCTGCGTCAGGCCACGCCCGTGCCGCACGCGCCGCGCGCGGCGGCGCGGGTCAGCGAATCCGATTTCGTGTCCGGCTTCACGCAGGCCAAATTCGAGGCCGCGGTGCGGCGCGCCAAGGACTACATCGTGGAAGGTGACATCATGCAGGTGGTGCTGTCGCAGCGCTTGTCCATTCCCTATCAAGCCGGCGCGCTCGATCTCTACCGCGCGCTGCGCAGCCTGAACCCGTCGCCGTACATGTTTTACCTGGACCTCAAGGACTTTCACGTGGTCGGTTCCTCGCCGGAAATCCTCACGCGCCTGGAAGACGGCGTCATCACCGTGCGCCCCATCGCCGGCACGCGCAAGCGCGGCGCCACGGAAGACGAAGACCGCGCGCTGGAACGCGAGCTGCTCGCCGATCCCAAGGAGCGCGCCGAGCATCTCATGCTCATCGATCTGGGACGCAATGACGTGGGGCGCGTGGCTGAAATCGGCAGCGTGCAACTCACCGAAAAAATGGTGATCGAGCGCTATTCGCACGTCATGCACATCGTGTCCAACGTCACCGGACGCCTGCGGCCCGGCCTCTCCGCCATGGACGTACTGCGCGCCACCTTCCCGGCGGGCACGGTGAGCGGCGCGCCGAAAATCCGCGCCATGGAAATCATCGACGAGCTGGAGCCGGTCAAGCGCGGCGTGTACTCCGGCGCGGTCGGCTACATCGGCTGGAACGGCAACATGGACACCGCCATCGCCATCCGCACCGCCGTGATCAAAGACGGCGCGCTGCACATTCAGGCCGGCGCCGGCATCGTCGCCGACTCGGCGCCGGAAAAAGAATGGGAAGAGACCATGAACAAGGCGCGCGCGATTTTCAAGGCCGTGGCCCAAGCGCACGGCGACCCGGACGGAGGCGCCCCATGCTGCTGATGATCGACAACTACGATTCGTTCACTTACAACCTGGTGCAATACCTGGGCGAGTTGGGCGCGGACGTGCGCGTGCACCGCAATGACCAGATCAGCGTCGAAGACATCGCACGCCTCAAACCGGAACGCATCGTCATCTCGCCGGGGCCGTGCACGCCCAACGAGGCCGGCGTGTCGCTCGCCGTGTTGCAACATCTGGCGGGATCGGCGCCCATCCTCGGCGTGTGCCTCGGCCATCAAAGCATCGGCCAGGCCTTCGGCGGCAAGGTGGTGCACGCGCGCGAAATCATGCACGGCAAAACCTCGCTGATCCACCACACCGGTCAGGGCGTGTTCAAAGGTCTGCCCAACCCGTTCGAGGCGACGCGCTACCACTCGCTGGTAATCGAAAAGGCCTCCCTGCCCGATTGCCTGGAGATCACCGCTTGGACGGAGAATGAAAAAGGCGAAATGGACGAGATCATGGGCGTGCGCCACAAAACACTGCCCGTGGAAGGCGTACAATTTCACCCTGAATCCATACTCACGCAGTATGGGCATGAGTTATTGAAGAATTTTTTGACAACGGGTAATGGGCGAACAGTAATGAGTAAACAGTAAACCCATTACTCATCACTCATCACTGAAACTATGGACATGCAATCCGCCATCCGCGCCGTCACCGAGCGGCGCGATTTGAACAGCGCCGAGATGACCGCCGTGATGCACGCCATCATGAGCGGCGCGGCCACGCCCGCGCAAATCGGCGCGTTCCTGATCGGGCTGCGCATGAAGGGCGAGACCGTGGAGGAAATCAGCGCCGCCGCGCAAGTGATGCGCGAACTGGCCGCGCGCGTCGCGGTGCGCGGCGCGCACGTGGTCGACACCTGCGGCACCGGCGGCGACGGCGCGCACACTTTCAATATTTCCACCGCCGCCGCCTTGGTGGCCGCCGCCGCCGGCGCTAAAGTCGCCAAGCACGGCAACCGTTCGGTGTCGAGCAAATCCGGCAGCGCCGACGTGCTGGAAGCGGCGGGCGTGAATCTGGAACTCACGCCCGCACAAGTCGCGCAATGCATCGAGACCGTGGGCGTCGGCTTCCTGTTCGCCCCCAAGCACCACGGCGCCATGAAACACGCCGTCGGCCCGCGCCGCGAGATGGGCGTGCGCACGATTTTTAACGTGCTCGGCCCGCTCACCAACCCGGCGGGCGCCGCGCATCAAGTGCTGGGCGTGTACGACGCCGCGTGGCTCACGCCGCTCGCCGAAGTGTTGCAGCGCCTGGGCAGCCGCCACGTGCTGGTGGTGCATGCCGAGGACGGCCTGGATGAAATCAGCATCGGCGCGACTACGCAGGTCGCCGAACTGAAGGACGGCGTCATTCGCCAGTACAGCATCGCGCCGGAACAATTCGATATGCGGCGCGCCGATCTCGCCGACCTCACCGTGGACGGCGCGCAACAAAGTCTCGCGCTGATACGCGCCGTGCTCGACGATACTCCCGGCGCGGCGCTGGACATCGTAGCGCTCAACGCCGGCGCGGCGATCTACGCGGCGGATTTAGCGCCCACGCTGGAGCAAGGCGTGCGCCGGGCGCAAGCAGCCATCGCCGGCGGCGCGGCGCGCGAGAAGCTGGCGGCGTTGATCGAGTTTACCAACAAAACCAACTTATAACCGCCAAGACGCCAAGCTCGCAAGGATTTAAGTACGATACGATTAAATGTTACGCTTAAACTTTCGTATGCTTTTGCAGGACTCGTGTCTTTGCGTGAGAATTTTTTCATCTTGGCGTCTTGGCGGTAAAATTTTGTGAATAGCACCCCCGACATCCTGAAAAAAATCTTGCAGCGCAAGGCTGCCGAGATCACCGAGCGCAGTCGCGCCCTGCCCATGCGCGAACTCAGCCAGCGCGTGGAGGCGACGCCCGCGCCGCGCGGGTTTGCCGCCGCCGTTACGGCGCGCATCAAGGCGGGCCATGCCGCGGTCATCGCTGAAATCAAAAAGGCATCGCCCAGCAAGGGCGTGCTGCGCGCCGATTTCCGGCCCGCCGACATCGCCGCCTCGTACGAGCGGCACGGCGCGACGTGTCTGTCGGTGCTCACCGACCATGACTTTTTCCAAGGCGACGGCGCGCATCTGCAACAGGCGCGCGCCGCCTGCCAACTGCCGTTGCTGCGCAAAGATTTCATCATCGACGCTTACCAAGTATACGAAGCGCGCGTGCTGGGCGCGGACTGCATTCTGCTGATTGTCGCCGCGCTGGGTGACACGCAAATGCTGGAACTCGCCGGCCTGGCGCGGCATTTGAACATGGACGTCCTGGTGGAGGTGCACGACGCCGAGGAACTGGAACGCGCGCTGCTGCTCAACTCGCCGCTGCTCGGCATCAACAACCGTAACCTGCGCACTTTTCAGGTAAGTTTGGACGCCACGCTCGATCTTTTAAAACACGTGCCCGCCAACCGCATCGTGGTCACGGAAAGCGGCATCCACAGCGCCCAGGACGTCGCGCTCCTGCGCGGTCACGGCGTGCACGCCTTCTTGGTGGGCGAGGCCTTCATGACCGCCGCCGATCCGGGCAAGGCGCTGGAAAAACTATTTTCCCCGAAAACAAGCTAAGGTAACCTTGCATATGAAAGCACGCGTAACCTGGGTGGAAGAAAGCCTGTTCGTCGGCGCCACCGGCAGCGGCCACGCCGTGGTGCTGGACGGTCCGCCCGAAGCGGGCGGACGCAATCTCGGCATACGTCCCATGGAAATGGTGCTGGTGGGCCTGGCCGGCTGCACCGCCTTCGACGTCGTCGACATCTTGCGCAAAAAGCGCGAGACGGTGAGCGGCTGCACGGTGGAGGTCGACGCCGAGCGCGCCGACAGCGTGCCCAAGGTGTTCACTAAAATTCACGTGCGCTACACCGTTACCGGCAAAAACATCAAGGACGAATCGGTCAAGCGCGCCGTGGAATTGTCCGCCGAGAAATACTGCTCGGTGTCCATCATGCTCGGCAAGACCGCGGTAATGACGCACGATTACGTGGTCGTCAACCAAGACTAAGCGCCGTGGCGAACCGTCCCCCACCGACCGCCGGGCTGCGCCACGTCGCGCTCAGCGTCTATGATCTGGAAGCCTGCGAACGCTTCTACGTGGAGCTGCTGGGGATGCGCGTCGAATGGCGTCCCGACCCTGACAACCTTTATCTCACCAGCGGCCACGATAATCTAGCTTTGCACCGCGCGCCGGCGCCCGTCGCCGCCACTGCCGCGCAGCGCCTCGACCACATCGGCTTCATCCTCAACACGCGCCTGGATGTCGACGCCTGGCACGCGTTCCTGCGCGACGCGCAAACGCCCATCAAGGCCGCGCCACGCGACCACCGCGACGGCACGCGCAGCTTCTACTGCCAGGACCCGGACGGCAACACCGTGCAATTTATTTTCCATCCCCTTTTATCTTCGGCAGCCCGTTAATCCGGCAATTTTCATTGCCGGATTAATAGTGCATAATACGCCCCCCGCGCGGATCAAACCGGGAGTTTGCTTGTCATATTTCCCAATACCGCTGTGGGGCAGGCATTTTTGAGTGAGGGCGCCGCGATGCTACAGCCATTGAAGAAACTCAAGCTGGAAGGTTTCAACAACCTGACCAAGACGCTGAGCTTCAACATCTACGATATTTGCTACGCGATGCACGCCAAGCAGCGCAGCGAATACATCGAATACATCGACGAAGCCTACAACGCCGAGCGCCTCACGCACATTCTCACCGAGGTGTCGCGCATCATCGGCGCCAACATCCTCAATATCGCGCATCAGGATTACGACCCGATGGGCGCGAGCGTGACCATGCTCATCTCCGAGGAGCCGGTGGTCTCCGACAAGCTCTATGAAAACATGGAAGCGCCCGGCCCGCTGGAGGCGCCCGTGCCGCTGCTGCGCGCCGCGCACGCGCCCGGCGCGGTGGTGGCGCACCTCGACAAAAGCCACATCACCGTGCACACCTACCCGGAAAGCCACCCGGAAAAAGGCATCAGCACGTTCCGCGCCGACATCGACGTGTCCACCTGCGGGCGCATCTCGCCGCTGCGCGCCCTAAACTATCTGGTGCACAGCTTCGAGTCCGACATCGTCATCATGGACTACCGCGTGCGCGGTTTCACGCGCGACGTGGCCGGCAAAAAATATTTCATCGACCACAAGATCAACTCCATCCAAAACTTCGTCGACAAGGACACGCGCGACCGCTACCAGATGATCGACGTCAACGTCTACCAGGAGAACATCTTCCACACCAAGATGCTGCTCAAGGAATTCGACCTGGACAACTACCTGTTCGGAATTGCCAAGAAAGACCTGGAGCACGAGGAAAAGAAAAAGATCAAGCAAAGCCTGAAGCACGAGATGGCGGAAATCTTCTACGGGCGCAACATGCCCAAGGTCAAGGGCGCTAAGGAAGAACAGCGGTCTGTTGAAAGTGAGAGGTGAAGTGTTACTCCTCACTTCTAACCCTTCACTCCTCCTCACCGACGCAGCCGCGCCCTACAAACGCTCCTCCAGAATAGCCCGCACCTCGCCGTCGCTCAGCACCACCGGATTGGTCTTCATGCTGCTGCCGCGGCAACCGGCCACGATGCGGTCGAAGTCCGCTGCTTGAATACCGTAGCGGCGTAGGCTCGGCAGTTGTAGGCGTTCCGTCCATTCCCGCAACGTCTCCACCAACGCCGCGCACGCCTGCTCGTCATCGTCCCAACTTCGCCCGCTCAACAGCTCGCCCACGCGCGCGTATTTCGCGAGCGCGGGGCTGTGCGGCGCGCGGCGCAGGGCGCGGATATTCCGCGCGGTGGCGGCGGCCACCAAGGTGCCGCAGGCCACACCGTGTGGGATGGGGAAATACGCGCCCAGCGGCGAGGCGAGCCCATGCACCGAGCCCAATCCCACTTGCGCCAAGGTGATGCCCGAGAGCAGCGCGGCGTAGGCCATTTTGGCGCGCGCCTCGCCGGCCGCGGCGGGATGTTCGTACCACTCCAGCAAACCATCGCGCACAGCCTCCAAACCGGAGAGCGCCAGGGCGTCGGTGAAGGCGTTGGCCTTGAGCGAGACGTAGGATTCCAGTAACTGCGTGAGCGCGTCCATGCCGTTGGCGGCGATGAGCGGCGGCGGACACGTGGCGAGCAGGTCGGGATCGACCACGGCGTAGCGGGCCACCAGTTGTTCGTCGCGAAAGGATTTTTTGAAACCCTGCACACCCTGCACGCTGAGCACGGCGTTCTTGGTCGCCTCGCTGCCGGTGCCGGCGGTAGTGGGCACGGCGATAAACGGCGCCGCCGGACCGCGATAAGGCAACTCCGGGCCGACGCCCTCAAGGTGATCGAACACGGAATTACCGGGCTTGAGCAACCCGGCCACGGCCTTGGCGGCGTCCAGCACGCTGCCGCCGCCGATCCCCACCACCACGGCCCACTCCCGCGCGCGTAACGCCCGCACCGTTTCGTCCACCCACTGCGGCGAAGGCTCGCCCTCTATCCGCAACGCTTCCCAAACCGTTCCCTGCGAACGCAATCGCTCACACAGCACGTCCCAGTGCGCACCGGCGCGGAACGACTGCGCGCCGGTGACGATCAAGGCGCGCTGGCCGAAGGAGGCGATTAGTCCAGGCAATTCCCGAAAGCGGCCCGCGCCGAATACGATGCTGGGCAGACGCGCGATGGAGAATGAACCCAGAGCGTTCATAGCTCCGGGAATAAGCCGTTGTAGGAAACACCCTCGCGCGGCGTGGCCATCCACGGCGCCACGGTATCGCGCCACGTGATGTAGTGCGCGGTTTGTTTGTGCGCCGCGGCGCGCTCGGCGCTGGCGTATGCCTCGTACAGAATAAAGCGCGTGGCGTCGTGCGGCGCTTGCAACACATCGAAGCGCAGATTGCCAGGCTCCCGCACCGAGGCCGAATGATTGGCGCGCGTCGCGGCGATGAAATCGGCGACGTACTCGGGCTTGACGTGAACGTGAACTAGCGTGACGTGCATAAAATCAGAGTAAAGAGAAAAGGGGAATGCAAGTGAAGTTCTTTTCTCTTTTCTCTTGCCTCTTGTAACTGCCTTAAACCCAATACGCCGTGCGCGTCATAATCTTTGACGTCAAATTCATGAGTGTTTTCACCGGCTGCGGCAATTCCGCCGCGCCGGCCTCGATGGCGACCGTCGCGTGGTTCGCTTCATCGCGGCGCATTTGTTCCAGAATCGCGCGGCTGCGTTCGTCGTGCCGCGGCAGGCGCGCCAAATGCTCATCCAAATGCCGCACTACTTGATGCTCGGTCTCCGCGACAAAACCCAGGCTCCATTTATCTCCCGCGCGTCCGGCCAGCGCGCCGATGACAAACGATCCGGCGTACCACAGCGGATTCAACACGCTGGTGCGGCCGCCCAATTCTTCAATGCGCCGCGCGCACCACGCCAAGTGATCGTTTTCCTCCTGCGCCGCGCGCTCCATGTGAGCGCGCACGCCCGCGTCGTGCGCGCTCAGGGCATGGCCGCGATACAGCGCCTGCGCGGCCACCTCTCCGGCATGATTGACGCGCATCAAGCGCTCGGCCTGCGCGCGCTCGCGTGTATCCAACTCCCGCGCGGCGTGAGCCGCCGCATCAGCCGGACAGGTACGTTCATCGGCGCGCGCCGGACCGAACACGGTACGCACGCCCTCGTCGAGGACGGTGATCAATTCATCCAGCATAGAAAATCGGCGCGCTTCCATGCCATAAGTATCAAACAGCCCGCCGCGACTGGCAAGCACAATTGATCCCTGGCGCTAAAATACCCTGCTCCCGTATAATTCCAGATTATTCCTATATGCACCGACCATGACCGAGAAGCCCTACTACCGCCACCATTTGTTCTTTTGCGTCAACCAGCGCGCGCCGGGTGAAATTTCCTGCAACAATTGCGGCGCGCAGGCGCTGCGCGACTACGCCAAGGCGCGCATCAAGGAGCTGGGGCTGAGCGGCCAGGGCAAAGTGCGCGTGAACAACGCCGGCTGCCTGGACCGCTGCGAGGAGGGGCCGGTGCTGGTCGTGTATCCCGAAGGCGTGTGGTACACCTACGTCGATCAAGACGACATCGACGAGATCATCAACGAGCACGTACTCAACGGCCGCGTCGTCGAACGCCTGCGTATTTAGTCGATGATGCCGCAACCCGCCGCACGGCCAGACCCCTACACGCACGTCGTCAGCGCGCGCGGCCTGAAAAAATTCTACGGCGAGCTGGCGGTGGTCGACGGCATCGACCTCGACGTGCGCGCCGGTGAATGCTTCGGCCTGCTCGGCCCCAACGGCGCCGGCAAAACCACCACGCTGCGCCTGCTGCTCGGTATTACTCCGCCGAGCGGCGGCACACTCACTGTGCTCGGCCTGCCGGTGCCGCAGGCGGCGCGCGCGGTGCGCGCACGCGTCGGCGTGGTGCCGCAGCAAGACAATCTCGACCCCGACTTCACCGTCACCGAAAATCTGCGTGTCTACGCCAGCTACTTCGGGCTAAGCGGCGCGACGCTCGACGCGCGCATCGATGAACTGCTCGACTTCGCCGCACTGGAAGGCAAGGCGCGCGCCGGCATCAACACGCTGTCCGGCGGCATGAAGCGGCGGCTCACGCTGGCGCGCGCGCTCATCAACCAGCCCGACCTGCTGATTCTCGACGAGCCCACCACCGGCCTCGATCCGCAAGCGCGCCAGCTCATCTGGCGACGCCTGCGCACGCTGCTCGCACAAGGCAAAACGCTCATCCTCACCACGCATTACATGGAAGAGGCCGAGCGTTTGTGTGACCGCCTCCTCATCATGGATCACGGCCGCATTCTCGCGCTCGGCAGCCCCCTGGAACTCATCAAGCAGCACATCGAACCGCACGTGCTGGAAGTCTACGGCCCCGGCCTCGACGACTGGTACAATGACTTCGCGCGGCGCCTGGCGCTGCGCGCCGAACGCGTCGGCGAAACCGTGTTCTGCTACGCCAAGGACGAAAGCGCGCTGCTCGACAACCTGCGCCGCCGCCCCGAACTGCGCTTCGTGCATCGTCCCGGCAACCTCGAAGACGTGTTCCTCAAACTCACCGGACGGGAATTAAGAGACTAACCTCACGCAAAGACGCAAAGGCGCTAAAGTAAAAACTAAGGGACTGGGTATATCGTTGTCTTGATAATGCGGCGATGAAAGAGACGTGGAACTACCTCGAGGCTTAATTACCTTGTGATTATCCAAGCCCTGGCAAGCACAATGACATACTTCATTTTGCGTCTTGGCGTCTTTGCGTGAAACAGTTATGAACCTATCTCTACCAGCCCTCAGTCTGCGCTGGCTGCCGGTATGGCGGCGCAACTTTCTTGTGTGGCGCAAGCTATCCATTCCCGCGCTGCTCGGCAACTTCGGCGAGCCGCTGTTGTATCTGCTCGCGCTCGGCTACGGCCTGGGCAGCTTCGTCGGCGAGATGCAGGGCCTGCCCTACATCGCCTTCCTCGCCTCCGGCATCGTGTGCGGCAGCGCCATGAACACCGCCACCTTCGAAGGCCTCTACTCCGCCTACACGCGCATGACCCTGCAACAAACCTGGAGCGGCATGCTGGTCGCGCCGCTCAACATCGACGACGTGGTGCTGGGTGAAATGATCTGGGCGGGCGCCAAAAGTCTCATCAGCGTCGCGCCCATTCTCATAATCGCCGCGCTGCTCGGCCTGGTGCACGACTGGAACGCGCTGTGGGTGCTGCCCATCGTGCTGCTCGCCGGCGTGTGCTTCGGGGCCTTGGCGCTGGTCGTCACCTCGCTCGCCAAGAGCTACGACTTCTTCCTTTACTACTTCACCCTGATCGTCACCCCCATGTTCCTGCTGAGCGGCGTGTTCTTCCCGCTCGAACAAATGCCGCGCGCCGTGCAACTCGGCGCACAAGCGCTGCCCCTCACCCACGTGGTCGACGTGGTGCGGCCGCTCATGACCGGCCAACCCTTATCCAACCTCGCCCTGCACCTCGGCGTGCTGGTTCTGTACGGCGCCGGCGCCTTCTACCTCGCCACCGTGCTCATCCGCCGCCGGCTCATGGCCTAGCCCGGTTCCTGGGCTTGCCCAAAACCCCTATCTCCTGTATCATTTTTGGTCTTTTGAAGCTGTCTTTGGAGCAACATCGATGAGAACCTTTATGGCGGACGCCGCCAACACCCGGCGCGACTGGTACGTCGTGGACGCCGCCGGCAAAACCCTGGGACGGCTGTGCACTGAAATCGCGCGCCGCCTGCGCGGCAAGCACAAAGCCGAATACACCCCGCACGCCGACGCCGGCGATTACATCGTCGTCATCAACGCCGAACAAGTGCGCGTCACCGGCAATAAGGCCAAGGACAAGGTCTACCAGCACCACACCGGCTACATCGGCAACGTCAAATCCATCACCTTCGAAAAACTCATCAAGAAGGCCCCTGAGCGCGTCATCGAAGGCGCCGTGCAGGGCATGTTGCCCAAGAATCCCCTGGGCCGCGCCATGCTGCGCAAACTCAAGGTCTACGCGGGCGCGCAGCACCAGCACCAGGCGCAGCAACCCAAACCCTTAGATATCTAGCCGAACACCAGGAAACGCCATGGCAGCACAACACCACTACAGCACCGGCCGCCGCAAAACCTCCACGGCGCGCGTCTATCTGCGCCCCGGCAAGGGCGCCATCACCATCAACCAGCGCCCCATCGACGTCTATTTCGGGCGCGAGACGGCGCGCATGCTGGTGCGCCAGCCGCTGGAAACCGTCGAACTCACCGATAAATTCGACATCAGCGTCATCGTCGACGGCGGCGGCAGCACCGGCCAGGCCGGCGCCATCCGCCAAGGCATCACCCGCGCCCTGATCGTATACGACGAAACCCTGCGCGCCCCGCTGCGCAAGGCCGGCTTCGTCACCCGCGACGCGCGCGAAGTGGAGCGCAAGAAAGTAGGCAAGCACAAAGCCCGCAAGGCGCCGCAATACTCCAAACGCTAGAGAAAAGAGGCAAGAGCAAAGAGAAAAGTCGTGCAGGCTTTCGAGCAGCTCGACGTGTGGAAGCGTAGTTGCCGGCTGAGCGCTGACTTATACGACTTTCTCAATGCTTGCAAAAATCTTGGGCTGAAAGATCAGATATGCCGCTCAGCCCTTTCAATTCCGTCCAATATTGCTGAAGGCTACGAACGTAACTCATCGAAAGAGTTCGCCCGCTCTTTAAAAATCGCCAAAGGCTCATGCGGTGAACTACGCACTCAGCTCTATATCGGCATAGAAGCAGGTTTTCTGGACAAGGTGCGGGCCAAGAAGTTTATCCAAACGACCGGAGAGATATCTAAAATGCTCCAGGGTTTGATCTCCAAGGTATCCACAAAAAGCAAAACTTGATACCACCCTCTTTTCTCTTGTATCTTTTCTCTTGTATCTGCCTTACTTGGGGGATCGTCTAGTGGTAGGACTACGGACTCTGACTCCGTCAACCTTGGTTCGAATCCAAGTCCCCCAGCCATATCATTATGACTAGTAGTACAGGAGTGAATCCCATGAAAAGAGAATTCGACGTGATCGTCGAACGGGATCAAGAGGGCTTTTTCGTAGCCTCCGTTCCCGCGCTGCGCGGTTGCCACACCCAGGCAAAATCACTCGATGAACTTATGGCGCGCGTGAAAGAAGCCATTGAACTTTGTTTGGAAGTCGAAGGCGAAGAAGTCGAAAAATTAGATTTCGTCGGTATTCAACGCGTCACTATTGCGGCATGAGCAAGCTTCCCAGCTTAACGGGCAAATGCTTAATCTCTGCACTTTCCACGATCGGATTCGAGCTTTTACGAATAAAAGGCATCTACCATTTTCTTCATCACCCCGATGGCCGGGCAACGTCGTTCCGGTCCACGCCGGAGAAACAATCGGCCCGGGGCTGCTCGCTAAAATATTGCGTGATTGCGAGCTTAGCCGCGAGGAGCTGCGTACATTGTTATAGTAAGTTTATGCTGCTTGGTATTCCGCCCATAACCATGCGGTAATGGCTTCTTTAATGTTCTCCAGCGCCTCTTCTTCATCCTTGCCTTGAGATACGCAACCGGGAAGCGCGGGGCACTCAATTACAATCCAGCCATCTTCGGCACGTTCCATTGTTACATGAAAGATCATAGTCTTCTCCTACACAAAAATAATGCACCCTGAGTAGTTTGGTTCGAATCCAAACCCCCCAGCCGTTTAAAAGCAGAGAAAAGACACAAGGAGGCAAGAGAAAAGAACAGGCTCGCCAAATTGTTAACTCGGCAATAAATACCGCCGGGTTAATAGCTTTTCTCTTTTCTCTTGCCTCTTTTTTCCGTAGTCACGTCCACAACGCCTCGCCGCGCGCCGCCTTGGCGGCGATGTCGCGCTGAAACTCCTCCGGCCCGAAGCCGAACCACTGCTCGTTGCGCTGATAGAGAAATGGGCGCAGACTTTTAATCGAATAGTCCTGATACCACCCCAGCACCTTCTCGTCCGGATCGCGCCCCGCCGAAACCAGCACGTCCACCGGGCGGCCGCGCCATTGCGAGCGCCCGGTCAACACAATCACGCCGCTCTGCTTGGGCCACATCCATTCCGGCAAGTGGCTGCCCGCCTCCGCCCAGCCGCAGAAAAACACCCGGCATGGATCGTGAGGACGTTTCTCATGAATCGTACAGTGATGCCCGTCACTGAACGGGCATGGATGGCCGAGCGCAATGTCGTGGCCCAGCACGTGCGTTTTCAGCCAACCGTCGCAGCACAGTGAGCAGTCGCCGCACGGGCGCGGTTCGCCTTTGGCGACTATCGGCCGCACACTCACCATGCTCGGCGCCTGCGCCCGCCCGCCGCTCGCGCCCTTCTGCGCCGCCCCGCAACACTTCTTATACTTCAATCCACTGCCGCACGAGCAGGGGTCGTTACGTCCTGGTTTCAAAATCCATCCTCAGTGATAGGGGTATCACCACACGCCCTTGACTTTCCATAAACAAAATTTAAACTAGTCTTAAACCAGTAGGTTGGGATGAGCGTAGCGAACTCCAACGCTCACTCCCTAATAGGAGACCATTCCATGAAAACCGTCGGAGCCTTCGAGGCTAAAACCCATCTGTCCAGCCTGCTGGACGAAGTCGCCAAAGGCGAAGAGATTACCATAACCCGCCACGGCACGCCCGTGGCGAAGCTCGTTTCCGTCTCCCCTAAGCCAAAAGCTGACATGGAAAAGATAATCGAAGAACTACGTGAATTACGTAAGGGCGTTACCCTGGGTGATGATTTGACTATCCGTGATCTTATCGAAGAGGGCAGACGCTATTGAAGGCGTTCGTTTTAGATTGCTCGGTTACAATGGGATGGCTATTCAAGGATCAAGTTACGCCTTATACAGAAGCTGTCCTACGAATGTTAAACCGCGCGCAAGCCTTAACGCCCTCGATATGGCCACTGGAGGTTATCAATGCGCTCGTGGTGGCGGAGCGCCGTGGTCGCATTAACGATATTCACATTATTCGCTTTACAAATATTTTAAAATCGCTGAGCGTCGCTGTGCAACCCAACTCATTGAAAGCCACTATTAGCGATATCCTACCCCTCGCCCGCGAGCACAAACTCTCCAGCTACGACGCCGCCTACCTCGAACTCGCCATGCGCGAAGGCTTGCCGCTCGCCACGCGCGATGACCGGCTGAAAGCTGCCGCTAAGCGGATTGGTTTAACGATAGTGGCTGCTTAATTTACCTTAAATTCATTAAATTCTTTTATTAAAATCCCGATAATTCTAATAGTTACAAATACTTGCGTTCATTTTGTTGCTTT
>JBFLZV010000025.1:0-27698 GCA_040756035.1 Pseudomonadota bacterium
GCCATGCCGGGCGTAAGCCGCGCCTGCGGTGAGCAGGGTGGCCACGCCGGCGAGACTTAGCAACAGTCGATGGGTAAATCGGCTAGCTCGCATAAAAACTCCCCTAAAAAGGTTAACTCCCCGAAAAGGATTAATAGCGAGCGTATTTAAAAGCAGAAGCTCTTGGTGAACAATAACTATTTATAATTATTTTTTGGCATTTTTATGACAAAAAAATAACTCTTTTTAGTTATTGATTTATAAAGGCAAGTATAGTCAAACAAATGGATAGTTAAGTCTTATGCATACAAATAGCATGGCTTTTTATTATGAAGGGTGTTTAGTTTTTTAGTATTTATACTAGGTCTAAGGATGGAGCTTAAGATCGGATTTGGAGGCCGATTTCATGGACAAAATCATCTCCACTCGGTTTTTCACGCCCAGCTTGCGGTAAATGTGCTGGATGTGCACCTTGACGGTTTCGATGGAAATATTCAGGGTTTCGGCGATTTCCTGGCTGCGCAGGCCGCAGGTCATCAGGTCCATCACCTCCATTTCGCGGCGCGTGAGCGTGATGCCGCGCCCTTCCGCGCCGTTGAGTCTGCCGGCGGCGTTGGCGGTGAGAAAATGGGAGCTGACCGGCGCGCCGTGCGCGTAGTGTTTGATGATGCGCAGCAGCTCGTGGTAATCGACGTCCTTGAGCACGTAGCCGCACGCGCCGGCCTCCAGCCCCAGCGTAATGTGCGGATTGTCGTCATACACCGACAGGATCAGCACCTTAGTCTTGGGGCAGCGCTCCAATATCTGGCGCGTGGCCTGCACGCCGTCCATCCTCGGCAGATCCAAATCCATGAGCACGATCTGCGGCTTTTTTTCCAGCGCCAGGGAAAACGCCTCCTGACCGTCGGCGGCCTCGCCGACGATGCGGATGTCCGCATCCTGCTTGAGCATGCAGGACAGGCTTTGCCGGAATAACCGTTGATTATCCACTAACAAGACACGTATAAGCATAGCTCTCTCCTCGCCGAAGAAAAACGAAAATCACACTTTTCATTTTTCTTCTTTGAAAAAGTCATGGACGACTTTTTCAAGGCCATCTTTTAGGTTGTGCGCGGCCTTGCGCAATGCCTCATCCTGGATAAGTTGCTGCGGCGTTTCAGCTAAGGTGATGCTTTAGCGCGCCAGGTACGCCAGCACCCGATCGGGCAGATCAGGGAACAGCGGGCGCGCTTCATTGGGATTCTTGAACGCATTCAAAAAACATTGGTCGATCTCGACGTGCAGGCGGATCATGGCCAGATACACCGCTTGCTGCGCGTCGCGTTTTTGCTCGGCGGAACCGGAATCGGCGCCGCGTCGTTTTAATTCCTTGTCCAGTAAAGCCAGCGCGGTGGCGCGGTCATCGTCGCGCTGCGCCGCGCACGCGCCCAGCACGTTGGGCGAAGTGGCGGGGTCGTCCGCGTAGGACTCGGCGAGTCCGGCGATGAACTTGGCGCGCGCGAAGTCTTTTTGACGCATGGCGATGCGGAACAGCCAGCCTGTCGCCTGCCGGTGGAAGGCTTCGTCACCCAATAATTGGCTAAAACCTTGCTCCGCTTCCGCGTGTTGGCGGGACTGCGCGGCCTGCACGGCCTGGTTGTAAATTTGCCGCAGCGGCCTCAGCTCGTAGTATTGCACGCGCTGCTGAAACTGCGCGGGCTGTGAGAATGGATACGCGCGATGGGCGTCGAACAGCGCTTGGATTTGCGTTTGGTCGCGCGCGCGCAGGGCGTCTTCGACCAGCTTGCCGTAAGCGGAGAAATGCTCGCCGGGGTTCTGCATGGTCGCGTCCGGCGGAGCCTCGGCCGCGCCGGGATTTGCAGCGGCTCCGCCCCACAGCGTCGCGCACAGCAACCCCGCGCACAATGCGCGCCGGCGTCGCCAATAACCCTGAGCACGCTGTGTCATCGTGATAATTAATCAGTTCGGATTAATTCGGTGCGGGAAATTTTTTAACTGTACAGTAATTATTATATTTTGTGTAGTGCGGAGGGAACTATTAGAAACATTCTAAGTCTTATGAAAATTTTTTAGACTTAGTTTTAAACAAGGTGAGACGCTGTAGCGCTGTATTTTTAGACTTTGTCTATGCGTTGCGCGAGAAACGCCGCAAGCTCCGCGCGCGGCACGGCGATTTGTTCAGTCTCCTCGCGCAGAGGTTTGACGCTGACTGCGCCCTGCGCCAATTCCTGTTCGCCGAGCAACAGCGCGTAGCGCGCGCCGCTCTTGTCGGCGCGCTTCAATTGGCTTTTGATGCTGCCCGCGTCGCAGTTCACGGTGAGGCGCAGCGCGGGCAGCGCGTCGCGCAGTGTTTCGGCCAGCACCAAACCGGCGCGCTGCGCATCGTCCCCCGCCGTGATGAGATAGGCGTGCGGCGGGATTTGCGCGGAGGGTTGCGCCGCTTGCAGCAACGCGACGAGACGCTCCAGGCCCGCCGCGAAGCCGACCGCCGGGGTCGGCTTGCCGCCGATTTGTTCCACTAGTCCGTCGTAACGCCCGCCGGCGCATACCGTGCCCTGCGCGCCCAGTTCGCCGCTCACCCATTCGAATACGGTCTTGTTGTAGTAATCCAAGCCGCGCACCAGGCGCGGGTTGATTTGATAGGCGACGCCCGCGGCGTCGAGATAGGCGCACAGTTGCGCGAAGTGCGCGCGCGATTCCGCGTCGAGATGCTCGGTGAGCTGCGGCGCGCCGGCTATCAATGTTTGCAACGCGGGATTTTTGCTGTCGAGAATGCGCAGCGGGTTGGTGTGCAGGCGCCGCTGGCTGTCTTCGTCGAGTTGCGCGTGATGCGCGGAAAAATACTGCACCAGTTGTTCGCGGTACGCGGCGCGCGCCGCGAGCGAGCCCAGCGAGTTGAGTTGCAGCGTGAGATTTTTCAGGCCAAGTCTGCGCCAGAAACGCGCGGTCATGACGATGAGTTCGGCGTCGATGTCCGGCGCGGCCATGCCGAACGCCTCGACGCCGACTTGATGAAATTGGCGGTAACGCCCCTTTTGCGGACGCTCGTGGCGGAACATCGGCCCCGCGTACCACAGGCGCTGCACCGGCTGGCGCAACATGCCGTTCTCGATGACGGCGCGCACGCAGCCCGCGGTGCCTTCCGGGCGCAGCGTGAGGCTGTCGCCGTTGCGGTCGGCGAAGGTGTACATTTCCTTTTCGACGATGTCGGTGACCGCGCCGATGGCGCGCGCGAACAGTTCGGTGTATTCCACCACCGGCAGGCGTATTTCCTGATAGCCGTAACCGGCCATGAGTTCGCGCCACACTTGTTCGAGCACCTGCCAGTGCGGCGTGGCGTCCGGCAGGATGTCATTCATGCCGCGGATGGCTTGGATGGATTTCATAAAGACAGTATCAAGTTGCAAGCATCAAGTAACAAGAAAGGCATTATTTTGGTTTTTTCTTGTAACTTGCTACTTGTAACTTGTCACTTGTTTGACGGGAATCACCGGATGCGAATGTTCGCTTGCGCCGATTTGCTGACGGAGTTTGATTTTTTCACGTATGACTTTTTCCAATTCGTCCACCAATTGCTCGTTGCTGATTTTGTGATCCGGTTTGCCGTCGATGTAGAGCAGGTTGGGCGAGCCGCCGGCCAGGCCGATGGCGGCTTCACGCGCTTCGCCGGGGCCGTTGACCACGCAGCCGATCACCGCGACGTCCATCGGCTCCAGAACGTCTTCGAGGCGCGCCTCCAATTCATTCACGGTTTTGATGACGTCGAACTCCTGGCGCGAGCAGGATGGGCAGGCGATGAGGTTGATGCCCTTGTTGCGGATGTGCAAACTTTTCAGGATATCGAAACCGACTTTGATTTCCTCCACCGGATCGGCGGCCAGCGACACGCGGATGGTGTCGCCGATGCCTTCACTGAGCAGCAGCCCTAAGGCGATGGCGGACTTCACCGCGCCGCTGCGGAATCCGCCCGCCTCGGTGACGCCGAGGTGCAGCGGCTGTTCGATCTGCGCGGCGAGCAGACGATAGGCCTGCACGGTCATGAACACGTCGGAGGATTTGATGCTGACTTTGAAATTTTGAAAATTCAGGCGATCCAGAATCTCCACGTGGCGCAGCGCGGATTCCACCATCGCTTCCGGCGTGGGCTCGCCGTATTTTTTCTGCAAGTCTTTTTCCAGCGAGCCGGCGTTGACGCCGACGCGGATCGGAATGTTGTGATCGCGCGCGCAATCGACCACGGCGCGCACGCGGTCTTCGCGTCCGATGTTGCCGGGATTGATGCGCAGGCAGTCGGCGCCGAGTTCACCGGCGCGCAGCGCGATTTTGTAATCGAAGTGAATGTCGGCGATGAGCGGCACGTTGACCTGTTTTTTAATGAGGCCGAACGCCTCGGCGGCTTCCATAGTGGGCACCGACACGCGCACGATGTCCGCGCCGACGTTTTGCAGGGCCCGGATTTGCGCGACGGTGGCCGCCACGTCGCAGGTGTCGGTGTTGGTCATGCTCTGCACGCTGACCGGCGCACCGTCGCCGATCGGCACGTTGCCGACCATGATGCGGCGCGACGGACGGCGTTTGATGGTGGTGTTGTGCTGCATAATCGCGTGTCTCTACTGAGCGCCGAGCGTGAAGCGCGCTACATTATTACGATTATAGCGCGAATGATCGAACGGCTGACCATTATATTCCACGGCGGCGGCGGAAGCGTTGCCGAGCAGCGCGTTGAGCGGCGGCTTGAAACCTTGCGCCGTTTTGGTTTCGCCGGCTTTGAATAAGCCGTGCACCACGCGCTGATTGGCGGCGTCGGTGATTTCCACCCAGCACTCGCCGCTGAAGCGCAGCGTCAGCGACGGCGCGGCGGCAACCGCCGGGGGCGGCTCGGGCTCGGCAGCAGGCTGGACTTCTTCAATGGGCGGCGCAACGGGCACAACCGGCGCACTCTCCGGCGCGGTGATCATTTCTTCGGCGGCTGGAGGTTCGGGCTGCACGGGCGGCGCGGCGTCGAGGCTCGCAGCCGGCGCTTGCGTGACGGCGGGCGCCGCCGCAACGGGGGGCGCGGTGGGCGCTTGCGCAGCCGTGCGCGCGCCGTTCGCCTCGGGCTTGCCGTCACCCAAATTGAAGGTGCCATGCGTTTGCCAGCCGATCACCGCGATCACCAGCACGCCGAGCAACAGCGGATAGATGAGCCAGCCGAAACCTTCGCCGGGCACGCCCTCGGCGCGCCCTTGCAGCGGACGCGGGGCGGAACCGTCGTAGGCGCGGATCACGGCGTTGGGCGAGAGTTTCACCAGGCGCGCGTAACCGCGCAGATGGCCGCGCACGAACACCGGCGCGGCGAACGGGCTGAAATCGTTGCGTTCGATGGCTTCGACGTGCCTGGCGTCCAGACGCAGATGCCGCGCCACGTCTTCGACGGAAAGTCCCAGCGCTTCGCGCGCGGTGCGCAGACGTTTTCCGGGACCGCTGGCGTTTTCCGTGTCGCGCGCGTCCGTCTGGCTAGGAAGACTTGTCATGTTTCGTCGGCGCCGGTTTGGACTGCGCCGCGCCTTCCGATTCCTGCAACAGCTTGGCCTCCTCGGAATCGGGGAAATTGGAGCGCAGCAGCAGCGCGTAGCTCGCCACCGCGTTCTTGTCGCCCAGCGCGCGCTCGATGCGTATGCCCAGCCACAATGATTGCGCGTTGTGCTTGGCGACTTCGGTGTAGCGCTGCAAATAGCCGCGCGCCGGCAGATGGTCGCCGCGCTCGAAGTGCAGCAGCGCCATTTGATAGAGCGAGGCGGGCAATTTCGGATTCAGTTGCAGGGCGCTGCGGAAATAGGTTTCCGCCTTGGCGGCGTCGGGCTTGCGCAACGCGCACAGGCCGGCGTTTTCGTAGGCCAGCTCCGGCGTTGCGTACAGCGGATTTTTCAGCGCGAGCAGGAATTGTTCCTCGGCCTTGTCCAATTCATTGCGTTTGCACAAGAACGCGCCGTAATTGTTGTGCGCGCTGGAATCCTGCGGGCCGAGTTGCACGGCGCGCTGATAATGCTGCGCGGCGCGCTCGGTTTCGCCCAGTTGTTCGTAGAGGATGGCGATGGCGTTGTGCGCGCTCGGCAGATTGGGGTCGAGTTCCAGGGCGCGCTGCAAGCGGCTGAGCGCCAGGTCGCGCTGGCCTTGCTGCAAATAGCCGACGCCGAGTTTGACGTGCGTCTCGGCCAGCGTGTCGGGGCGGTCGCCGGCGCTGTTGGGTTGGAGATCGGGCGTGGTGGGGACGCTGGTGCACGCGCCGAGCAGCGCGAGGAGCGCGGCCCATGCAAGCGCACGGCGCACGGCGCTCATTGCGGCATCCCCTGCGCGACGATCGGGATACGGCGCAGGCTGCGCTTGGTGCGGTCTTGCACTTGGCCCGCAAGCTGGCCGCAGGCGGCGTCGATGTCGTCGCCGCGCGTGCGGCGCGTCAGCGTGATGAGATCGGCTTGCATGAGAATGTCGCGGAAGCGCGCAATCGCCTCCGGGCGCGAGCGCGCGTAGCGCGTGTCGGGAAACGGATTGAAGGGAATCAGATTGACCTTGGCCGGCACGTCGCGCAACAGCTTCACCAGCTGGCGCGCCTGCTCGGGGCTGTCGTTGACGCCGTCCAGCATCACGTACTCGAAGGTGATGGTGCGGCGCGTCTCGTCCTGCGCATAGCGGCGGCAGGCGTCCATCAATTCGCTGATCGGGTATTTTTTGTTGAGAGGCACCAGTTGGTCGCGCAGCGCGTCGTTGGGCGCATGCAGCGACACCGCGAGACTCACCGGACTGACGGCCTTGAGCCGGTCCAGCGCCGGCACCACACCGGCGGTGCTGAGCGTGACGCGGCGCTTGGATAAACCGTACGCCAAATCGTCGAGCATGATGTGCATGGCGCTCACCACGTTGTCGAAATTGAGCAGCGGCTCGCCCATCCCCATCATCACCACGTTGGTGACGATGCGTTCGCCTTTCGGGTCACGATCGAGAGCGCGATTGGCAATCCACACCTGGCCGATGATTTCCGCGACGCTGAGATTGCGGTTGAAGCCTTGCTTGCCGGTGGCGCAGAAGGAACAATCCAGCGCGCAGCCCACTTGGGAAGACACGCATAATGTACCTCTGCCCTCATCAGGGATGAACACCGTTTCGATACAGTTGCCGCCATCGACGCGCAGCAGCCATTTGCGCGTGCCGTCCTGCGAGCATTGGTCGAGCACCACCTCCGGCGCTTTGATCTCCGCAACGTCTTGCAGGCGCGCGCGCAGGGTCTTGCTGAGATTGGTCATGGCGTCGAAATTATCCGCGCCGTAGTGGTGCAGCCACTGCAACACCTGCGCGGCGCGGAACGGTTTTTCGCCGAGTTGCGCGAAAAAGTTTTCCAGCCCCGCGCGGTCGAGGTTCAGCAAATTGGTTTTGGCGCTCGCCTGCATACTATTACCTGGTGCGCGGACAAATCTCCTCGGGCTTGAAGAAGAACGCGATTTCCTCGCGCGCGGTGTCGGGGCCGTCGGAACCGTGCACCGCGTTTTCATCGACGGTGGAGGCGAAGTCGGCGCGGATGGTGCCGGGCGCGGCTTTTTTCGGATCGGTGGCGCCCATGATCTCGCGGTGGCGCGCGACGGCGTTTTCGCCCTCCAGCACTTGCATCATCACCGGGCCGCTGATCATGAAGCTCACCAAGTCGTTGAAAAACGGACGCGCCTTGTGCACGGCGTAAAAGCCTTCGGCCTGCGCGCGCGTAAGGTGCAGCATTTTAGCGGCGATAACGCGCAAGCCCGCCTGTTCGAAACGGCTATAGATCGCACCGATCACGTTTTTGGCCACGGCGTCGGGTTTGATGATGGAAAAGGTGCGTTCTACAGCCATTTGATACTCCTTATAGATTATCGGACGAAAAGCGCGCTATTTTAGCCTGTTATGCACCGCGGCGCAAAACGGCGGATTACGCCGACAGCGCGTTGTCGGCGCGCCAACCTGTAAAACGATTAATCAGTTGTTGCAGCGCGGCGAGGAAACTATCGACGTCGGCGCGCGTGGTCTGCAACCCGAAGCTGACGCGCACCACGTTGCGCAGCAGCTCCGGCGCCACACTCATGGCCTCCAGCACGTGGCTGGGCGCGAGATTGCCGGCGGCGCAGGCCGAGCCGCTGGAGACCATGATTCCGGCGCGGTCGAGATGCTCCACCAGCGTGGCGCCGGCGAACCGCGGCGCGCTCACCAGTACGGTGTTGGGCAGGCGCTGAGCCTCGGCGCTGAAAATCACCACGCCCGGCAAGGCGCGCACATGCTGTTCGAGATGATCGCGCAGCGCCAGCCAGTGTGCGCGGCGCGCGTCCAGTTCGGCGCGCGCGAGTTCCGCCGCCGCGCCGAAGCCGACGATGGCGGCGACGTTCTCGGTGCCGGCGCGGCGTCCGCGCTCGTGGCCGCCGCCGTGCAGCAGCGGCTCCAAGGACACGGATTTATCCGCCACCAGCGCGCCGACGCCCTTGGGGCCGCCGAGCTTGTGCGCGGACAGGCTCATCAACTGCGCGCCGCTCGCGCGGAAATCGACCGGGATTTTACCCAGCGCCTGCGCGGCGTCGCTGTGCAGCGGAACACCGGCGCGGCGCGTCAACGCGCCGAGCGCGCGGATATCTTGCAGCACGCCGGTTTCGTTGTTGGCGAGCATCACCGAGACCAGCCGCGTGTCGGGATGCAACACTGCGCGCAGCGCCTCGGGCGCCACCCTGCCCTGTGCATCGACGCCGATGTGATCGACTTGCCAGCCGCGCCGCGCCATTGCCGCAGCGGGGCCGCGCACCGAGGCGTGTTCGATGCCGCTGACGGCAAAACGGCCGGGCGTGAATTTATTTAGAGTACCTTGCAGAGCGAGATTGTTGGCCTCGGTGCCGCCGCCGGTGAAAATAATCTCGGCGGGATCGGCGTTGATCAGCGCGGCCAGTTGCGCGCGCGCGCGCTCGACGGCGGCGCGCGTCGCGCGTCCCTGCGCGTGCGCGCTGGAGGCGTTGCCGTAGTGGTCGCGTAGATAGGGAAGCATCGCCTCCAGGACGCGCGCGTCGAGCGGCGTGGAAGCGTTGTGGTCCAGATAAACGGCCATTAGGCCCCGACGATGCGTCTAATGTCGTTCGCCGAGGGAAAGAAATGAATGGGCTCTTCGACGCGCGGCGCTTCCTGCGCGGCGCGCTTGGCGACGAGCTGCGCGAGACTGATGCCGCTCAGGAAGTCGTGAATCTGCACGCTTAGGTCGGACCATAGATCGTGCGTCAGACAGCGCTCTTCGCCGTGGCAGTTTTGCTTGCCGCCGCAGCGCGTGGCATCGACTTTTTCATCCACCGCGCCGATCACGTCGGCGATGGAGATTTCGTGAGCGGCGCGCCCCAGCCGGTAGCCGCCGCCGGGGCCGCGTGAGCTATCGACCAGGCCGCACTTGCGCAGCCGCGCGAACAGTTGCTCCAGATAGGACAAGGATATGCCCTGGCGCTCGGCGATGTCCGCCAGCGCCACGGGATCACGGGTATCGTGCAAGGCCAAATCCAGCATGGCCGTTACCGCATAGCGCCCCTTGGTCGTCAGTCTCATAATCTTCTCCTCATTACAAATCTCACCACCAAGACGCCAAGAGTTATGACCAAAAGCCTTCTATATATTTTTATGGAAGCTGAATAAATCAGAGTTTCCTTATCTTATTTTCTTGGCGTCTTGGCGGATTACATCGTGATCCTCGCCTTGAATGTCGCATGACTCTAGGCCCGGCAGCTTGATGTCGCTCACCTCCGCGCCCAGCGTCTTCAGCGCCGCGCACAGCATGTCCATCTTGGCGTCCATGACGTGTATATGATCGAGCAGGCAGTCGATGGCGTTGGCCACCGGGTCGGGCATGTCCTGCGCGGTGCCGTAGGCGTCGAAACCGATCTTCTTAGCGATGGCCGCGCGCGCCTGTTCCTGTCCGGTCTTTTGCTTGCTGACCACGTGGCCGGGAATGCCGACCACCGTGGCGCCGGGCGGCACGTCCTTCACCACCACCGCGTTGGAGCCGACGCGTGCGCCGTCGCCCACGGTGATGGGGCCGAGCACCGTGGCGCCGGCGCCGATCACCACGTCGTTGCCGAGCGTGGGGTGGCGTTTGCCCTTTTGCCAGCTGGTGCCGCCCAGCGTGACGCCGTGGTACAGCGTGCAATCGTCGCCGATTTCCGCCGTCTCACCGATCACCACGCCCATGCCGTGGTCGATGAAAAAGCGCCGACCGATGCGCGCGCCGGGGTGGATTTCCACGCCGGTCAGCCAGCGCGCCAGCGTGGAGATAAAGCGCGCCAGCCATTTCCAGCGCGCGTTCCATAGACGATGGCTGAGCCGGTGAAAGAGAACGGCGTGCAGACCGGGATAGGTGGTGAGCACCTCAAAGGCGGTGCGCGCCGCCGGGTCGCGTTCGAAGACGCAGCGGATGTCCTCCCGTAGCCGTGCAAACATGTAGTTATTATACCTGAGTGAATCAGTCAACAATAGACCTTCGGCGGCGCGAATGCAAGCCCGGCAAGGTATCCCTTCTTATAAAGTGGCATTTTCCAGGTGCTTGGGGATGTCCCGATCTTCGATTTCGATCAGGTCTTTTTTAACCGTGCCGGCCACCAGCGCCGCGGTGTGGTCGTCCAGCGCGCCCAGCAGCTTGCCCAAAAACCCCGGTTCCGCGACCAGCACGAGCTTTTGATAGGCGTGCTCATTACGGCCCTTGTTGAGCAGGTCGGCAAGGTGACGCGCAAACTGCTGCGCGAGCTGCTCGACCGGCCCGTGCTCGGCGCTCTTGGCGTGGCGGCCCTTGCCCAGGCTATCGAAGGTGCGGCCCGGCTTGTCGCTCTCCAGGTCGCGGCCCTGCAGGCGACCCTGCGGGTGCGGGATGCTCTGCACCAGGCGCCAGCCGTTGCCGCGCAGCCCTTTGGTTTCGAACAGCCGTGCGTCACTGCGGTTCGCCACTAATACCCACGTCTTATCCATGATGCTCCTCGCTTGCTGTGATGTTTGAAGATGATTGTGCATGGTCGGAATGTTTTTGCCTAGCCTGCTGCGCCGCCGTGAGAATGCCGCGCAAAATGTTGAGTTCGATCTTGTCCAGGTGCGCGCGGTTGAACAGCCGGCGCAGGCGGCGCATCAACTGGCGCGGATTGAGCGGATCGAGAAATTCGATGTCGATCAGCGCCTGCTGCATGTGCGCATAGAGGCGTTCCAGTTCCTCGGCGGTGGCCGGCGGCTGTTGTTCCTGTTGCGCGACCGGGCGCGGTTCCGCGGCGGCGAGAAATATCTCGTAGGCCAGCACCTGCACGGCGGCGGCGACGTTGAGCGAGCTGAACGCCGGATTGCTGGGGATGTGCACCAGGTAATTGCAGCGCTCCAGTTCCGCATTGGTCAGGCCGGAGTGCTCGCGCCCGATGACCAGCGCCGCCGGTCCCGGCTGCGCATTGATGCGCGCCGCGCATTCGCGCGGCGTCAGTTGCGGCCACGGAATGGTGCGCGAGCGCGCGCTGGCGCCGAATACCTCCGTGCAATCCTGCACGGCTTCCTCCAGCGACGCGCACACCCTGGCGCGCGCCAGCACGTCGCTGGCCCCGGAGGCGCGCGCGGTCGCCGCGCTGCTCGGAAATATCTTGGGGTTGACCAGATACAGCTCGCTCAGGCCCATGTTCTTCATGGCGCGCGCGCATGCGCCGATGTTGCCGGGGTGGGAGGTTTCGACGAGCACGACGCGGACGTGGTTAAGAGACATGAGTACAAGATACAAGATAGCGTAGAGAAGACGCCACAAAAACCATCATTAAAGACCGGATACCCGACTAACAGGGAATTACAATCTGACTTCAGAACTTGCCTAAGTCAATATATGTCCGGTTACCGCGATGCGATAGATCAGGTGCGCGCCGATGAGCACCGTGGCCATGCCGACGCCCACGTTGAGGAAGCGATGCGCGTGGGTGAGATAGGTGGCGGAGTAGCGCAGCGGAATGGCGATGATCACGGACAGCGCGCCCATGCCCGCAATCGAGCCAACGCCGAACAGCGCGACGTAGGCCATACCCCAGACCGGGGATTGAATCATTTCGAGGCTCAAGATTACCAGCGCCGCTGAGCCGGCCAGTCCGTGCATCATGCCCACCGCGAGCGGCCGGAATGGAATGAGATGCTCATGCCGGTGCAGCGAGTATTTGTGCTTGCCCTCGTTTTTGTGGGAGTGCGCGTGCATATGTAAATGACCGTCATGCCGGTGCGCGTGAAAGTGGATGCGCTCGCGCGTCAGCCGCCACAACACTTCGCCGCCCAGGCCCACCAACATCACCCCGACGCCGATTTCCAATCCTTGCGCAAAACGCGCGGGCAGCGCCGCGCCTATGAGCAGCACACCGCCGCAGACGATCATCAGCGTGAGGGTGTGCCCCATCCCCCAAACCACGCCCTGGCGCACGACGTCGGCCACCTGGGTGTGGCGCGTGGCGAGACTCGCCACCGCCGCGATGTGATCGGCCTCCAGGGCGTGCTTCATGCCGAGCAGCAGACCCAGCAACAGAATGGAGAGGAGGGTCATAGGGAGGTGTGCTTAAACATTGTGAGATCTATGCAACACGCTCTCTTCCAACCACCCGTACCACTCCTCCACGCCCGCGCCGGTCGTTGCGGAAACGCGCAGCGCCTGGATGTTGGGGTTCACCCGACGCGCGTGAGCAATGCATTTCTCGATATCAAAATTCACATACGGCAGCAGATCTATTTTGTTGATGACCATCAACTCAGAAGCGCGGAACATATGCGGATACTTGAGCGGCTTGTCCTCGCCCTCGGTCACCGAGAGAATCACGACCTTAGCGCGCTCGCCCAGGTCGAACAACGCCGGGCAGACCAGATTGCCGACGTTCTCGATCATCACCAAGGAGTTCGCGGGCGGGTCGAGCGTGGCCAACGCCGCGCCGACCATTTCCGCTTCGAGATGGCAGCCGGCGCCGGTATTGATTTGGATCGCCTTACAGCCCGTGGCGCGGATGCGTTCGGCGTCGTTGGCGGTTTCTTGATCGCCTTCGATAACCGAAATCGCCACACGCTGTTTCAAATCGCCGATGGTACGTTCGAGCAGCGTCGTCTTACCCGATCCCGGCGAGCTGACCAGGTTGAGCGCCAGCACGCCGCGCGCGGCCAGCCATCCGCGGTTGCGTTCCGCCATGAGCTGATTCTTGGAAAGAATTTCGCGTTCCAAGGCGATGGTGGTGCCGTGCACCGCGGTGAGTAAGGGCGCAGGCTTCGTCGCGTGCGCATGCTCGTGCGTAGACCCAGGCCCATAAATCGCGGCATGCGCAGTACCGTGGTGATGCGGTACATGATACCCTTCGGCGTGCATGCGGTCGTGTTCCTCTTTAGTGAGGACACGCAGCTCGCCGCTGGCCGGGTCGGTAATCGTCACCGCTCCCGTATCCGAACAACCGCAGGTCACACACATCAGGCCACCTCCATTTCCTTGATCATCAGCTCATCGCCGCCGCGCCAGGCGAGATTGACGCCGCCGCAAGCGCAACGCGCGACGAGGTCATAGAGCGCGAACTCCGCGCCGCAGTCACGGCACGTTGCGCTGCCGGGTATTTCCACAATCTCCAGACGCGCGCCCTCCAACGGCGTGTCCCTGGTGCACGCCTCGAAGCAAAAACGAATCGCCTCCGGCATGACGGCCGACAGCTTGCCGACTTCAAGCGTCACTCGCAGTATTTTGCGCGCGCGCGCATGTTCACTCACGATGGCGACGACGTTACGCGTGATGGATAGCTCGTGCATACGATCACTCAACAAATACGCGGCAACTGCTCGCCCACCAGCCTGTCAACGATACGCGTGCCGCCGAAGGCGGTTTCCATGACCACCCTCCCTTCGGGTTGCGCGGTGACTTCGCCGATGATTTCCGCGCGCACTCCAGCCGGATGCGCGCGCATCGCGGCCAGCACGGCAGCCGCCGTCGCGCCTGGGACGACGGCGACGAGCTTGCCTTCGTTGGCGAGATAGAGCGGGTCGAGCCCCAGTATCTCGCAGGCGCCTTTCACTTCCTCGCGCACCGGCAACAGCGCCTCGCGGATGCGCATGGCCAGCCCCGCGCTGTGCGCGAATTCGTTCAGCACCGTGGCGACGCCGCCGCGCGTCGCGTCGCGCAGGCTGCGTATCGAAAGGCTGGCCTCCAGCATCGCATCAATCAACCCATTGAGTGGCTGGCAATCGCTGGCGACCGAGGTCTCCAGCGCCAACTCGTTACGCGCGGCGAGTATCGCCGTGCCGTGGTCGCCGAGATAGCCGCTTACGATGATGGCGTCGCCTATCTGCGCGTTTGCCGCCGAAATATTGATGCCGGCGCGCACCACGCCGATGCCCGCCGTGTTGATGAATAATTTGTCCGCCGCACCGCGCTCCACTACCTTGGTGTCGCCGGTGACGATCATCACGCCCGCCGCCTGGGCGGCAGCCTGCATGCTGGCCACCACGCGGCGCAGCAGTTCCACCGGCAAGCCCTCTTCGATGACCATGCTGCAGGATAGAAACAGCGGGCGCGCACCGCTCACCGCGAGGTCGTTGACCGTGCCTGCCACTGCGAGCGTGCCGATGTCGCCGCCGGGAAAGAACAGCGGGTCAACGACGTAACTATCCGTGGTGAAGGCGAGCCGGTCGCCATGGCGAGCCAGCTCGGCAAGCGAAATCACCGCTTGGTCTTCCAGGCTGGCAAGCCAAGGATTGTCGAAGGCGCCGACGAACACGTCCTCGATGAGATCACGCATGGCCTTGCCGCCACTGCCGTGCGACATGTTGATGTGCGTTTCGCGCAGCTGTCTGCGCGGCTTGGGAACGTAAGCAACATTCATATTTATCAGCCCTAAGCAACGGCGGCATCAACGCGGCGCTGCGACCCGGTAACGTCCACGCACCCGTAGTTGTAATAAGCCGCGCACGCGCCTTCCGAGGATACCATCAGTGCACCCAGCGGCGTCTCCGGCGTGCACGCCGTACCGAACACCTTGCATGCGCGGGGCTTGATGACGCCTTTTAATACCTCGCCGCACTGGCACGATTTCGGATCGGCGATGCTTGCCGTTTTCACGGTGAATTTTCTTTCCGCATCGAAGTCCGCGTAAGCTTCGCGCACTTTTACGCCGGAGTGGTCTATCGAACCCAAACCGCGCCACTCAAAAAACTCGCGCAGCTCGAAGACTTCAGATACCGCCGCCAACGCGGCGGCGTTACCTTCACGCGGCACGATGCGGGCATATTGGTTCTCCACTTCGGCGCGGCCCTCGGCGATTTGCTTGATGACCATCCACAGCGCATGCAATACGTCCAGCGGTTCGAACCCGGCGACGGTGATCGGCTTGTGGTAATGCTGCGCGATAAAATCATACGGGCGCGTACCGATGACCATGCTGACATGGCCCGGCCCCAGGAAGCCGTCTATCTGCAAATCCGGCGAATCGAGTATGGCCTTGATGGTCGGGATGATGGTGATGTGGTTGCAGAACAGCGAGAAGTTTTTAATCCCTTCGGCCTTGGCTTGCAACACGGTGAACGCCGTGCTGGGCATGGTGGTTTCGAAGCCGAGGCCAAAAAATATCACCTCGCGCTGCGGATTTTCGCGCGCAAGCCTGAGTGTGTCGAGCGGCGAATACACCATGCGCACGTCCGCGCCGTCCGCCTTGGCCTTGAGCAGGCTTTTTCTGGAGCCGGGCACGCGCATCGCGTCGCCGAAGGTGGTGAAAATGACTTCCGGCCGCTCCGCCAATACCACGCAGTCGTCCACGCGCCCCATGGGCAGCACGCACACCGGACAGCCGGGGCCGTGCACGAACTCCACTTCCGGCGGGAGCATCTGCTGGATGCCGTAGCGAAAGATGGAATGCGTGTGGCCGCCGCACACTTCCATGATTTGCAGCGGACGGCCGCGCGTGCGGCTGAGCGCTTGCGCCAGCATAGTGATTTCGGCGAGCAAGGCGCGCGCCTTCTCGGGGTCACGGAATTCGTCAACGTATTTCATAAAATTTTCCTATACACACTCAACCCCCATCCCCGTCTTCCCCCTTGCAGGAGGAAGGGGATTGGATAAGTCCCCCGCGCCGGTCGGCGAGCAGCGTGTGCACCAGGTCCCATAGAATGTGGTAAATGGCCACGTGCGTTTCCTGAATGCGATGGATGCTCTGACTCGGCGCCACCAAGCAATGGTCGAGCAGCTTGGCTGCGGCCATTTTGCCGCCGTCGCCGCCGGTCAGCCCTATCGTGACGACGCCGAGTTCGCGCGCCTTGGCGAAAGCGGCGATCAGGTTTTCCGAATTACCGCTGGTGGAAATGCCGATCAGCCCGTCCCCTTTGCGGGCGAGCGCGATGAGTTGGCGCACATAAACGTGATTAAACCCCACGTCGTTGCCCACGGCGGTCAGCATGGCCGTATCGGCGCCCAGGTTAATGGCGGTCAGCGCCGGCCGCCCGGCGCTGACCGGATGCTGAAACTCCACCGCCACGTGCGCGGCGTCGCAACTCGATCCGCCGTTGCCCATGGTGAACAGGCGGCCGTCGTTCTCATACACGCGCGCGAGCGCCTGGGCCGCTCGCACCACAGCCGCGCCCTGCTCCGCAAAGAACGCCCGCTTGACGGCGATGCTGTCCGCCGCTTTCTGCGCTATCGATTCGACCAGCATTTGGACTAAGGCGCCCGCATCCTGCCGGTCTCCGTGCAGGAAGGGATACAGGGCGTTGAGTGCGTCGCGTGTTGTGGTCATGCCGCCTGGTTGCCTCCCCATCTCAGACTTCCCCTTGCCGCATGGCGTCGAGCTCGATTTGGATCTCACCCAGCTGCGTTAAAAGTTCCAGGGTCTTGGCCGCCTCTGCCTCGTCTATGCGGCTCATGGCGAAACCCACGTGCACCAGCACCCAATCGCCGATGCACGCCGCCGCCGGATGCTCTGCGTTCACGATGCACGCGATGTTGATGGTGCGCCTCACGCCGCCCACGTCAACCACCGCAAGTTTTTTGTGCGGATCGGTGACCTCTACGATTTGTCCCGGTACGCCTAGACACATGTGATGTGCTCCTATGAGGAAGAATGCGCGGCGGCGACGACCGCCTGTCCCAGCGCAAGCCCGCCGTCGTTGGTGGGTACTTGGCGGTGCGTAAGCACGGTGAAGTCCAGCGCGCGCAGACGTTTCATCACTTGCTCCAATAGCACCTTGTTTTGAAACACGCCGCCTGAAAGCGCGACGGTGCGAATAGGTTCGTCGCCACTTTCGCAGCGAGAGAGCTTGTCCACCATGCGCGTGATGACGATGGCCAGCCCTTTGTGAAAGCGCGCGGCCATCACCGGCACGGGGGTTTTTAAAATGAGGTCGCCGAGCAGCGCCTGCCACATGGCCAAGGGCTCGATGTACGGCAGTCCGCTGTCTTTCAAGCGCGGAATGGCGAAGGGATAGGCCAATGCTTCGTCTTCATCCTCCAGTGTCTTTTCATCCACCAAGGCTTCTAACCGGATAGCGGCTTCGCCTTCGTAGCTGACGAATGCGCGCATAATGCCGCATGCCGCCGCGACCGCGTCGAACAGCCGGCCGCAGGAACTGGCCGGCGGGCTGTTCACGCCTTTTTTCAGCATATCGTCCAATAAGGCGCGCGGCTGCGCAGCCAGGAAATGGTGCAAATCGAGTTCTTTATAATTCATGGTGAGCTGCGCCCAGCCCATCTCCGCCATCAGGTGCGCGTAAGTGTTACGCCAAGGCTGGTACACCGCGAGCTCGCCGCCCGGCATGGCCACCGGTTTGAAGGTGGCGAGGCGGGTGAAGTCGCGGTAATCGGCGCGCAAGAATTCGCCGCCCCAAAAGCTACCGTCCGTGCCGTAGCCCAAACCATCCAGGACCACACCCAGTAGCGGCGCAGTGTGCAGCGGCAGCCCGTTTTCCGCCATGCAGGCGGCAATGTGGGCATGATGGTGCTGGACTTCTATCAGCGCACAGCCCGTTGTTTCGGCTGTCTCGCGGCCATGTTTTGATGACAGATATTCCGGGTGGGCGTCAACGGCGATAACTTCGGGTGTGAACTCGAATAATGTTTGATAGCGCTGCAATGATGATTGGTAATCGGCAAAGGTAGAGGCGTCTTCGAGGTCGCCCATATGATGGCTGAGGACAGCCTGTCCCGCGCGCAACAAGCAAAAGGTATTCTTGAGCTCACCGCCCATGGCGAGCAGCGCGGGCGTTTTCTCGAAGCCCGCCGGCAGGCGCAGTGGCGCGGGCGCGTAACCGCGTGCACGGCGTACTATACGCGCCTCGGATGCCGCAACCGTGACCACCGAATCATCCACGCGGCAGACGATGTCGCGGTTGTGCATCAGGAAAAACTCGGCGATGCCGCCAAGCCGGGCCAGCGCATCGGCGTTGCTGATGCACTGCGGTTCGTCGGAGAGATTGCCGCTGGTGAGCACGATGGGCCGCGTCATGCGCTTCAAGAGAAGGTCGTGCAGCGCCGTGTTGGGCAACATGAAGCCCAGGGTGCGCACGCCGGGTGCGACGGCCTCGGGCAGGCGTTCGCCGGCGGCGTTCAGCAGCACGATGGGCGCAGCGGGACCGGTCAGCAGCGCCAGCTCTTTATCGTTCACGGCGGCGTAACGGCGGATCACGTCCACGTCGCGCGCCATGAGCGCAAAGGGTTTACCCGGCCGGTGCTTTAATTCCCGCAGTCGTGCGACAGCGGTTTCTTGCGTGGCGTCGCAAGCCAGTTGAAAACCACCCAGCCCCTTGATGGCGACGATGTGGCCGCGTTGCAACAAGGTGCAGGCGGCGTCCACGTCATCCATCATGGTATAAGCCTCCACCGCCAGCGCCTTGCCGTCGCCGCGTTGCAGCCACGCCTTGGGCCCGCAGGCATGGCAGGCGCTGGCTTCGGCGTGAAAGCGGCGATCTTGCGGATCGCTGTATTCCGCGGCGCAGGATGGACACAGGGGAAAACACGCCATGGTCGTGCGCGCCCGGTCGTAGGGAATGCCTTCGACGATACTCAGGCGCGGGCCACAGTGTGTGCAGTTGGAGAACGGATAACGGTAGCGGCGCGCGAGCGGATCGAAGATTTCCGCCAGGCATTCGCTACACGTCGCAGCATCCGGCAGAATACCGGTCGTCACGCGCGTGGCGGCGCTTTCGATAATGCGAAAATCAGCAGCAGAGATCGCCTCATCACAGCGACTGCGCACCAGTTCATCAATGCGCGCCAGGGGCGGCGGATCGGTGCGCAAGGCGGTGATAAAGTCATCGAGCACACCTTCTGCACCGGACACCTGAATCAGCACGCCGTCGCCGTCATTGGCCACAGTGCCACGTAATCCGTAGCGTTGCGCCAAGCGCCAGACCTTGGGCCGGAAACCGACCCCCTGCACCAAGCCGCGCACGCGGATGATCTCGGCGCTCTCAAGGCTGGTGGGCAGATCGGCGCACTGATTCATTGAGCACGGCTCCGGCAAGAAAACATATATAAAGCCATCATTACACCCTCATCCCAAAATCCGCCAACCGCCACAACAGCACCCGATTGTTTCCAGAATCGGCGACCACCACCCATCCATCACAATGAGAAACCCCGTAGGGCCAGCACAAACTGTCGCGCGCCGGCATTTGCCAGCGGTTGTCGCCTTTCGCCATGAAATCGGGCTGGCCGGTGAGCGCGCGCGCCGCGGCGCCGGTGGCGCCATCCTGCGCGCGCCAGCCTAACAGACGTGAGTTGGCGGTGTCGGCGGCAAGCAGCCACTCGCCCGCGGCGCCGAGGCCATAAGGCATATTCAGCGTCGCCGCGCCCGGCCAGTAGAGCGACTGGTTATGGTCCACTTGGTAGAAATCATTTTGCCCCAGCACAAAATCGCAGGGCGGATTGTTCCCGCCAGGCGACGCGTTCCACACCATGATACGGTTATTACCGGCGTCCGCGACGGCCAAGCGCCCGCGCCACAGGGTGACCGCATGCGGCCAACGCATGGACGCGGCCGACGGATCACCGCCGCCGTTTTCGTCGCGGCGGCGCATGTCCGATTGCCCCAGCACCCCGTCCGCCGCCTGCCCGTTTCTCTCCGGAACACCGCGCCACATCAACACACGCCGGTTGCCGCTATCGGCCACCCACAAGCGCGCGCCGTCCCAATACACACCGTAAGGCCAGAACAGCGTATCGGCATCGGGCGCCTCTGCGCCGCGATTGGCGGCGATGTTTGCAAAATCGTCTTGACCGAGGACGATGTCCGCCGGGGTGTGACTCTGCGTGGGCAACTCTTTCCAGATCAACACGCGGTGATTCCAGGCGTCGGCCACGGCCAAGCCAGCCCCGCAAGCGCAGACGCCGGTGGGCACGTTGAGCGTGGCCGCGCCGGGCGCGCCTTTGGCGTTGCGTCCCTCGTGCGTGACATCAGGCTGGCCGATTACCCAGTCGGCGGGATCATCGTCTGTCAGCGGCGCGCGCCGCCAACCCAGCAGGCGATGATGTCCGGTGTCGCTGACCCACAGCGGGCCGTCTCGTGCGACGAGACACGCGGCGCGCGGCCCGAACAGGGTCGTGGCGGAAGGCGCGATCGGCACGGCCAAGCCGTCGCCGCCGCGCGTGCCGCCCATACACACCCGCGGCCCTTGCGGATCGAGCAAAGGCTGAGCAGGCGAACCGGGCGGCCGCCGGAGGGTGCTGGTCAGACTGACATGCAGCGCGCTGGTCATCGTTTCAGCCGGTATCCAAAGCGTTTATCATCATGCTAACCCTCCAGCTTTACCTGCACCCGATCCCCGCTCACCCGCACCGCATGCACGGTGAGTTGCACTTCGGGCGCGGTGAGGCACTCGCCGGTTTCCAGCAGATATTGGAAGCCGTGATAGGCGCAGGTAATCACGCCGTCGGCGACGTGACCCATCTCCAGCGGCATGCCGAGGTGTGCGCAGCGATTATCCATGCAACTGACCTGCGCGCCGCATCGGTAGAGCAACACCGAACGCCCCTGCACGCTGCGCTCCAGCACGCCGCCGTCGGGGATCTCGTCAAGCCGCGCCGCGGGCAGCCAGCCGTCGCGTGCGTGCTGCGCGAAGGGGCTCACGAAGTGCACGGTCGCCACAGCGGCGTCCCCGGCGGGTCTCGATTCCGCGCGGCCCTTGCTCACCTGCCGGATGTGCACGATCTCCGGACAATGCTCGCGGATCGCCTTTTCCACGCCTGCGCTGAGTGTTTGGCCGGAGGCCGGGCAGCCATGACAGGCGCCGAGCAGCCGCAGCTCCACGGTATCGGGCGCCTTCAGCGTCACCAACTCCACGTCGCCGCCGTGCTCGGCCATGAACGGCCGTACCTCGTCGAGAGCCTTTTGTATCCTGACCTCCAACGGCTCGCGCAGCAGACCGTGAAACAGCAGCACGCCGTACACGACCTGGTCGCTAAGCGCCGCGCGCAATCGGGCGCCCGCCGCCGCATCATCCTTGAGCGCGCGTATCAAGCGCGCGAGCGCCTCTTTGTGTAAATCTTCTATGGCGGACTTGAGCGCCTGCACCGTGGCGCGTTGCGGCTCATCCCAAGCGGCGACGATCGCCTCCAGGCTGGTAATCGTCTGCACCAGACGATCGAGATCGTTGCTCGTTAGCTGCTCGGTTAAGCCTTGCGCACTCACGACAGTCTTTATCGCTCAGTTGTATTTGAGATGCTTAAACAGATACGGCTGCAGCAAACCCGCGCCGAAGGCGGTGACCACCACCGCGAGCCAGAGCGACACACCGATCTTGGCGAGCACGAGAAAAACCGCCAGCGCAACGGCGAAACCGATCAGCCATTGCCTGATCACTATTTTTGGTTCGCGGAACAACTTGCCGCGCAAAAAAAGCGTCAGCGAATTTAAAAACATATCCCACATGACAGCGTCCTTCAGATGAACTTCAACAACACGAGTCCCAACAAAATCGCCGGCACGGCGCCCACGGGGCCGAACATCGCGCCTATTAACGCCGCCAGCTCGTTGCCCAGGTTTTTACCGGCAAGCCGCACACCGGCCACGGCGCCCCCCGCCAGTGCGCTTATAAACGCCGCCAGCAACCACACCAGACTTGTCGCCCAGGTGATGTGCCCGACGGCAAGCTGGGTAATGAAAGATTCCTGCATCTTGATAATCCCTGTGTGGTGAGAACGTCTAAAAATGCGTTGCGTCACATCCGGATTGGACGGAGGCGTAAGGTCGAAACGCCGCGGCGACCTCATGGAGCGCCTCCTCGACTATGGCGGCGCTGCCGGTCTGGTTGAAACGCGTAAAGATCTTTTTCGCCTCTTCGTACAAACGCGTCGCCTCGAGCAGACGGGCCCGCTGACCGGCTTCGGGGTGTGCGGGATCATCCGGCAGGTTGCGTAACACGTTGGCCTTGTTGGCGAGGGTGTTGGCGTATTCGAGCGGCGTGTCGCGCGCGCTGCGCACCTTGAGCGCCTCGTCGTAGGCCTGCAAGGCGCGCAGATTGTTTTCCACCACGTGCTGACTGGAGGCATACTGCAAGGCGTTACCGAGATTGTTTTGCACCATCGCGTACTCGAGCGGATGATCCACGATATTAATCACCCTGAGCACTTCCTCGAATGATTGCACGGCGAGCGCCTCGCGCAGCTTGGCGCGTTCGTCGCCGACGGGGATGGAGAGATAGGCGATGGCGATGTTGTTGTGCAAGATGGCGAACTCCTGCGCATAGGCCTCGCACGTGAACACGCGCAGCGCGCGGTGATAGTGCTGGATGGCGTCCTGAATCCTGGCGCGCCCCTCGCCGGCCAGCGCTTGCAGCACCAGCCCGAGATTCATCTCCGTTTCCGCCGTTTCTTGCGGGCGGCCGTTCTCGTTCAGCACCGGCAGCGCGCCTTCGAAGCAGGCCTGCGCACGATACAGACTTTCACTGCCGCCGTCCGGCACGGCCTGCAACGCCGTGCCCAGGCGCGCGGTGATGCGCGCGTGTAGCAACGGCGCATCCTGCGGGCACAACTCCAGCGCGTGTTCGTAGAGCGAAACGGCGCGTTGCAATGATTGCGCACTCTTGAGACGGGATTGCATGCCCATGGCAATCTCCATGAGCATCTCGGCCTTTTCGCCGGCGGTCGCGGTGTCCGATTCGACGGCGGCGATGGCCGCGTTGAATTCCGCCGATGAGATGTCTTGCACCACCCGCTCCTCCTGAGGTTTTAATAGGGAGTCTAGGTAGCACGACAAAATCTGTCAACTACTATTTCATATTGATAATTTAGTTTACATTTTTGTGGCGAAAATCCCCATAATCTCCAACGCGGCCACTTCAGCGCGCCACAGCACCGGGCAGTTACGCTCTTCGTCATCTTCGACGTAGCCCCGGGCGCGAAAAAATTCCTGGGCGTGCAACATACGATCGCCACGGGCATTGCGCACTTTAAGCAACAGGCCACCGCTGGACTCAGCGATCAGGGGGACGATAAGTAAACAACCTTCCCGTTCGAGCAGCGCCACGCTGTTCGTGCCGGGGAAATAGGCGTCGCACAGTTCGCGCGCGAGATAGAGATTGCCGCGCGCCACCGTCACCGTGGGGCGAGATGGGATGTCGACGTCAGACATGAGGTGGTGTGGACGTAGATGCGTGCGCTGATGCTCGCGATGACCTTATCCGCCGCCGCCCGCACCGGCGCGCTGAGTTCGAGGCCGAAATCCAGCTTGGCGGCCTGAATCAAATACACGGTGACGTCCGCGGGAAAGCTGTCGCGGAAAATCTTTCTGCCCGCGGCGAGCGCATGGTCCCAGCGGAAATCGTGCAGGTTGTAGTGCGGCTCGTAGGTCGTTTCCAGTTCGTGCCCAGGCACCTCGAAGACAGCGCCCGGCTCTACGTCAATATTGACGGCATCGACGATAATCAGCGAGGTGGCGCCGCGCGCATGAAACATGGCCTCCATGCCGGCGGTGCCTGCGTCATAAATACGCACATTCTCCGGCGGATCGTCGTTAAAGCTTGCCCGCAGCCGTTGCGCGATCAGCGCCCCGACGCCGTCGTCGCTGCGCGTCAGGTTGCCACAGCCGATAATCGTGAGCATCGGATCATATCCTCCACCAACGGCATGACCACTCCGGGCGTACACTCATCAAATGCGCCACAACCGGCACCACCAGTGCGCCTCCACCGGCAGCGCGAGTTCGGGCAGGTCGCACCATTTGCGGTGCACCAGATAATACATGCACTCCTGACAGCGCATTTGATCCGCGCCGTAAGGATGATCAACAAAACCGGTGAGCACAAGTTTCCCCTCCAGATCGTCCGCCATGTGTTGCAACTCCGCCAACAGCGCGGCGAATTCCCGGTCGTTTTCCGGGAACGGCTCGGTCTTGGTCTTCAAACCTGCGCGCAGTAACGCGGCAATACGCTCGCGTAATGCGTCTTCTTGCTCCCGTTGCATTGATCCTCCGCGGCGAAACAGAGTACAGCAAAGTGGCCCCGGCCACTAGTTTCAACAGAAGGATTAATCAACCGGTGCGAAAGCGCGCCAACTCCTTGCCGGTCTTCGCGTCATGCGCGTGCACCGTGCATACCAGGCAAGAGTCAAACGACCGGGCCACGTGCCCCACTTCCACCGGATCGGTCGCATCGGCAATCGGCGCGCCGATCAGGGCCTCCTCGATCGGACCGCGCTGCCCCTGCGCGTCGCGCGGACCGACGTTCCAGGTAGTGGGGGCGATGATCTGGTAATTCTTGATCTTGCCGTCTTTTACCTCGATCCAGTGGCACAGCGCGCCGCGAATGGCCTCGGTGGCGCCCCAGCCGCGGCCGTCTTTCTCTTTCGGCTTGATATACCAAGGCTCGTTGAGGCGGAATTCGCGCAGACAGCGTTCGGCCTGACGATAGAGTTTGATGGTCTCGTGCATGCGCGCAATCTGGCGCAGGTGTAGACTCGGACCGCCCATTTTTTTATACATATCGAGGATGAGTCCGTCGTAGTGCTGCCAGGACTCGCCGTGCTTGCCGCCCGCCACCAGCTGGCGCGCAAACGGCCCCGCCTCCAGACGTCCAAATTCGGAGTGCAGCACGGCGGTATCCCAGGTGTATTTGCCCTTGAAGTCGGTATCGTTCTTCTGGATCGGGCGGGTCGTCCGGTCATACGGGTGAACATCCGCCGGCCCTTCGTCATACCATGAATGAATGGTATTCTCGCGCGCCTTGTCCTGGCTCATCAACGTATGCTTGTCGGTCTTGCCGTCGTACACCCCGCTCTTCATAATCACCGCGGCGTTGCGGCCTTCAATGGTGGGTTTCTGGTACTTGTCCTCGTGCGGCAGATAACCCCAGGAAACATATTTGCCGACGCCCGCGCCGTACTTGTCGAGACCGATGTCCAGGCCCATGCGCCAATAAAATCCGAGATCGGAGTTGGCGTGTTTGGGTGATTCGTCCAACCAAGCCATGAAGTCGTTGTAAGTCTTGATCTGCTCGTAACGCTCCAGCGTACAGCCGAGCCACAGAGATTCCAGCCAGTTCCTCCTGAAGTAGTCCAGCAGCGACCAAGAGCGTGTGACGTCGGTGAGCGTCGGCGCGCACATTACGCCGCCAGGCACCATGTAGCTGGAGTGCGGCCACTGGCCGCCGAGCAACGCGTAAATTTCCACCGGCTTGCCGGAGATAGTGACGCCGGCCTCATAAGACGTCCCGGTAAACGGCGCGAAACGCTTGCACGCCTCTTCGTAGTATTTGCTCTTTCGATATTTCTTGTTGGTCAGGTCTATGGCGTACAAGCCATAAAAATAACGCGGCTGGCTTTGCAGACTTTCCACGATCTGGCCGAGATTGCGCGCCAGGATGGCGTTGCGCGGCACCTCGGTTTGCCACGCGGTGTCCAGCGCCCAGGCGGCGCAGGTAAGATGCGACGCGCCGCAAATGCCGCAGGCGCGCGGCGTCACCACCAAACCGGCCTGCGGGTCTTTGTCGCGCAGAATGACTTCAAAGCCGCGGAACAACTCCGCCTGGGTCCACGCGTTGATCACCACGCCGTTTTCGATATCCACACGCACATCGAGGTCGCCTTCGACGCGCCCTACGGGAGAGATGTCAAGTGTTTGCACTGCCATGATGTAATCCTCCTAAAGTTTTTTTGCCGGGCACGCCTGCTTATACGAAGCTCCGAATAATTCCATCCGGGCGCTGCGCAGTCCTTGCTGCGCCGGGATGCCCAGGATTCGCCATCCTTGTTGCTATACGACGAAGATATCCTGTTCGGCCCACGCGGGCGCGGCGTTCTTCGCGGCGGAGGTGAGCGTGATGTAGCCTTTCTTGTCCACTCCCAAGGGCATGTCCTTCGGCACACCCATCACGGTCTGGGTCTTGAACACGGTGCCGGGCGCGAGATCGAAGAACGGAAACTCCGGTTCGGTGCAGCCCAGGCACGGCATGCCCGCGCGCGTCTTGGACGACTGACGGTTCCACAGGATGCGGTTGCAGGGTGAGTGCGTCATCGGGCCGCGGCAACCCAGGTCGTAGAACAGACAGCCCTTACGCTGACCGAACTCGGTGGCCGAGACCTTGTAGGCGAAGTGCATGTTGCGCGTGCAACCGGTTTGCGTGAAGCTGGAGAAGAACGTTTTGGGGCGCTGCAAATCATCCAACGCGATGTCGCCGGCGCGGCCGGTGGCCACCGCCACCACGATTTGCGTGATCCAATCCGGATGCGCCGGACAGCCGGGAATATTGATGACCGGCAGGCCCGCCTTGGATTTGAAATTGACGCCCAGGAAGCCGCCGTGATTGCGTTTTAAAAATTGCAGCCCTTGGGACTCCGATGGGTTGGGCGCGGTGGCGGGGATGCCACCCCACGTGGCACAATCGCCGATGGCAACCACGAATTGCGCGGCCTTACTGAGATCACGTACCCAGTCCTTCATGGGCCGGCCGGCGAAGCGGTTCCATTCACCGGTGCCGTTGGGCGCGTTCACCACCGTGCCTTCGAAGACGAAGATATCGAGCGCAGTCTTGCCGGAGACGCAATCACGCAGCAGTTTTTGGAGGTTGTCGCCCAGCTCCACGCCGAGCGAGGGATGCCACAAAATATTGATGCCGAAATCAGTGACCAGGTCGCAGGCGCTTGGTTCTTCCGCATTCAGGAAGGACATCGTGTTACCCGAACAGGCCCCGCCCTGCAACCAAAGTAGGTTCGCCATTGCTCTCCTCCGTGTTGTTCAGTGTGGAATTTGGCAGTGCAATGGCTATGCCGCTCCAGAATGTCTGAATAAATTTCCAGATTTAATAATTAGTTACTAGGGTTATGCCATGCATTTCATAATACGATCGGAAGAGGCGTATGCAAACCGAGTTTGCAAACATCAGGGGATTGTAAATTCGCTTTACAGGACCATCACCCTTGGCGGTTGCCGCAAACCGGGCATTCGACCTCCAGCGTACAGCCGAACCAGATGCCCTGACAGCGGCTGCACCAATGGCCTGTCAATTGCTCGGTATTGAGTCCGATGCGTTGCGCGAGCGGCGTAACGCCAAGGTCTTTGAAACCGCCCGGCGTCTGTGACGGCGCGCTGCGCGAGTGCGGGAAGGACAGCGTGATCGGGGGCACAGGCTGGGTGTCGTCATCGTTGGCCATAGCATCTGAATTAATCAGAGTTTCCCTAACAAGATGTTGAAAAAATCCGTCCAGGACTTTTTCAACCACGCCAAGCAAAAATGTCATTTTTGCTTGGCTTCATTTTTCAAAT